>JBILUC010000158.1:0-4418 GCA_044371205.1 Archangium sp.
GTGCACGTCGATGCCTATGTTCTCCATGGCTGGCCTCCATTGCGGCTGTTGACCGCGTTGCGGGTTGGTGGGGCTCATTTTCACCACCACGCTCAGTGGCGGCCAGCCGCTTCACCCCATCTGTTCTGTTCTTTGGCCCTGTGCCGCTCAGCCCCAGGACGCGCCCTTCCTCGAGAGCTTTCAAGGACTTCAAGAAAGCGTCTGACCTGCACACCGAGCCGCTGCCCGGTGTCGAGTGGACGAGTCCCCATGACTGAACCTTCCTCGAAATTGCGAAACACCGCCGCGATGCAATTGCACGCCCAAGACCACTACAACGAAGCCCTGCGCCGGGGCCTCATGCAGGTCACCCTGCGTGGGCGACGGGGTCGCAAGGTCGCGCTCACGCCCGACATGGTCCGAACTCGCTGACGTTCATTGACCTCGGCAGTGGAGAGGCCCGTGTCGGGCCCGGGCATCGCGCTTGTTCTGTTCAGGTTGCCCGTGGTTAGGTACGGCGTCCATGTCGCCCCAAACGCTTGCCGAATGGAAACAGTGGATCAGTTCGGGCCAGCCCGTCACCCACCCCAGCCTCTGGTGGGCGCGCCTCGAAGGCGCAGCGCTCGAGGAGTTGTGGCACAGGACGGCGGCCATCAGCGAGTTGATGTCTGAAGCGAAATCGGGGCCCGAGGTTCCCTTCGTCTTTGCCGTCGAGAAGACGAAGAGAAATGTCTTCTCGATGGGCGTAACCATCGGCCGTATCGCCTCGAACGACGTGGTCATCGACCACCCCTCGGTCAGTCGCTTTCACGCCTGGCTCGCGCACGATGGCGCAAGCCAGTGGCGACTTTTCGACGCTGACAGCCAGAATGGCACGTGGCTGGGCGCGGCGCGGGCCAACTCGAAACAAGGCCTGCTCGTCGAAGACAAGGGCTCCATTCGCATCGGCCACACGCGCCTCACCTTCCTGCTGCCTCCGACCCTCGAAGCGAGACTCAACGCCTCCAAGACGCCTGCATGAAGCACGCGTTGCTGCTGGCCTTCGGCTGCCTTTTCGGGTGCAGCGTCGAGCCGGGAATCGAGCTCAACAGGTGGTCTCTGACCTCTGGGCAGGCGAGCGTCGAGGTGCAGGTTCCGGCCCACTTGCCCGTAACCCCGGAAGCCCAGACCTACCGGCTCACGACGGTGGTACGCACGACCGACGCGGCCCAACGGTGTCTGCTGTTACCCTGGCTTCTCGCAGAAACCGAGGCGCGCTTCGATGACGTGACGGTGCCCTCTTTTACCGGTGCCGCCCGCCCCACGTACCGCGCTCAGGGCCCGCATCTCTTTTGTGCGAGCCAGCTGACGCCAGGCAGTCATGAAATTTCACTCGAAGTACGGCACACCTGGACCCAGAGCAGCTGGCTCGAGGGCACCCCTCGGCTCGTCACCCAGGAGGCTGGCCAGCGCGAGTTGGGCTGGCGCACCAGACTCACCTTCTGGACGTACGTCAGCGCCGCCTCCTCGACTTGCGGGGTCTCCCTCACCTACGCCTTGATGTTTTTCCTCGCCCGCCGCCGGCGTGATTTTGGTTGGTTTGCGATGCAGGCGGGTGGTGCATGCATTTACCCGCTGTTCACCGCGGGCTTCACGCAAGGCGTGGGCACGCTGGACTACAGCCTCATGGCTTCAACCCTGACGGTTGCTTGCATCTCGTCGGTTTATTTCACGCATGAGGTCTTCAAGCTGGGCCCAGTCCCAAAACTGTTTCCGCTTCTGCTGACTGCCTCGATTCTCGGCGCGTGCTTCTTCCTCTCACCGTTCGAGGGCATTGCAGCGAGCGGTGGAGCGATCGTCTCGGTCGAAGTGGTCGTGGTGTACCAGCTCGTTCAGTTGACGAAGCTGAGCCTGAAGCGCTCGATGAACGCCGCTCTGTTCCTCTGCGCCTGGGTGTTGCTTGGGGCGTTTGCGTTCATCGACCTCAATGTCTTCCTCGGTCTGGCGCCGTGGGCGGGCGGGCTCCGCCTGGCAGGCATCGGCCTGACGATCTTCGCGCTCTTGCAGGTCGTCGGCTTGTCGCGCGAGTTTCTCAACACCTTGATCGCCTCAGAGACGAGAGCGACGGTCCTCGAGACCCAACAGTTGGAAATGCAGCGACTCAACACCGAGCTCAAGTTCCAGATTGCCCAACGCTCGAAGGCACTGGCTGCTGCGTTGAGCAAGCTCGGCGCGGCGGCTGGCACCCTCGAGCACGGCGCGGTCGTCGATTCTCGCTACCGCGTCAACGGCTTCATCGGCGCGGGTGCCATGGGCCGGGTCTACAACGTGACGCGCGTCACCGATGAACATGAGTTCGCGATGAAGGTGATGTCTGATGCCCAGACGGGCAGCGGCGCCATTCGCTTCGTTCGCGAGGCTGAGATTCTGTGCAATTTGACGCATGAGAACGTGGTGGGCGTCGTCGACGCTGGAGTCGACGAGCGCGGGCTGCTTTTTCTGGTGCTCGAGTTGGTCAGTGGCTTCAGCCTCGAAGAAAGAGAGCGGCTCGTCGACACGGGCTTCGGCCTCGAAGTCATACGGCAAGTCGCCGAAGGGCTGGCGGGCCTGCACGCCGCGAACATCATTCACCGCGACCTCAAGCCTGGAAACATCCTCCTCGCCAGGGAAGCCAACGGTGTGCGGGTCAAGCTGACGGACTTCGGTATTTCGAGCTTCGGCACCGACGCTCCGGCCAACCACAAACCCGAAACAGGTGATTCCTGGCTCAGTCAGTTGGGGGGCGCCGCCGATGACAAACTCACGCAGGCGGGCACCGTTCTGGGTACGCCAGCCTACATTGCACCGGAAGTCTCTGTCTCAGCCTCGGCTGGCAAGCAGGCGGCAGCAGATGTCTTCTCTCTCGGCGTCATCGCCTGCGAGCTCTTGACCGGCAAACGCCCCTGGGAAGAACCAGCCATCGTCCTCAAGCTCAAGGGCCTCGCCCCCCCCACCTTTGATTTTGCTGTGGCCTGCCCTTCGCTGACAGTGGAGGTGGCCCAGGTGTTGACGCGAGCGCTCTCGTGGGAAGCCAGCCAGCGCCCGACGGCCGCCGAAATTGCAGCACGCATCACGCCGCGCCGCGTGGAGATGCCCCCACGCGTCGCGGTCTCGCCCGGGGACAGCACGCGAAAAGACAGCGCAACGTCGTTGCTCTGAATCGACGAGCTCCATCGATTGGGAGGGCTCACCGCAGAACGAGGACGCGCCCGTAGCCCCAACAGCCCCACTCCGACGACCACACGGAGAAGACGCATGGCAAGCGGTTCTAGCCGAAGTCGCGGGCCGTGAGCCGCTTCCCATCTTCGTGACACACTCCTGGTCGAACATGGCGCTGCGGGTCATTCAGCGGGACGAGACTGGGTTGGTGCAGGCGCTTCGCGAGGGCCGCCGCGATGCGCCGACCGCGCTCTGGCACCGCTTCGGCCAGCGCATTCACCGGCTGGTGCTGCGTACGATCGGGCCCGACGTCGCGGTAGAGGAACTGGCGCAGGAGGCCTTCACGAGGCTGCTGGAGCGCATCCCCACCATCCGCCACGATGCGGCGCTCGAAGGGTTCGTGGTCGCCGTCACGCTCAACACGGTGCGGCTCGAGCTGCGCCGACGACGACGCGGCCGGTTCTTCTCGGCCCTCTTCACTTCGGACGAGCCAGTCGCCGATGCCCCGTCGGTGGGCTCGAGGTCAAGCAGCTCTTTGAGGAACTCGGCACCCTCACTGTCGAGCAACGCCTCGCCTTCACGCTGCGGCACCTCGAGCAGCTCGAGCTGACCGAGGTCGCCCAGGCCATGGGCGTCTCGCTGGCAACCGCGAAGCGCCGCCTGGCCGAGGCGAGGGCTGCCCTCGACGAGCGGTTCGGGGACCCGACGCGTCGGCCTGAAAGAGAGGACCGCCATGGGTGACCGCTCCGAGACGGCCCTGGCGCAGGTGGTGGCCTCGGCGCGCGCCTCCCTCGTCGCCGAGATGCCGATGCCCAACGTCACCGCCCTCGCCGCGCGGGCGCGCGCGCGAACGAGGCGCCGTCGCGCGGCCGCCGGGGCCATCGTCGCGCTCTGCGCCGTTGGTGCGCTGCTGCTCGCGCGCCCCACGCCACCGCCGGCTCCCGTGGCCTTCGTGGTCGACGGTGAGGCTTTCGTGGACCTGGGCTTCGTCCGCACCGCGCCGAACCAGCGGGCGACGCTGCGCTTCGACGACGACAGCACGGTCTCGCTGAGCTTGAAGTCAGGGGCCGGCTTGCCCAGCTCGGCGCCTGCGAACGCAGACAAAGAGAACACCGTGATGAGCGCTGCCAGGTTTTTCATTGGTAGATGGTGCTTCCTTTACTGCGAGTTGAACTGCCAGTTCCGGAAGCACCACCCCCGTTCAAACCGTACGTGCGGGTTTCCCGCATACGGCTTACCGGTGGATTCTCGGACGGTCGCAT
>JBILUC010000159.1:0-4388 GCA_044371205.1 Archangium sp.
CGGCGCTCGCGGTTCCGGCGAGCAGCCCGGGTTCGACCAGCACCCAGTCGTGCGACGAGGTCGAGGTCTGTGAGGACGACGAGGCCAATGACGACAGCGAGTGCGACGTCGACGACGAAGACGCCGGCGTGTCGGAAGGCTCAGGCTCGGGTGGTGCGCAGTGCACGCCCATGCCGACCACGCCCCCGACGACGCCGACGGGGACGGGCACCGTCGGTACCCGATGCGTCGTCAATGCAGACTGCGCTGCGCCGCTGTCGTGCATTCAGTCGGTCTGCACGGTGCCCGTCATCAACTGACGAGCGCGAATACAGACCGTCGGCCTCCGTCCTTCAGCACCGCAGCCAGAAAAAAAGGAAAGCTCACAGCGACGAAGGGTCGCATACTGCGCCCAAAGTCGGCCTCTGGTGCGCCCACTTTTCTCGCCGATGGAGACTCATACGTGAACGACCACAATGATGAACGCAACACCCTGATCGACCGCCGTCAGACCCTCAAGGCCATTGGACTCACGGCGAGCAGCCTCGTCGTCGTTTCCAGCTTTGCGAAGGCGCTCGCCGCCCCTCCGGCCAAGCCGGCGGCCAAGGCCGCTGTCGATGCCGGTCAACCGGCCGCAGCGCAGGCCCCCGCTGATGCCGGTCAACCCGCCGCCGCCAGCAACCTCAACTGCAAAGACAAGGCGCCGATCGACGACGCCTCGAAGCAGCTGCGCCGCGCCCTCCAGTACAAAGAGAAGTCTGCCGAGGCCGGAAAGAACTGTAAGGGGTGTGCGCAGTTCGAAGCCGCGAAGTACGGCGATTGCGGCGCGTGCAAGCTCTTCACGGGCGCCGTGAACCCCGAAGGCCACTGCCTGAGCTACGCGCCCAAGGCCTGAACCGTCACTGAGTTGTTGGGAGTCGAAGGGCGCTTCGGTTTTGGGGAGATCAGCCCCCTTCTTCGAGGCGCCCGTCGTTTTTTTTTGCGGGTCAGCGCTTCAGCGACTGCCTGAGGGTCGGCGCTGAACCAGCTTCCCGTCGAAGTCACGGCTCGTCTGCGAGGCGCTCACGGCCTCGGCGATGCGCGAGGAACTCGAGCACTGCCACGCCGCGGGCATGGACGCGGTGCTCACCAAACCCTTGACGCTCTCTGCGCTTCAACAGGTGCTCGCGCGGTTGAACGCCTGAGAGTCCCGCGAGAGGAGACCGTTCACGTGCGGCTCGTGCGCAAAGACGGACAGTTTTGGGTAGGCCATCAACTCGGTGCTTCGGTCGCCACGCGCTGGGGCACGCTCGACCAGCCGCGCGAGCGCACCCAGCACTTCAAGAGTGTCGAACGCGCGAAGGAAGCGCTGGCCGCCCTCGTCACCCAGCTTGCGGGCCTCGGTTTCGAGCGCGAAGTGCCGGAGCCGGTCATCGAGGCGTTGCAGCGAAACCCGCGCGACACACGCTGCCTGAAGGGGCTCGGTGACCAGTTCCTCACGCGGGGCGACCGCCGCGGCGAGCTGATGGCGCTGCTCACGGCCGCGGCGAACGTCGTCGTCGACCCACGCAACGACCTCAAGCCGGAGACGTCGGTCTCGGTGCGTCACTGAGCACGTCGCGTCTCGGTGCGACGAGGTCGCGCCACGTGGTGACGAGTTTGGCGGCCTGGTCGGCGGCGTCGACGCGGTCGACCCACGGTGACTCGAGTTGGCTCCCGTCGGCGAGGGCGAACGAGAGCGAGAAGGTGTCTGGCCCCTCCGAGCCCTCGTGCGTCACGACGGAAACCGAGGTGACCTGCTCGAGCGGCACCCGGCGGGTCGAGCGCTGGAACAGGCCCCACGTCGTCAGTTGAAGCGCCCGCTCCGAGCGGTCGATGACGAGCCGGGTTGACCGCCCGAGGACCGCGCCCGACATCAGTTGGACGGCGAGCCCGGTCGCTCCCAACGAGATGAACAGCGCGAAGGCGAAGAATGGAGACGCGAACGTCGTCCACCGCGGTCGCACGAGGAGCTCCCACGGCGCCAGCAGGGGGACGAGGCCGACGACCAGGAGGGCCAGCCGGCCCCAGCCAGTGAGGTGTGAGGTCGCTTCGACTCGGCCGTCCGTCACCTGAAGTGAGGTCATGACGCGAGCAGACTCTGCGCCCGGCGGCCTGACAAGCGCAGGGGCCGCCCGCCGCCGTCGTGAGCCTGGTGTCAGCGCTGGCCGAGGGTCAGGGTGAGGGCACAGACCCCTCCGAGCGACAGTGGCTTGCCCTCCAGTGAAGTCTGGAGGCAGCGTCTGTGTACGTGAGCGTCGGGCAGCGCGCGCCCGACCGCGTCTACGGCACACGGCCGCTGACTCAGCGCGATGGGAGCGAGGCCAGCAGCCGCGTCAGTTCTTCGAGAACGACCGGCTTGCCCAGCACGGCCTCCGCGCCCAGAGACATCAAGCTGGTGTCGGCGTGGTCGGCGTAGCCGGTGAGGAAGATGAGCGGCGTCTGGTCCCCTCTCGCACGCATGCGGGAGATCACCGAGGCCCCGTCACCGTGGGGCATGCGTACGTCGGACAGCACCACGTCGACGCGTTCGCGTTCCAACACCTCGAGGGCCTGATCTCCGCTCGCGGCTTCGAGCGTGTCGTGGCCCAGGCGGCGCAGGAGCCGGGCAAACGAGCGGGTCAGCAAAGGCTCGTCATCGACCAGGAGGATGCGCAGGGGCAGCTCGCCGGGCGATGAGTGGAACCACGACCTCGAACGTGCTGGCTGGCGCGTTCGGCACGTGTCGGAGCGAGCCGCCGTCGCGCTCCACGAGGGCCCGCGAGAGGCTGAGGCCGAGGCCCGTGCCATGCGGCTTGGTGGTGAAGAACGGCGTCATCAGCTTGCTGGCGTGTTCGGGCGCGACGCCCGGGCCCGAATCGACGCAGCGGAGGATGACCTCCGACCCCGCGAGGTCGACCTCGAGCCGAATCCACGCAGGGCTGCGGGGCAGCACGGCGTCGTAGGCGTTGTTGAGCACGTTCAAGAGCACGTGGAGCAGCTCTGACGGCCGCCCGAGCAGCTGCACGTCGCCGGCCCGATCCTCGAGGGTCAGCGTGACGCCCGCGCTCGCAAAGCGGCTGCGGGTGAGGGCCATCGCGTCGGTGAGCAGGGCTTGCAGCGGCACGGGGACGGCGGCGTCGGAGCGCGCGTCGCGGGAAAGCGTGCGCAACGCGCGGGTGATGGCTGCAGCGCGCCGGGCGGTGGTCTCGATGGCCTCGAAAGATTCGCGCAGCGACGAGAAGTCGGTCGGCTGCAAGTCGAGGGTGTGCTGCCCCAGCTCGGCCTCGTTCAAGATGATCTGGAGCGGCGAGTTGATCTCGTGGGCGATGCCCCCCGAGAAGAGGGCGAGGGTCGAGAGCCGCGCGTTGCGTTCCCGCTCGGCGCGTTCCCGCTCGAGCACGCGTTGGGTGACGTCTTCTTCACTGATGATGACCCCGCCGATGCTGCCGTCGGCCTTGAGCCAGGGCCGCGTGTCCCACCGGGAATAGCGGGGTGACTCGTTGGCCTGAGAGACGAGCTCTTCCTCTGCGTGGGAGGGCTGGCCGGCGAGCGCCTGGTGCAGCACAGGCCCCCAGCGGGTGATCTCTGCGGGGTTCGCCGCACCGAAGGCCCGGCCCCGGACCTGGTCGAGCGTCACTCCCAGGGCCTCGCACCAGCGTCGGCTGGCGGTGAGGTACTTCAGGTGCGGGTCGAGCATGGCCACGCCGCCGGGCAGGTTGGCCACCAGCGCCTGCATGGCCTGGTCGTGCTCGGCCAACACCCGGCGTGCCTGCTCGGTGGCCGTGATGTCGGTGTGCGTGCCCGTGAAGCGAATCGGGCTGCCGTCGGGGCTGCGACCCGAGACGCGACCGCGGTCGAGGATGAAGCGCCACTGGCCGTCGGCGTGCTTCATGCGGTGCACGTTCTCGTAGACGGGGTTCTGGCCGGCGAGGTGCGCCTTGATGTCGTCGTAGCAGCGCTGAAGGTCATCGGGGTGTACGCGGCTGCTCCACGTCTCGATCGTCATCGGTGTGCTCGCGTGGTCGAGCCCCAACATCTCGCACCAGCGCTGGTCGAACTGCACGCTGTTGTCCCTCAGGTCCCAGTCCCAGATGCCGAGCCCTGAGCCGTCGAGCGCGAGCTTGAGACGCTCGACCAGAGCCTCCGGCGTCAGTTGGTCGAGGAACTCTTTGAGTGTTTGCATTCAACCCCCCGCGTCCACCGCAGGCTCCACGATGCCCTGAGTCGGGCGGGGCTGTACAGGGCGCATTCGTGACACACTGCGGCTTCGACGCGCTCGACCGTTGAACCGCGAGCCCACTGAGCAGCTCAGTCCGTGTCGGGGTAGTGGGCATTGAGACATTCGGTGCACAGCGCGTGGCTGAACTGCGCTTCCGAGTGCCTCGTGATGTACGTCTCGACCTTTTCCC
>JBILUC010000053.1:0-49348 GCA_044371205.1 Archangium sp.
CCGCTTCGACCAATCACGCGTCAACGCGCTCTCGAGCGCCGCCTTCGCCGACTCGAAGTGACCTGCCTGCGCCTGCGCGAGCGCCGCGCGGGTGCGACTCAGATGCGCGGTGTCGTCTTTCTGCCGTTCCGCCAGCGCCTCGAACAACTTCGCGGCGCGTGCAGGCTGTGAGCGGCCCACCAGCACCGCCACGTTCTCGAGCTCTTCGTCGTTCAACCCTGCCGCGTCGTCGCCCTTCAGCTTCGACAACAGCGCCTCTTCGCCGCGCGAGAGTTGATCGAGCGTGCGCTCGACGGCTTCCTGAAACGGGGCGACCTCGTCGTACGGCGCGCCGTGCTCCATCGCGCGGGCCAGCAGCGTGAGGGCCTCTCGCGACGCGTCGGTGAGCTCATCGGGCAACACGTCGCTCGCGTCGCGAAACCGCACGTACGCCAGCAGCACGAGCCACTTCCACTCCGTCGTTTCGGGCGTCACCACGTCGCGCAGCATCGTCGCCGCCGACGCCCAGTCGTCTTCTTCGAGGTGGTGCAGCAGTCGCGCGTCCTGGCCCGCAGGCAGGTCGAATGGAGGAGACAGGAAGTGCGCCATCGAGCCCTCACTGTAACCGCTCACCCGCGGTGTGCCGGCCGACCTCACGGGCGGGGGAGACCCGCCTCGCGACCTGCCAGTCAGGGGAGTTCTGCGTGGCACGAGGGGTGCTGCACTTCTGGCTCCCCCCTGGAGGTCACACCATGAGCAGCGCGCCCCGACTGACCGAAGCCCTCGAACGTATCAGCAGCGTGCTGGGGGCCACCCCTGAGCAGCACGCGGTCTTCGAGCGCTGGGCGCTCGCTCAGCTCAAGGTGCTGCTCAACGCCGAGCGCGACGGGCGCCAATCACTGCGCTGGCAGGCGATGGAGTTTCGTCAGGAGTACCTCGAGCTGCAGCGCGAGCTCTCGATGGGCATCACCGTCACCGGCCGCACCGAGCTGGTCCGCGCAGCGCGCAAGGAATGGTTGTGCACGGTGCTCGAGTTCGTCGACGGCCTGCTCGACGAACGCGACGCCGCGTGACCGCGCGAGTGTCTCAGCCGTGCACGGCGAGCAGGAAGAGCACGATGCCAAAGACACACACCATGGCGGCGGTCTCGACCCAGCTGACCTGACCGTCGTCCTGCACCGCCTTCCACAGCAGGAGCATCGGCGGGAAGGCGAGCACCATCACGCTGGTGGTCTCGAGGTCGATGGGCAACACCGCGCCGCTCGCCGCGGTCGGCACCACGCCCGTCGACGCGAGCACCGCCAGCAGCAGCATCGCGACGGGCAACACCACGAAGGGCACCTGCGTCACCTGACCCGCCGCTGACGCGAGGGCGACGTCGTACATGCGCCGGGTGTGCGAGGTGATGATCATCGCGAACGCGCCCGCTGAGGCGAAGACGCTGAGCAGCAGCGCGCCGACCATCTCCGGGTAGCCGCGCGCCGCGAGCCCCTCGACCAGCAGGTCAGCGAAGTCGCCCACCGCGTGGCCACCGATGACCGACGCGATCAACCCCACGGCGCCGTGCCCGGCGATGGTGAGCCACGGGGGCGGGGGCTCGGCGCCGGCATTTTCGGGGGCGGCGCCACCGCTGAAGCGGCGGACGAGCTCGAGGGTGGCGACCACCTGCACGAAGAGCAGCGCGATGCCGAGCACCGAGAGGTCGAGCACGCCCAGCCCTTCGCCGCGGTGCTCACCGGTGGCGAACGCGCGGAGCATCAACATCAACAGCCCCGTGCCGAGGAAGACGCCCGCCGCGGCGGCGAAGAGGTCGGTGCTGATCTTCACCAGCGGCTCCGGCAGCCGCGCGTGCCCCGTTTTGTCGCGCGGGAGGAAGACCGAATAGAGGCCGAACGCGAGCGCGCCCACATGCAGCGTGAGGCAGGTGACGATGAAGCCCACACGCGGAGCGGCGGCGAGCACGAAGCCGAGCATCACCAGCTCGGGCACGTTCGACGCGAGGCCCGCCATGGTGCCCGCGACGAAGGGGTTCCACCCCACGCGGCGGCCCACGCCCTCGACGCTCCTGATCATCGCGTCGCAGCTGCCGAACACCACCGCGAGCCCGCCGAGGCCCAGCGCCCCGCCGTGCAGCCACGCAGGCATCGCATCACCCAGCGCACGGTGCGCCAACGTCGAGGCAGCGACCACGAGCCCGCCACCCACCAGCATCGGTCTGCCACCAGCGGCCATTCGGCCGAAGTACGCGACGAACTCGAAAACGCAAGGCAGCTCGGCAGCACACTCAAGAAAGCGAAGGACTGAGTTCGCTTTTCTTCGCGGAGCGGCACTCCGGAGCGCGCTTGCTATGACGCGATGATGCGACCTCTGAGCTCCGTCGGTGTCGTGTGTGCGCTGTTCTTTCAAGCCTGCTTCGGTGTCGTCGAGGGCGATTGGCCCGGGAGCCCTGGCGACGCCCCCGACGGCGGTGAAGTGACGACGGGCGGAGGTCAGGCGACGGGTGGTGGTGCCGCGACGGGTGGTGGGTCCGCGACGGGTGGCGGGGAGCCGGCACCGCTGACGTTGAGCGTGGTCATCGGTGACGCGCAAACGGGGCCTGTCGACGAGCCGCTCCCGGTCGCGCTGCAGGTGCGGGTCGAGCGCAACGGCGCGCCGGTGGTTGGAGCGGTGGTGGCGTTCACCCCGACGGCCGGCTCCGGCACGGTGCAGTCGACCTCCGCGACCAGCGACGCTCAGGGCCTCGCCACCGCCGGCGTGTGGACGTTGGGGACCCTCGTCGGTCAACACCAACTCAACGTCACCTCGGTCGGCAGCACTGCGCCGCTGCGGCTGACGGCCACCGCGAGGCCCAACGCGCCCGTGCGCACGTCAGCGGCGGCGGGTGATGGCCAGTCGGCGCCCGTGGGCACGGCGGTGAGCGTGGCACCCGCGATGCGCATCACCGACCGTCACGACAACCCGGTCGCCGGGCTCACCGCGACCTTCACGGTCATCGAGGGAGGCGGCACCACGACCGGCGTCGCCACGGCCCCCACCGACGCGGCTGGTATTGCGACGGTGAGTGGCTGGCAGCTCGGCGCCACACCGGGCCGCAACCGCCTGCGCGCCGAGTACCCGGGCCTCCCGCCCGTCGAGTTCGTCGCCACCGGCACCAGCGTGGGTCAGGACTCGATGGTGCTCCACGCAGGCAACCTCCAGACTGGGAACATCTCGACCGCGGTCGCTGTGCGGCCGGCGGTGCGGGTGCTCGACGGCCAGGGCCAGCCCCTCTCCGGGCGCGCGGTGCAGTTCTCGGTGGTGCAGGGCGGCGGCTCGGTGACAGGCGCCTCCGTCAACACCGACGCGTCGGGCGTGGCGCAGGTGGGCAGCTGGGTGCTCGGTGCGACGGCCGGCATGCAGCGCCTGCGCGCGAGCTCGGGCACCTTGCCCGCAGTCGAGTTCACCGCGACGGCCATCGCCGCGGGGGCGCCCACGCTCACCCGCACGGTGCTGCACCAGAACCTCGCGCGCCCGTGGGACATCGCCTTCACGCCCGACGGCGCGATGCTGTTCACGCTGCGCGGCGGTGACATTCGCGTGGTGCCGCCGGGTGCCAGCACGCACCAGCTGCTTCACCGTCCCGCCGACGTGGTCGCGGCCGACCAGAGCGGCATGCTCGGCATCGCAGTGGACCCCGACTGGGCGACCGACCGCTTCATCTACGTCTTCATGGCGTCGCGGCCCGCGGGCAGCAGCGTCACAGACAACCGCGTGGTGCGCTTCCGCGTCAACGCCGCTTACACCGGGGTGAGCGACCGGGTCGACCTCCTCACTGGCATCGCCTACAGCGGAGGCGCGCACAGCGGTGGCCGTCTGCGCTTCGGCCCCGACGGGCTCCTCTACGTCACCTCGGGAGACAACCGCCGGCCCACCGTGCCGCAAGACCTCACGTCGCTGGGCTCGAAGGTGCTGCGCATCACCCGCACCGGCGCGATTCCCCCCGGAAACATGGGGCCCCCCGCGCACCCCAGCCTCTTCGCGTACGGCTTCCGCAACCCGCAGGGCCTCACCTTCCGCAGCTCGGGAGAGCCCTTCTTGTGCGAGCACGGACCCAACTCCGACGACGAGGTGACGCGGCTCGTCGCTGGTGGCAATGGCGGCTGGAACCCGGTCGACCCCAACGGCAGCGGCACCTACTGGGGGTACAACGGCACCGTGATGACCGACCTCACGCGCTACCCCACCGCGATGCGACCGACCTGGGCGCTGGCCGACTCGATGGGCATGAGCGGCTGCACCTTCCTCTCCGGCGCACAGTGGCGCGATTGGAACGGCGCGCTTGCGGTTGGTCTGCTGGCGGGCGAGCGCATCACGGTGCTCCGCATCGATGCCGCCGGCGCGCTGCTCACGCACCCCGAGGTGAACCTGCCGCAGGCCGCGCGCATTCGGTCGCTGGTGCAGGGCCCCGACGGGAATCTCTATGCCGCGACCGACAGCGACCAGGGGCAGCTGTGGCGGTTGACGCCGAATTGAGAACGATGCGGTTGAATGAAATGTCGCGGCGCTCGTAAGTGGCCCTGCTGTTCACCCTTGAGGAGGTTCACGATGCGCGCAGTCCTGGCAGTGGTGGTGGCAGTGGGTTCGGTGGCAGCCAACGCGGAACCGGTGACCATCGAAGGGAAGGCGGTCGAGGTTCAGGTGACGCGCCCGGGGCAGGGCACGTTGACGGCGGATGCCGACGTCACCATTGAGGGCGCCAGCATGCCGCTCAAGGGCCAGTCGGCGGTGGAGTGGAACCCCACCAGCGGAGGCCTGCGGTCGGCGACCTTGCGTGGGCCAACGAAGTGGACGGCGGGCGGCAAGTTGTACGATTTGGCGCCGGGGCCCATCAACTTCGAAGAACGCGGCAGGCGATGGGTCAGCCAGGCGACGCTGGCGGCGCCGTTTCAACTGACCGTCGACGGCGTGTCGTTCACCGCTGCGCCCGGTCAGGTGCGCTTCGACAAGGAGCGGCTGAGGTCGTTCATGTCGACGCCCGCCACGCTCACCATCGGCGGGTACCGCGTGGGCTTGTCGAACGACACCGAGGTCAATCTGAGCTTCGACCAGCTGTCGTCCATCGTCCACACGCGCTCGAGCACCACCACCATCGAGTTTCTCGGCCAGCCCCGCCGGGTGCAGACCATCAGCTTCTCCTCACAGAAGCTCCGACAGGTTCAGCTCTGGGAGGGCATTGATTTCTCCATCAACGGCACCATCGCTCGGTTCCAGAGCTTCAACTGCGACGCCAACGGCGTCATCGAGACGGTGGCGCTGATGGGGCCGGTCAACGCGACGATTGATGGCCAGCCCACTGCGCTCAAGCAGTGGACGAACGTGTTCGTCTCGAGCGACCTCAAGCAGGCGTCGCTGAAGAAGATCACGGCGCCCGCGCCTGCCGCGCCTCCTGCTCCCGCTCCTTCAGCGGCTGCGCCGCCGCCCGCCCCCGCTCCGGCTCCTTCAGCGGCTGCCCCGCCGCCTCCTGCGCCCAGCGCTGCTCCTGCCCCGTTTGCAGCTCCTCCTCCCTCGTTCAGGGCGGCGCCTGCTCCTGCTCCTGCTCCTGCTCCTGCGCCCGCGCCCGCTCCCGCTCCTGCGCCCGGCTTCAGGGCCGCGCCCGCGCCGGCTCCGGCTCCGGCTCCTGGCTTGAGGGCCGCTCCCGCTCCGGCGCCGGCACCAGCGCCCGCACCTGCGCCGGCTCCAGCACCTGCGCCTTCACCGCTCAAGAAGCGGGCGCGCTGAGGCGAGAACGGCGGTCAGACGGTTGAGGCCAACGTCGCCGTCGTCGCTGCGGCATCAACGAACATCAGCGCGATGCCATGGCGGCCATCGGCGCCGGGCATCACGTGCACCACGCGCGCGTCGAACGAGAGCGTCCGGCCCGCGTAACGAAGGTCGACGGTGATGGAGACGATGCTGTTGGGCGCGACGGGCTTCGGGCTCCACACGAAGACGCCGCCGCGCTGCAGCTCCTTCTGGAGCGCCGCCTTCCACGACGCCTCGTCATCGAAGGTGAGCGTGAACAGGTCGTCCTTCTTCGGGGGCTGCAGCGCAGGTGACAGCTCCGACAACAGCTCGTGGCCGAGCAGGTAGCGCACGCCGACGCCGGCCTTCATGATCTGCCGCAGCCCAAGAGGCACGAGCACCAGCCGCGCCACCACGCCCTCGAGGTAGAGCGGCGTCTCACCCTGCAGCATCACCTCGAGATGCAGGCGCGTGCCCGGCTTCGGCGTCTGGCTGGTCACCACGAAGAGGCCCGAGGTCGACACGTCGTTGGTCAACCCGCTGTGCGGAAAGCCGCTGACGGTCGACTCGCCAAAGTGGACCCTCAGGCGCCGCCCGTGGCGATGCGACTTTCGTTTTTCCCCCATGGGCGCATCTCAGGACCCCGGCGGCCGGTGCGCAATCTCCCGACCCACCTTCGCCCCTCGCTTTCGGGTGCATTAATTTCGCGCCTCTTTAATCTTAAATGCGCTCGACGAGTGATTGGCCCTGTGTCAGATGACCCTCGGCTGCATCGTCTTAGTCTTGTTGTGCCCACCCCAACCGACCTCAAGGTGACCCGATGACGACCCCCCTCCGTGACTTTCTCGAGATTCCCTACGAGCAGCTGGAAGAGATGAACCTGCAGGTGAAGCAGGCGCGCATCAACCGCGAGCCGGCCGACAAGCTGCGTGAAGCGCGCATGAAGTACCTGCAGGACGAGAAGCGCATCAAGGCGGTCACGGTGTGTTTCACCGACCTCGAGGGTCGGCTGCACATGCTCGACTACGACAAGAAGTTCCTCCTCAAGAGCCAGGACAACCTGACGTTCGACGGCTCGTCGGTGCGCGGGTTCTCGGCGCAGCACGAGTCGGACCTCCGCTTGAGCATCGACTGGTCGTCGTTCTACTGGCTGCCGGCCGACGTGTTCGGCCCGGGCAAGGTGCTGGTGTTCAGCGAAGTGCACGGCCGCGATGGTCTGCCGTACCCGTCTGACCTGCGCAGCAAGCTCAAGCAGTACAGCGACGAGCTCTTCAAGAAGGAGCAGATGGTCTGTCACGTCGCCCCCGAGATCGAAGGCTTCCTCTTCAGGGGCCGCGACGCGGAGCGCCACTACAACGAGACGGGCAAGTTCGAATACGTGAGCATCGGTGGGTACTACCACTCGCTGCCGGGCGACAAGCTGCGCGCCTTCATCGACGCCGCGGCGGAAGTGCAGCGCGCGATGGGCTTCGGCAACGAGAAGGATCACCCCGAGGTCGCGCCGTCGCAGTTCGAGATGAACTTCAGCTACAGCGAGGCGTTGATCACCGCTGATCAGGTGCAGCTCTACAAGCTGCTCTGCCGTCAGGTCGCGGCGAACCTCGACTGCACCGCGTCGTTCCTGCCCAAGCCGGTCACGGGCATCAACGGCAACGGCATGCACACCAACATGTCGTTCAACAAGGCCGGCAAGAACCTCTTCTGGGACGCGAAGGGCCAGGACGGCCTCTCGAAGGCCGGGTGGGAATCCATCGACCGCATCTTGAACAACGCCGACGATCTCTGCCTCATCCTCAACCCGTCGGTGAACGCGTACCGCCGCCTCGACCCGCACTTCGAAGCGCCGAACCAGATCAAGGCGTCGGCGAACAACCGCGGCGCGATGGTGCGCATCCCCACCGGCAACGAGAAGTCGGCCCGCATCGAGGTGCGCAGCGTGGCGCCCGACGCGAACCCGTACATGGTCTTCTACTCGCTGATGCGCACGGCGCTCGAAGGCCCGGGCACCGACGCGGGAGACGAGGCCAAGCGCAGCCGCACCCGCTTCCTGCCGGACAACATCTACGACGGCATCCGCCTCTTCAAGGGCAGCAAGTACATGAACGAGGTGCTCGGTGAGGGCGTGGTCACCAAGTTCACCGAGGTGAAGCAGCTGCAGGCCGACCGCTGCAGCAAGGCGCTGGGCTCGATGATCAAGGTCCCCGAGATTCAGTTCCACCACGAGGTCACCAACCAGTACCTGTGGAACCAGTTCTGATCAGCTGATCAGCAGTCGAGGTGCGCACCGACCGGTCTGGTGGGTGCGCGCTTCGTCGTTTTCAGAGGCTCAAAGACCTGAAACGTGAAGCTCACCGTGTGCGTGCGGTCTCGGTGTCGACGATCCAGTTGAGCGACGTCGCACTGGCGGTGCCGAGCAGCGCGTCAGACGACGCGCCATTGCACGAGGCCGAGCCGGTGACGTCACCCCACCAGCTCAACACGCAGGGCGAAGGCACCGGAGCCCCACAACCCGACAGCACCAACACGGCAACCACAAGGAGAGTCCGCATCGCACGATTGTCGACGCGCGCGGTTGAGGTTTTTGCAACGACTCAGACCGGTGAGGTACGGTCACTCAACCCGCTCGCCAGATGAGGCGGAGCACCTCGGGCAGGCTGCTGCTGTGGCGTCGCGAACACAAAGCTGAACCGCGCTGAGGAACATGAGCGAAACGAAGACCCTCGTGAAGCGCGTCGCGTGGCACGTCGTGGGGAGCGCGGTGCGCACCCTCGCGCTGGCCTTGTCCTTCCTGCTGTTGACGCTCGTGGTGCTGGCCTGGAAGTGGGAAGCGCTGGGGTGGGGCACGTGCGCCGACGCGCAGTTCAGAGACGTGATGCACGGGCAGTCGAGCCCGGGCGGCATCGTGGTGCTGCCCTTCGTGCTCATGCTCGCGCTGTTTCGGGTTCTCTTCGGCTGCGCGAAGGAAGGTCTGCTGCTGCTCGCCGGACTCGGGGGCGTGGTCGCGTTGGTGTTGTTCGTCGCGAAGCGGCTCGTGCTGCAACGTGCGCTGGCGGGCTTCTACCGAAGTCAGGGCGAGCGCCTCATCGCGCTCGTGGTCGGCCGCCTCGTCGAGACCGCCGCCGTGCGCGAATTGCCAGTGGAGCGCGTCATCGCCGAGCTGGGCCGGTTGACCGCGCGCGCCTCGACGCTGCCGTTCGTTCTGCGCCTGATCATGCGGCCGGTGCTCGAGCATGTGCCGACGCTCCCGGCCTCACCCAACCTGAGCGCGCGCGAGGCGCTGACCGCAGCGCTGCGTGCGGGGCAGGTGGTGGTCATCGATCGGTGGATGACGCCCCCGCGATGGCTCTACTTCGTCCCCGCCGCGCCGTTGCTGGCGTTGGTGGTCTGGTCGTGGGTTCGCACCGCGCCGTAGCGCGCCACTTCAACGCCCCGCGGGAATGGTCAGCAGCGGCACCGGCAGCGAGCCGCGCCCGGCCTGCATGTTGAAGAGCTGAATGAGCAGCATGAAGGTGCTCTTCGACTCGAGGTCGTCATCGGCGATGAAGAACCACACCCCGCGGTGCTTCACCTTCACGGCCGCGAGGGCGGGCTCGCTGGTGCTCCACCGCACGTGAAAGAGCCCGTCGAGCGTCTGCTGCCAGTCGTAGCGCTGCCCCGACGGGTCGCGCGTCACCGTCACCACGCCGGCGGCCTCGTGGGCAGGCGGTACGTCGACGCTCTGCGACAGATAGAAGATGGCGCCCAGCACCGAGCGCATGTGAATGCGCACCGACTGCGGGTCGCGCCGCGTGACGTCTTCGGTCAGCCGCACCCGCATCGCCGTCGTCTCGAGGTCGAGCAGCTCGTGCAGCGTGCGAAACGGGTCGGTCTCGTCGGCCGCCTCGTCGAAGGTGAGCACCCCGGAGTCACCGCTCGCATCATCCCGCAGCGTGCCGATGGACAGGTGCCCGGCCAGCTGCAGCGCCCGCAGCGCGCGGGTGAGGCTCAGGAAGCGCGACGCGTCAGGGGGGAACTCAGGCGTCGGACCCGTCGCGGTCGGCGCGTTGCTGATGGCGTTCATGCGGTCGACGGTGAGCTGGAGCACGCGCGCCACGCTCCACCCGGAGCTGGCCACCATCGCCACCGTCTGCAGGCTCATCGGCGCGACCAGCCGCTTCACGAAGTCGTCGCCGCGCACCGGCGAGAAGGTCGTGGTCGGCGTCACCGACATCGTGCCGCCCACCGTCGCGCCCACCGTCGCCGCCGGCGGCACCAGCGGCACGCTCGCGTTGAAGCCCGCGGTCGACGACATGGTCTGCTGCGTGGTCAGGCTCGCTACGTCGAGGAACGCCGGCGTCTCGCGGTACCGCAGCCGCACGATGTTGAGCAGGAATTGCGTGTCTTGCGTGAGGGCGAGGTTCTCGTTGTACGAGGCCTGCACCTCCGGGAGCGTCTGGGCGCCGAGGGTCGCGCACCCGCTGGCGAACACGAACAGAACGATGACGAGGCGAAGCACGAGGGGCTCATACCCGAGTCGAAGCGGCTTCTCGCGCTCGAGCGTGCGAAGTCGCCGCGCGTGCCCCAGAGTGGGCGCATGAAATGCCTGCATCGGGATGATCTCTTCGGGTGGTCGGTCTTTCAGGACTCGCTCGATCTCGACTTCAACAGCGTGGTCTGGGTGCGGCCCGGCGGGAACGTGGTGGTCGACCCGCTGCCGATGAGCGCTCACGACGAGCAGCACCTCTCGTCTCTGGGCGGCGCGGCTCTCATTCTGCTGACCAACTCGATGCACGTGCGTGGGGCGCAGGCGCTCGCGGCGAAGTTCAAAGCGGAGGTGCTCGGGCCGCGCGCCGAGCGTGAGACCTTCCCGATGCCCTGCGACGGGTGGCTGGGTGACGGCGACGCGCCGGTGCCGGGGTTGGCGGTGTTCGAGCTGAATGGCTCGAAGACGCCCGGTGAACTCGCGTTCGTGCTCGAGGGCACCACGCTCATAGCGGGCGATTTGGTGCGGGCGCACCGGCCTGACGTGTTGAACCTGTTGCCGCCGCAGAAGCTGAAGGATCGCGAAGCGGCGCTCGCCTCACTGCGACGCCTGCCGCCGGTCGAGACGGTGCTGGTCGGCGACGGGTGGCACGTATTTCACGGCGCCGCACGGCAGCTCGCCACGTTGCTCTCGCCCTGACCGCACCAGCGTCTACGGCTCGTCGTCTTCGACGTCGTCGAAGAAGGACGCGACGAGAAACTCGACGGCGTCGAAGGGCTCAGGTCGCACCCGCTCGAGAGCGGTCGCCGCGAGGACGTTCAAGTACCCTCCATCTGCGTGGCGCATGACGACCAGCGTTCGCTCTGCAGGGTCGAGGAGCCAATAGTGCGTGATGTTCGCCTGATGGTACGCGCGCATCTTCACCACCCGATCCTGCGCGGCGTTGGAGCCCGAGACGATCTCGCAAATCCAGTCGGGTCGAACCGAAGTGGGACTTTCCGACGGGACGCTCGCCACGCGCTCGCGGCGCCACCCGACGAGGTCAGGACGAAAGAGGTCGGACCCGAGAAGAACGTCGACCTCCGACGCAATCCACCACCCGCCGGGAGCGCGGCCGCCGGGGCGTCGCATGAATCTTCCGCCGACCTGAATCCCCACTCGGGTCTGCGTGACGCCGTGCTCTGACGAGGGGCTGGCCTTCTCGATCAGCGTCCCATCGACCAACTCGAAGCGATGCCCCTTCGGCTGGGCCAACCAATCGGCGAGCGTGTGGGGACCAGCGCCGCGCTTCGGAAACATGAACTGAGGTTACACGGTCGGCGCGCGAGTTGGGGTGGCCCAGCGAACGCGTCTCTCAGCGGTCGCGTCGCGCAGCGAACCGGCGCCACGCCCAGAGCCCCACCACGAAGAACACCAGCGCCCAGGTCACCGTCGCCGTGCTCGCGAGGCTCACCAGCTTGAGGCGCTTGAAGACGATGGCCAGCTCGGCGCGCGCAGGGTCGTCGAGCGCACGCAGCAGGGTCACGTTCTCGCCGTAGTCGCAGAGCGTGACCACGAAGGGCACGAGGTACGCGCGCCGCCGCCGCAGCGCCTCGAGCCACGGGTGCGGTTGTCGCTGCAGCAGGAAGGCCCACAGCGTCACCAGCGCCAGCGCTGCGACGAAGGGGAAGACGAAGTCGAACGCCGCGAAGCGCAGGTACGCCTCGCGCGCCTCGCCGACGTAGAGCGCCCGCTGCTCGAGCAGCAGCGCCGGGGTCAGCCCGTTCTGCGTGTCGAACACCTGCGTGCTTGTGAGCGCCATGAAGCGCCCCTCGAGCTGAAAGAGGATCGCCAGCGACGCGAAGTTGAGCGCCATCGCCACCACCACCGACAGCGGCCTTCGCGAGAGCTGCTCAAACCGGGTCAACATCGGCCTGTTCTGATGGCTCGAGATTGAATATGCAAACAAAAATACTCAATGTGCGCGCCCGCGTCGGCGCGTCGGCGTCACGCCCCGCAGCACGATCGCCAGATGGCTCTCGAGAAAGGCGTCGAGGTTGAGCGCCCGCTCGTGTCGGCCGCCGAGCGCGTCCTGGTGGAGCAGGGCGAGCACCAGCGGCGAGACGAAGGTCACCGCGAAGGACCTGACGTCGGGCACCTCGAGCTCCCCGCGGGCCACCAGCGCCGCCGCGAGCTGCTCTGCGTGACGGAGCGAGGGCTCGAGCAGGTGTCGCAAGAACTCAGGGCCCAGGTCCGGGTGGCCGAGGCTGAGCGCCAGGGCGCTGCTGAAGATGCGGCCCAGGCCGAAGCCGCGAAACGCGTCGATGAGGTTGGTGGCGAAGCCCTCGAGCGCCGCAGCCAGCGGCCGTTTGGCGAGCTCGTCGAGCAGCGACACCCGCGCGGCCCCCTCGGTGCCGACCGCGGCGAAGGCCGCCTTCACGATGCCGTCGCGGTCACCGAAGTAGTGGAGCAGCGTCGGCACCGTCACCGAGACCCGGCTCGCCAGTTCCTTCACCGACCGCGGCGCGCCCGTGTCGTCGACCAGCGCCCCCGCAACCGCCATCGCCAACGCGTGTCGGCGCGCGTCGTAGTCGCGGTTGCGGCTGCCCTTGAGTCGACCCATGACGCCGTCCATAGCGAGAAAGCGATGCGCGGGGCGAGGTGGGTATTTAGTGTTTGTGTGTGAATATTTTAAAGTGGTTCGTGGTGCTGGCCTTCACCGGGTGCGCCCCGACGCTGACCCAGACGGCGCTGACCAACGGCAAGGGGCGGCTCCAGGTCGCGCCTGAGCTGGGCGCGGCCATCACGGGCTTCGACGAGCGGCAGACGGTGTTGCCCTCGGTGGGGCTCTCGGCGCGCTACGGCGTGACCGATCGGCTCGACCTCGGGCTCCGGCTCGGGCCGGGGCTGGTCGAGCTGCAGAGCAAGGTGCTGCTCATCGACCCCGGCGCGCGACGGCTCGAAGCGGTGGCGCTCTTCGCTCGCGCCCAGCGTGGCGGTGTCGTTCGCCGACGCGGCAGGCTTCGGGGCGTTCTACGGGCGCATCGCGGTGCCGGTGCTGCTCGATGTGCCGGTCGGTCGAGAGCGGTTCATCTTCGGTGCGCGCCTCGCGCAGGTCATCGCGCCGGCCGACGCCGTTGGACTCAACCAGGGCTGGGAGCTCTCTGCGGGGCTCTCGGTCGGCTTTGCCTTGTCGCTGGGTGAGGTGCTCCAGCTCGTTCCGGAAGTGGGCCTCGACGTGCCGCTGGCGGGCAGAGCGACCGCGCTGCCCGGGGCGTCGTTGCCGCAGCTGGGGTTGCGGCTGGGCGTGTTGTTCGGAGGAAGTCCCCGTGTGACGAGGAGCGCACCGTGAAGCGGCTCGGGATGCTGGTGGTGTTCGGCATGTTGGTGGCGTGCGGCGATGTGACGGCCAACTTGAACGGGCTCACCGTCGACGCGCGGGGAGACCTCGTGCTCGCGTACGGCGGGTACAACCTGCTTCGGGTCGTGAACCCCACCACGGGCGAGAAGGTGCGCGACGTGACGCGCGGCGTGCGTGTGCCCGACGACGTCGAGGTCGACGCCACGGGCGCCAGCGACGCCTTCTGGTGGACCTCGCTGCTCTCGGGCGAGATTGGGCGTTCGAGCGGTGAGGGGCCGGCCGTGGTGCTCGCGGACCTCGGCACGGGCGGCAACTCCATCGCGCTCGGCCCCGATGGGCGCCTCGTCGTCGGCCGCTGCGGCCTCGGCGTGGGGAATGACCTCTTCTCGCTCGACCCGGTGACGCCCGGCGAGCCGCAGGTGGTGTTCGCCGACGTCGGTGTGGGCTGCTCGTTGAACGGCATGCGCTTCGGAGCCGATGGCTGGCTCTACGGCGCGCAGCCCACGATGGGGCGCGTGGTGCGGGTGCTGCTCGACGGGAAGACGCTCGAGGTGCTCGCCGACGGGTTGAGCAGTGAGGCGTACGCCATCGCGCTCGACTCCACTGGTGCCGTGTTCGCGCTCGACGGCAAGCGGGTTGTCTCGGTGCGAGACGGGCGCGCCGAGACCTTCGTGGAGCTGCCGGTGCGCGGCGACAACCTCGTCTTCTCAGCCGATGGGCGCGAGCTGTTCGTCTCCACCGGGCCCGACATGCGGGTGCTGGCGTTCGACGTGGTGACGCGGGAGCAACGCGTCGTCGTGTCAGGCCCGCCGCGCTGATCTGCCGATGGTGGCGCCCCGGTACGAGTGGACAGCGCCGCCCGGCCGCTCGGATTCTCGACTGCGAGGGACGCGCGCCGTCTCTTCCGCGGACCCCCTCGGGTTCACCGGCGGGGTCTTGTTCGAAGAAACACGGCTCGGGTACTTCGCCGCGCATGCGAGTCCTTCTCTGCCTTGTCTCCTTGAGCGCAGTTCACTCCTTTGCCGGCCCCGAGGTCTCGATTGAGTGCCCGGCCGGCACCCACTTCGTGAAGAACAAAGGCTGCCAGGCGACCATCGCCACGGCCGCGCCCTCGTGCCCCGGTGGGACGAAGTTCGACGGGAAGAAGTGCATCGCCCTCGTCGACACCTCGTGTCCCGCAGGCATGAAGTTCGTCGCGGGAACCGGCTGCGTGGCGAGGAACCAGGTCGTTGCGATGGCGGCGCCTGGTCCTGCTCCTGCACCTGCGCCGGCTCCTGAGAACGTGAGGAAGGGCGGAACGTTCGCGGGCGGTTTCCTGGGAGACCGTCTCCGTTCGAACTGCAACGGCATCGAGTTCGACGTGCTCGGCGGCAGTCGTCTGACCGGCGTGCGCGCCATGTTGATGGCCAACGGCACGCGCGTGGGCTCGGAAGAAGACGTGAACGTCGGCCAGACCCGGCACATCACCGGGTCTGTGGGCGACAAGGCGGTCGACCTCCGCGTCACGCAGGCGCTGTTCGGGACGCGCTACGTGCTCAAGGTCGATGGCGCCGAGTGCAGGTTGGGGAAGTAACCGCTACTCCTCGGCCTGATCTCGCCGCGTTTCACCTGCGCTCGCAGCGCCTGGCACTTCGCGCTGCGCCACACCTCTTCGAACGGCCCGTCTCGCAGGTGGCCCGCCTCGAGGTGCGCGCAGCAGAAGGAGAGCTGCCCGTCGGCCGACACCCGAGAAGAGAGGTGCCCCGCGAAGCAGTCAGGGCGTCGCTGGAGTCAGGCCCGAGGCCCTGCGCCGCGTGTGCAGCAGGCCCTCGGCGACGAACACGGCGAGGCTCGACCAGATGAAGGCGAAACCCAGCCAGCGCCCGGCGGTCATCTCTTCGTGGAAGACGAACACCCCGCACATGAACTGCAGCGACGGCGCGAAGTACTGCAGCAGCCCCAGCATGCTCAGGGGGATGCGGTTGGCCGCCGCGCCGAAGCAGATGAGCGGAACCGCGGTCATCACGCCTGCGCCAACGAGCAGCGCTTCTTGCAGTGCAGCGACATGGCCAAACGAGCCCGCGCCCGAGAGCTCGAGCCACACCAGGTAGCCGAGCGCGAAGGGCACCAGCGCGGTGGTCTCGAACGAGAGGCTCTCGACGCTGCCGACGCCGGTGCGCTTCTTGACGAGGCCGTAGAGCCCGAAGGTCGGCGCGAGGCCCAGCGCAATCCACGGGGGGCGGCCGGCGTCGAAGGCGAGCACCAGCACGCCGACGAGCGCGCCGCCGAGCACCAGCCACTGGGCGCGGCGCAGCTTCTCCTTGAGCACCAGCACGCCCAGCAGCACCGAGACGAGCGGGTTGATGAAGTACCCGAGGGACGTCTCGACCACGTGGCCGGAGTTGACCGCCCAGATGTAGAGCACCCAGTTGATGGCGATGAGCGCCGAGGCGAGCGTGAGCCAGGCCAGCTTTTCGCGCGGCACGGTGCGGAACCACGCGAGCTTCCGCATCGCGATGAGCAGCGCGACGACGACGAGCAGCGACCACAGCACCCGGTGCGCGAGAATCTCGAACGCGCCGATGGGCTTGAGCAGCGGCCAGTAGAGTGGGAACAGGCCCCACATGAGGTACGCCGCTGCGCCGAGCGCGATGCCGTTCCGCTTCTCCACGAGCGGTGGAGTGTCAGCCAGCGGGGTCCCGTGCAACTCCTCGTCGCCGGCACCGCCCGAAAGGTAGAACCCGTGCATGACCGAGACGAGCCAGCTGGCCGACATCACCCACACCATTCAGCTCGCGGTCGCGCCGGTGTTCCTGCTCTCGGCGCTGGGCACCACGATGTCGGTGCTCACCACGCGGCTCTCGCGGGTCATCGACCGCGCGCGGGTGTTGGAGGCCCGCTTCGCCGCGCTCGCGGTTCCCGAGCAGGAAAACGCGCGCGCTGAGCTGGCGACGCTCTCGCGGCGAGGCGCGTTGGTGCACCGGGCGTTGACCGCGGGCGTGGGCGCGTCACTCTCGGTGTGTCTGCTCATCATCGCGGCGTTCGTCGGCTACCTCACCGGCAGCAACCTCGGGCTCGCGGTGGCCGCCTTCTTCATTCTGGCGATGGGCCTGTTCGCGTTCTCGCTGGTGAGCTTTCTGCGCGAGGTGTTCCTCTCGCTCGACTCGCTGAAGTTCGGCAAGCACGCGGTGGTGCAGGCGCCCGGCGCGGCGAGCTAGAGCACGGTGCGGCGCAGCTCAGAGCGCGCGACCGAGAGGCCCTTCTTGCCCTGAGACAGGAGCCGGTCGTTGAGCGCCATGAGCCGCTCGGCCATCTGGTGCGCGAGGTGGTTGACGATCTTCAACGCCGCGAGGTCGTGCACCGCGAGCAGCTTGCGAAACGGCTCGACGGGAATGCGCAGCACCTCGATGGGGCAGATGGCCTTCACGGTGGCCGAGCGCCGGGCCTGGTGCGTGAAGAGGCTCATCTCGCCCAGCGCGGAGCCGGGGCCCAGCTCGGCGAGCACCCGCCCTTCGCGCGACACCTCGACGTCGCCTTCGAGCACCACCCACAGCGCGTCGGCGGGCTGGTTCTCGCGGAAGAGGGTGTGCTCGGCGGCCAGCGAGCGCGTCTCGGAAAAACCAATGACCTGCTCCAGCTCTGGCGTGTCGAGGCCCTCGAAGAGGGGCGCTTTTCGCAGGCGGGGCATGAGGCCGAGGATCACGGCGTTCTCCTCGACAAAGAATAACGGCGTGAGCCCGGCCCGTGGCGGCGTCAGCGCGCTGACGCGCTCACTTGCGAATGAGCGGCTTGTACTTGATGCGTTTGGGCATCAGCGCGTCGGCGCCGAGGCGCTTCTTCTTGTCGGCCTCGTAGTCCTGGAAGTTCCCCTCGAACCACTCGACGTGCGAGTCGCCCTCGAACGCGAGGATGTGCGTCGCCACGCGATCGAGGAACCAGCGGTCGTGGCTGATGATGACCGCGCAGCCGGCGAAGTTCTCGAGCGCCTCTTCGAGCGAGCGCATGGTCTCGACGTCGAGGTCGTTGGTCGGCTCGTCGAGGAGGATGAGGTTGCCGCCCTCCTTGAGCGTCTTCGCGAGGTGCACGCGGTTGCGCTCACCGCCCGACAGATCCTTCACGCGCTTCTGTTGATCAGCGCCCTTGAAGTTGAACCACGACAGGTACGCGCGGCTGGGGACGATGCGGCCCCCGAGGTCGATTTGATCGAGCCCCGCGCTGACTTCTTCCCAAACCGACTTGTCGCCCTTGAGCGCGTCGCGCGACTGGTCGACGTACGCGACCTTCACGGTGTCACCCATCAAGAACTCGCCGCTGTCGGGCTTCTCGAGGCCGAGCATCATCTTGAAGAGCGTCGTCTTGCCGGCACCGTTGGGGCCGATGACGCCGACGATGCCGTTGGGCGGCAGCTTGAACGTCAGGTCGTCGACCAGCAGCCGCTCACCGAACGCCTTGCGGAGGTTCTTCACCTCGATGACGCGCCCCCCGAGCTTGGGTCCCGGCGGAATGTAGATTTCACCGGTCGACTCGTTCTTCTTGTTGCGCTCGAAGTCTTCGCGCATCTGCTCATAGCGCTCGAGGCGTGACTTGCTCTTGGCCTGGCGCGCCTTCTGCGAGCTCGACACCCACTGCAGCTCGCGGTCGAGGAACTTCTGGCGGTAGCTGCTGGCCTTCTCTTCCTGCTCGAGGCGCTTCTTCTTCTGGTCGAGCCACGACGAGTAGTTGCCCTTCCACGGCACGCCTTCGCCGCGATCGAGCTCGAGAATCCACTGGCACGCCTCGTCGAGGAAGTAGCGGTCGTGCGTCACCGCCACGATGGTGCCCGGGTATTCCTTCAGGTGCGTCTGGAGCCACTGCACCGACTCGGCGTCGAGGTGGTTGGTGGGCTCGTCGAGCAACAGCAGGTCGGGCTTCTCGAGCAGAATGCGGCACAGCGCGACGCGGCGCTTCTCACCGCCCGAGAGCTTCGTCACGTCCATGTCGCCGGGGGGCAAACGCAGCGCGTCCATCGCGACGTCGAGGCGGCTGTCGAGGTTCCACAGGTCGTTGGCGTCGATGATGTCTTGCAGCTTCGCCTGCTCGGCGAGCAGCGTGTCGAAGTCGGCATCGGGCTTGCCGAGGTCGTCGGACACGGCGTTGAAGCGGTTGAGCACGTCTTTGAACGGCTTCACGGCGAGCTCCACGTTGCCCTTCACGTCGAGCGTCTCGTCGAGCTGCGGTTCCTGCGGCAGGAAGCCGACCTTCGCCTTGGGGTCGGGGCGGGCCTCGCCCATGAACTCCTTGTCCCACCCGGCCATGATGCGCAGCAGCGTCGACTTACCGGACCCGTTGGGCCCGATGACGCCGATCTTCGCGCCGGGGAAGAAGCTCAACCAGATGCCCTTGAGGATCTCCTTGCCGCCCTTCACCTTGCGGAGGTCCTGCATCGTGAAAATGAAGTTCTCAGCCATGGCCGCCGCCTAGCACACTGCGCCGCCATGTCCCTTCGATTGGCCGTCGCCTTGTTCGTCTTCTCAGGCTTCGCGCAAAGACCGGGGTCGGGCTTGCTCGCAGGCCACTCGCACGAATTCGGTCAGGCCGATGCGACCCGACCCTGGCCCACCTGACTCGAAGTCGAGGGACCCGGCCGATGGTCAGCGCTGACCGGAGATCTCGCGGCGCTTCTTCGCCAGCGCCTCAGGGGTTGCGGCGGCGGCGTTGAGCGCCTCGAGTTGTTCAATCGCTCGCATCGCCTCGGCATCTTCCGGCCTCGTCGCGGAGGGAACGGCTGGAGTCTTCGTCGCCGCACCCGACTGCGCGAACGGCACGGGCTCAGTGCTCGGAGCGCTCGTCACTTCCTGCTGGGGCTTTGCCGGAGAGAGGTCGGCCAGGTGCACGAAGCCCTTCTTCCCGGCGGACTCGATTTGATGAAACGACTTGTCCTTCGGGCTCACGCCGAGCCACTTCACCTCTTCGCCGCGCTTCAGCGTCAACACCGACTTGCCCTTGAGCGACGGCGCATCACGCACCGTCACCTCGGGCGAGGCCACATACAGCGTCGAGCCTGGACCGAGCGCCCACGCGTTCGTCACCCACAGCACCACGATGAGCCATCGAGCCATGCGGCACACCCTGCTCACATTCCCTCGGCGAGCCGGTCGGCGAAGTACCGCCGCGTGTCGAGCGAGAGCGGCAACGCGCGAATCTCAGCCGCCGTGCGCGCGTGCTCGTACTCGACTCGACGAAAGTGAAGGGAGTCACCTTCGTAGAGGGCCCAGCTCGCGCGCGGGTCCCCATCTCGGGGCTGCCCGACGCTGCCGGGGTTGATGACCATCTTCCTCCCTGCCAGCTCGTTCAGCTGCAGCTCACCCTTCGGCACGTAGAAGACGGTGCGCGGCCCGATGAACGTCAGCTTGCGGTTCCAGTCGTGAGCGATGGGGAACAGCTCGCGGTGCTCGTACCGCGTCAGCACCGTCGGCGCGTGCGTGTGCCCGACGAAGCTGTGTTGCGCGTCGAAGCCATCGAGCAGCTCGACGAGGTACTGGTCGAGCTGCGCGTTCAAGTGGAGGTGGTAGTTCGGGTGCCCCGGCCACAAGTACTGCTCGAAGGGCTTCGCCGCGGTGGCGTGAACGAAGTGCAGCCCCTCGAGCCGCGCCTGCGCGGTGCTCAGCGCGTCCACTCGCAGCCGGGCTTCGAGCTCGTTCCACGGCGCGCACCCGTCGAGCTGCGCCACGGTCCACTCGAGCATCTCGCGCGCGTCCGACTCCATCTCGTCGGGCATCGGGAGCGCGGCTTCTTTCTCGTGGTTTCCGGCAAGCACGATGTCGGCGACCCGGTCGACCAGCTCGAAGCACTCGCGGGGCCGTGGGCCGTAGTTGAGGGTGTCTCCGAGCACCACGAGCAGGTCGGGCGAGAACGAGTCGACGTCGCGCAGCACCGCCTCGAGGGCGAGCAGGTTGGCATGAATGTCAGACAGCAAAGCGATTCGACGCACGCACGACCGAGTGTCGCAGAACTCGTCGAGCACAGTGAAGCCGAGGCCTGCCGCTCCTGCTTTGCGAGTCGACCTGCTTCGGGCCGCGCCGTTCTTTCGTGGGCTCGTTGAGGTCGAGCTCCTGGGCTCGCGCTCGTGCACCGCGTGAAGGAGGCCGGCAGTCGCACGCCCGGTCGCTGAGGCAGTAAGACGCGCGTCATGTCGCGTGAAACGCTCGTGGTGCTCTCGTTGGTGCTCGCCGGCTGTGGCCGCACCGACCTCCTCGAAGACGCAGACGGCGGAACGCCTGACGCCGGCGTGAAGCCCGTCGTGGTGCAGCGCGAAGCCCCGCTCTTCGTGGCCGTGCCCGCCGACATGGGGTGCGGCAAGCCTGGCGCCGAGGGTGACTTGAAGGTCCGCGAAAGCGGCGAGCGGCTGGTGCTCATGAAGACCAAGCCCCTCGATGAGTGCAGCGGAGCGGGCGGCGAGTACCTCATCGGCACGGAGGTGAACGCCGCGCGCGACGCCTTCCTCGGTGCCCACGCCTGCTACTTCCTCAACTCGTCCCTGCGGCAGAGCCTGGGGCAGGTGTTCTGGGGCGTGACGCGCCTCTCGCAGACGGCAGCGGTGTTCATGACGCCGACGGGGTGGTGCGTCACCTCCATTGCCGGCGCCGAGCCCGTCACCAGCGACTCGAAGGTGAAGGCGTGGGCGGTGTACCCAGCGGAGGCCGCTGCACGCGCCGCGCTGATGGAGCTGAGCCAGCCATGAAGAACGGACTCGTCGCGCTCTGTCTGCTGGGCGTCGCCTGCGGCACCTCCACGGAGGTCGAGCCGCAGCTCACCATCACGCAAGGCCTCTACGGGCAGCTCACCAATTCGTGTACAGGAATGAATTGCGTCGGCACGCCTCGAGAGGGCACGCCCATCGCCTGGTTCGACACCAACCCGTACGCGACCACCGACGCGGGCGTGAAGCCACAGCCGGTCATCGAGCGCACGACGGGGAAGAACGGATTCTACGAGTTCGCGCTCGAGAGCAACGTGCGCGGCTATCTCGCCATCGGCGAGCAGCGAACGACCAACGGAGTGCAGTGGTTTACCGCTACGTCGTCGACGATCCCCAAAGGGCTCGCCCGAATCGACTGGCACGCCGGTCCGACCAACGATGGAACGTGGACCGACGTGCGCTGATCTACGCCGAAATCACTTGGGCATGATCACGCTGTCGATGACGTGAATCACGCCGTTCGACGCCGCGATGTCAGTGGCGGTGACGTTCGCCGCATCGACGGTGACCTTGCCGCCCTTGAGGCCGACGGTCAGTTCACGACCCTCGACGGTCTTCACCTTGGTGCCGTCCTTCAGCTTGAGCACGTCGGCCGCCATCACCTTGCCCGGGACCACGTGGTACGTCAGCACCGCGGTCAGCTTCTTCTTGTCCTTGAGGAGCGCCTCGAGATCCTTCTTGGGGATCTTGGCGAACGCCTCGTCCGTCGGCGCGAACACCGTGAACGGCCCGGCGCCCTTGAGGGTCTCGATGAGGCCCGCCTCGGTCAGCGCGGTCGCGAGGGTCTTGAAGGTGCCAGCGCCAACGGCGGTGTCAATGATGTCCTTGGCGGCGGCGGCGGGGGCGGCGACGGGCGCCTTGGCACCCTTGTCCTGAGCGAATGCAGCGGTAGACAGCAGGCACAGCGTGCCGATGAGCACTGATTTCATGGGGATGTCCTTGAGCGGGGAGGGAACTTCGAGGCACCACCGTGGCGCCCGTGGCCCTAGGACTAACCAGCCCGAAAAGAGTTTCGCGAAAATCGACCGGTTCCGTCGATCTGGACAAGTGGGCGCGCCGCCTTACGTGTCAATCATGTTCCGTTGCCCAGCCTGTGGTGCCTTCAACCGGGTCGCTCCTCAACACGCTGGCGTGCCGACCTGCGGCCGCTGCAAGCGCGATCTCGACCTGAGCGGCACTCCGCAAGACGTCGACGCGCAGGCCTTCACCCGCGCCGTGGCCCATTCTCCGGTGCCGGTGCTCGTCGACTTCTGGGCGCCGTGGTGCGGGCCCTGTCGCGTGGCCGCTCCGGTTCTCGAGCAGGTGGGCCATGAGCTCGCGGGCAAAGCGGTGGTGCTCAAGGTGAACACCGACGAGCACCCGCAGCCGTCGGCGCAGCTCGGCATTCGCGGCATCCCCACCTTCATCGTCTTTCAGAACGGTCAGGAGCGCGCGCGGCAAAGCGGCGTGTTGCCCGCGCCGCAGATGAAGCAGTGGGCGCTCAACGCGACGGCGTGACGAGCTGTCGCCCGATGAGGTGCACCAGCAGGTCGACCTCCTCGGGTGAGAACGAGCGCCCTTTCAGCAGCCGGTCGTCGAAGGGCACCTGCGGCAGCCGGGTCTGCAACTGCTTCACCAGGGTGTTGAAGTTCTCGACCCGCGCGGGCTTGAGCAGCGCGCCCAGCCCGTCGTAGCGGCACCGGCGCTCGGCGGTGAACCACGGAGCGCCCGTTCGTCGCAGCAGGTACGCGATGGGCTCGCGCGCCTCTCCGTGCGTCTCGGTCACCTTCTTCTCGGTCTTCGACATCACGAGGCCCTGCGTGATGACGGCGCGGCCGAGGTCGAACTTCCGCTCGCGGTTCACCTCCACGTCGGTGGTGACGACGCGGCGAAACCTGCGGACCAGCGCGCTCACCTCAGCCCAGGCCAGCCGCTCGCTCGTGCCGTTCTGGTTGAGGCTCACCAGCGCGTCGGGCTCGAGGGCGAAGCCGCGCACCTCGTGCATGGTCTCGGTGGTCGGCACCGACGCGAGGTCGACGGCGATGACGCCGGCCGGGGCGAGCTCGTTGGCCAATCTCGTCGCCTTCGCGGGGTCGGGGGTCTTGAGCAGCACCCAGGGGGGGCTCCCGCGCAGCAGTTGATTCGCTTCGAACGCGGTGACCCCGAGCGCACGCGCGAGGGTGGGCACCAGGTCGACGCCTCGAGGAGGCGCGTTGAGCATCGCGAGGGCCGTGAGCACCTCGCGACCGTAGCCCTTCGAGCTTCACTTCGCGCACCGCGCCGGTCAGCGACGCCATGTGGTCGTCTTCGGCCTTGCGGGTGGTCTGGCTGCTGGCGAATCTGCGCGTCGGTGAACGTCAACATCCCGAAGTCGGTGTGGTGGACGCGACACCTCGGTGCCCAGCGGCGTCTCGCGCTCTCTCATGTTGGGCACTCGTGCGCTCCACCCCCACGTGGTTGTTTCGGGGTCGATGCTGAGTTCGATCCAGGCGCCGACCTGCCTTGCTCTTCCGGGGAGTCGGTGATTCGGGTCTTCACCCTCGCCTTCGGTGTCGGGCTCGTGAGCTGCGCTTCTGCGCTTCCAGAGCCGGACGCATGTGTATTCGTTGAAACCCAGGAGGACGCCGGCGTTCATTGGCTTCAACGTCCGGTGCGTGCCAGCACAGGGCAAGCGAACTGGAGAACTTCTGCCGACCGGTGATGCGCTCCCGAACTCAAGGAGCCGGGAGGAACGGGTTCCGCTGCAGGGCGCCCGAAGGCGGGGCGGGCAGTTCCTCGAACCGCAGCTGCTGCTTCGCGTCGTCGACCGTCATGCGGCACCGACCCTGCGTCGACACCGTGAGCTCGACAGGCAGCAGACACACCCACGCGCCGGTGGGCACGAACAGGTTCGTGCACTCGGGCGGCTCGACGCCCTCGTAGGCGCGTCGTTGGGTCCTCCGGATGAACTCTGCGGGCAGCGTGCCCTGCGCGGCTGCGGCGCCGAGCAACAACTCGCCGAAGTGGTCGTCGGGCTCGAACTCGTCTGGCGTCACCAGCTCGTCTTCCGTCGGCTCGTGGAACATCTGGTTCACCGTCGCCTCGATCTGCTCGCGCGTGCACAGCGGCGCGCGGCGTTGGTGGTCGTCGAGCTCCGTCTCCTCGACGCAGGTGAGGCGGCCGTCGCACTGCAACCGCCTCAACCACGGCAGCACCCACGGGCACTTCAGCTTCTGCCGCGCGATGAGCGCCAGCGCCGCCTTCGACGGCATGCCGCCCTCGTCGAGGTTGCCCCCCAGGTACATGCGCTCCAGCTCGCCGCACGCCACGTCGCGCAACGCCACCGGGTCGGCCGCCGCCACGTCGTTGAGCAGGCTCGCCCCGAACAGCGAGTCGTCTCGCAGCGCGACGAGCAGCGCCTCGCGGTACCGCGGCAAGAGGTCCTTCTGCGTGCGGAACCAGCCCGAGAAGTCTGCGCCCCCCTTCACCTGGTCCAGCGCGGCTTCGACCACCTTCTCGCGGTGGGGCGCGTCGAGCAGCTCGAAGCCCTCGCTGAACCTTGGGCTGTCGAAGCGAAACGAGTCGCCCAGTAGCGCGAGGGTCAGGTTTTCCTGCGGGGCGGGGTCGTCTCGCATCACGTCCTGCAACGTCAGCCCGCTCAACAGCGCGCTCGCCGAGTCCCACGTCGAGAGCAACGTCGGCACGCGCGGCCAGTCGGGCGAGCCATCGGCCAGCAGCGGCGCGAGCGGCACCACGCCGGCGCCCCACAGTTGCTTCGAGCCGACCAGCTTCCCGTCGTGCACGAAGAGCACCCAGCCGTCGCTGTCGAGGTGCACCACCACCCGTTCGCCGCGCGGGTCGATGAACAGGCGCGCACTCTTGAGCGCCCCTGAGGCCACCAGCACGGTGTGGTGGCGCGTGCGCTGCTCGTCGCAGTGCTCCTTCTTCATCGGGCCGGAGAAGGCCAGCGGCAGGTCGGCGTCGGGCCCCACCGCGACGAAGGTGCAGCCTCCACGCGGGCGCTCGGTGTTGCAGCGCAGCCGCTCGAGGCCGCTCAAGCCCTCGCAGTCAGACGGCAGGTCGATGGCCCGCACCGTCACATGGAAGGGCGTGGTGAGCTCCGCCAGGCGCGGGTGCGTTCGCTCCCCGCGACACCCGCTGAGCACCAGCCCGGCTACCACCACCCAGCGCCCCACGGCGCTCAGGGCTTCGCAGGCGCCGGCGCCGGAGCAGGCATCGGCTTGCCACCGCCCGGCCCCGACAGGTCCTTCATCGACTTCTCGACGTAGTCTTTCGGCACCTCGAACTTGTCGGCCGCCAGCGCCGTCTTCGAGAAGGTCTTCATGGTGGTGCGGGTGGTGACCTGACCCTTGTCGTCGACCAGCGTGCGCTCGATGGAGAGCCCGGGCGCAGTGGTGTGCGCCTCGAACGACTGCATCATCGGGCCCGCCGCCGCCGACGAGGGCATCGCGTTGATGAGCGTCTTCTTGAACTCCTCGGCGGTGATGCCCACCGTCTTCCACGGCGTGAAGCACCCTTCACCGAAGGGCTGACCCTCGCGCTTGATGAGGTAGTCCTCGCACTTGAACCCGCTCACCGTGCGCGCCGTCGCGCCCTTCTTCTTCTCGTAGGTGAAGTTGGGCGGCTTCGCGTTGGGGTCGGGCATGGCGAGCATGGTCTGCTCCATGCGCGTGCGCTGCTCGGGCGGGAGCCGCTCGAGCTGGGCCTTCATCTGCAGCCGCATCTGTTCCTGCCGCGCCTCGATGGCCTTGCTGTCTTCTTCGGTCATGAGGATGACCGACTTCTTGTCGTGGTCGACGAGCCACATCTTCTTCTGCGCCGAGTCGCGCAGCATGCCGCGCGAGGGGCCGCCCTCTTCACGCATGTCGAAGAAGGCCTTCGTGCCCTTCACCGACAAGGTGACGTTGCGGGTCTTGCCCTGGCTCAGCACTTCGCTCACCAACGTGACGTCGGCGAGCGCAGGGGTGGAACAGAGAACGACGAGAGCGGAGACGTGGGCTCGGTTCATGCGAAGCGAAGGCTTACTGCTTCGCCTCGGCCTTCGCACGCGCGGCTGCCACTTCCGACTTCACCTTCTCCATGTCGATGCCGCGCACCTGCTCGATGACCTGCTCGAACGCCGGGGCCGGCAACGCGCCCGCGTTCTGCCCGAGGAGGATGCCGTCGCGGAAGATGGCCAGCGTGGGGATGCTGCGAATCTCGAACGCCTGCGCGAGCCCCTGTTCCTTGTCGGTGTCGACCTTGGCGAAGGTGATGTCGACGTGCTTGCCCGCAGCCGCCTCGAAGGTCGGCGCGAACGCGCGGCACGGCCCGCACCACGCGGCCCAGAAGTCGATGAAGAGGATGCCGCCCTTCTTCAGGGTTTCTTCGAAGTTGGCCTCGGTCAGCTCGAGCGTGGTGGCGCCCATGGTGTGCGACTCCTGGAAAGGGACTGCGTGGTGGGAGCCACGTGTAACGGGAACGGTTCACCGCTACCAGCGCCGGCTGCTCGTTTGGCGGGTCAGGTGGCCGAGGGCTCGACCAGCTGCATCGAGCGCCACGCCCCGCTGCGGAAGCGCAGCGTCACCACTGCGGCCAGCAGCATGAGGTAGAGGACGAGCCACGCGATGGCGCCCTCGTTGCCCCAGTGCAGGACGCGCACCGAGTAGTAGCTGCCCGGCACGAAGATGAGCCAGGCGATGGCGATGCGCGCCATCATCGGGAAGAGCGTGTCGCCCGCACTGCGCAGCGCCTCGGCCACCGCCATCGCGATGGCGTCGAAGAGCTGCCAGGCCGCCGAAATCATCAACATGCTCGCGCCGATGGTCGCCACCTCAGCGGCGCCTTCCCCCCGCGCGAAGGGCGCCACGAGCACGGCTGGCGTGAGCAGACACAGCAGGCCGACGGAGCCCTGCCACACCACGGTGGCGCCCGCGGTCAGCTTCACCACGCCGGGCACCTCGTCCTTGCGGTTGGCCCCGATGGCCTGGCCCACCAGAATCGCGCCCGCGCTGGCCAACCCGAGCGCCGGCATGAAGGCCACCGAGCTGAGCGTCATCACCGAGTTCATCGCCGCCAGCGACGCGGTGCCGAGGCCCGCCACCACGACGTTGGTGAAGAAGATGAACGCGCCGAACTCGACGAACCAGTTGACGCCTGCGGGCAGGCCAAAGCGCCACATGCGCACGAACTCCGGCAGACGGAACTCGGCGCGCGCCGTCGGGTTCCCCTCGCGGAAGAAGTAGAAGAAGAGGCCCGCGAAGGCGACCCACGTCGAGAGGGTGCTGGCCCACGCCGCGCCTGCCACGCCCATCGCCGGCGCGCCGAGGTGGCCGTCGATGAGCACCCAGTTGACGACCACGTTGAGCCCCATCGCCACCATGTTGGCGACCATGCCGGGGCGCGTGCGGCCCAGGCCGCCGTAGTAGTTGGCGAGCGCTTCGATGCCGATGGCCGCGCCACCCGAGAGCAACCGAATGCGCAGGTAGGTGCCCATCACCTGCCGCAGCTCGTCGCTGTACGTGAAGGTCCCGAGCGCGGCGTCGATGAAGGGCCACGACACGAGGCACAGCGCGAAGGTGAAGGCCGCCACCAGCAGGCCGTACCAGCCGTAGCGGCGCGCCCCCGCGAGGTCTCCCTTGCCGAAGAGCTGGCTGGCGAAGCTCGAGACGATGAAGGTGACGCCCATCGGCAAGATGAGCACGCACATCGTGTTGAGCCCGCCGGTCGACGTCGCGGCCAGGGCCGTGGCCCCGAGGTGCGCCACCATCAACGCGTCGGCGAAGCCCACCACCGTCTGCGACGCGCGGCTGATGACGATGGGCCAGGCCAGCGTCAGCAACGTCTTCAACGTCGTCGGAGGCGGGGCTTCGGACGGCTGAGCGGGGGAATCCACAGGGCGCCTTCGACGGCGGCTTGAAGCACGGCTGACCGCCGTTACACAACCAATCCCGTGGCCACGTTCCCCGAGCTGTTGATGCAGCGGTTGCCGAAGCGTCGCCTCCTGCAGACCCTGCGGTTCTGGCCGCCGTACTGGGGCGCGGGCGTGCGCGTGGTCGACGTGGAGGGGCAGGGTGACGCGGTCGACGCCGTCACCGTGGAGCTCGAGCTCACCGCGCTCAACCGCAACGCGCTGGGCACCGCGTTCGGTGGCTCGCTCTACGCGATGGCCGACCCGTGGTTTCTGCTGCTCCTCACGTGGAAGCTGGGGCCCGGGTACGTGGTCTGGGACAAGGCGGCGAGCATCGAGTTCGTGCGGCCGGGGCGCGGCACGGTGCGAGGGCGCTTCGAGGTGACGAGCGAGCGCGCGGAAGCGGTGCGTGCGGAGATCGCGGTCGCGCGTGAGGCCGAGCCGAAGTTCGACGTCGAGCTGCTCGACCTCGAGGGCAACGTCGTGGCGCGCGTGCACAAGCACCTCTACGCGCGGGTGCCGCGGCGCCGGCGGTGAGCGCCGCTACCGGAAGCCGATGAAGTTCGAGCGGCTGAAGCCGACGCAGTACGACACGCCGGAGATGCGGCAGGGGTCTTCGATGGTGCCCGTCGCTTCGATCTGGCAGCCAGGCGCGGTCAGCGTCATCGAGAACGCCGCGCCGCTGCGCGTGCCGAAAGCGACGGTGCCCGAGTAGGAAGAGGCCGTGTAGGCGCCGCTGAGCGCGCCCGCGCTGTCCGTCAAAGAGAGAGCCCAGGTCCCGAAGTTGCCCGACTCGTGGACCACCGACCACTGGCCGGTGAGGTCCGCCGCCGACGCAGAACAGGAACCCGAGGTCACACAGCCCTTCGCCAGAGAGGTGGTGGTCCCGATGGGCATCCCGACGAGCGCGTTGTCGGACGAGGTGGTGAAGGTGATGTCGTAGCTGCCACCGAAGAGGAGCGCCGAGAGGGTGGCCGGCCCCGTCGACGCGATGCCTGCATAGGTGATGCTGCCCGTCAGCTTGTTGCGGAACGAGAGGTAGCCCCGCTGACTCACGCTCGGGCTGCCCGGCATCTGCGCACCGTTCACAGTGAGGGTGCCCGAAGCGGTGATGACGGGCAGGTTCCACGCAAAGCTCTGGGTGCTGGTGAGGGACAGGTTGCTCGCGATGGAACTGGCCGAGCCGATGGGCAGGCCCACGAGCGCACTGTCCGACGAGGTGGTGAACGTGACGTCGTAGCTGCCTCCGAAGAGCAACGCCGAGAAGGTGGCCGAGCCCGTGGGTGAGATGCCCGCGTAGGTGCTCCCGCTGGTCGTCTTGTTGCGGAAAGAGAGGTAGCCCCGCTGACTCACGCCCGGGCTGCCCGGCATCGGCGCGCCGTTCACCGTGAGGGTGCCTGAGGCGGTGATGACGGGCAGGTTCCACGTGAAGCTCTGCGTGCTGGTGAGGGAAAGGCTGCTCGCGATGGACGTGGCGGCGCCGGTGGGCATGCCGACCAACGCGTTGTCCGACGAGGTGGTGAAGGCGACGTCGTAGCTGCCGCCGAAGAGGAAGGCGGAGAAGGTGGCGGCGCCGGTGGCGTTGATTCCCGCGTAGGTGATGGCGTTCGTCGCCTTGTTGCGGAACGAGAGGTAGCCCCGCTGACTCACGCTCGGGCTGCCGGGCATCGGCGCGCCGTTCACGGTGAGGGTACCCGAGGCGGTGATGACGGGGAGGTTCCACGCGAAGCTCTGCGTGCTGGTGATGGAGACGTTGCTCGCGATGGAAGTGGTCGAGCCGATGGGCATTCCCACGAGCGCGTTGTCCGACGAGGTGGTGAAGGTGACGTCGTAGCTGCCGCCGAAGAGGAAGGCGGAGAAGGTCGCCGCTCCGGTGGGCAAGATGCCCGCGTAGGTGATGCCGTTCGTCACTTTGTTGCGAAAAGAGAGGTAGCCCCGCTGACTCACGCTCGGGCTGATGGGCATCGGCGCGCCGTTCACGGTGAGAGTGCCCGAGGCGGTGATGACCGGCAGGTTCCACGAAAAGCTCTGCGTGTTGGTGATGGAGAGGTTGCTCGCGATGGAGGTGGTCGTGCCGATGGGCATGCCGACCAACGCGTTGTCCGACGACGTGGTGAAGGTGACGTCGTAGCTGCCACCGAAGAGGAGGGCGGAGAAGGTGGCGGCTCCGGTGGGCAAGAGGCCTGCGTAGGTGATGACGCCCGTCGCCTTGTTCCTGAAGGACAGGGAGCCCCGCTGACTCACGCTCGGGCTGCCCGGCATCGGCGCGCCATTCACGGTGAGGGTGCCCGAGGCGGTGATGACGGGCAGGTTCCAGGTGAAGCTCTGGCTGCTCGTGAGGGTCAGGTCGGTGGCGACGGTGGTGGTGGCACCGATGGGCATGCCGACCAACGCGTTGTCGGACGAGGTGGTGAAGGTGACGTCGTAGGTGCCGCTGAAGAGGAGCGTGGAGAAGGTCGCCGCCCCCGTGGAGGTGATGCCGGCATAGGTGAGGGCACCCGTCACCTTGTTGCGGAACGAGAGGTAGCCGCGCTGACTGACGCTCGGGCTGCCCGGCATCGGCGCGCCGTTGACCGTGAGGGTGCCCGAGGCGGTGACCACCTGAAGATCCCGGTTGAACTGAAAGTTCGCCGTGACCGGTTGCAGGTCGCAGGTCGCTGCACCGCCACCGGTCGCTCCGCCACCGGTCACTCCGCCGCCCGTCGCCGCACCGCCGCCCGTCGCCGCACCGCCGCCCGTCGCCGCACCGCCGCCCGTTGCCGCACCGCCCCCCGTCGCCGCGCCGCCGTCCGTCGCCGCGCCGCCGCCCGTCGCCGCGCCGCCGCCCGTCGCCGCACCGCCGCCCGTCGCCGCACCGCCGCCCGTCGCCGCACCGCCGCCCGTCGCCGCACCGCCCCCGGTCGCTGCTCCACCGCCGGTTGCTGTGCCGCCGCCACCACCCTGTCCGGTGAACCCGCTGCAGAGCCCGAAGGTGCAGATCTGCGCCGGGGAGCAGCTCGTGCAGGCATTGCCGCCCGCGCCACACTCCAGCGAGGTCGTGAACGGCACGCAGGTGTCGTTGGTGTCGCAGCACGTGGAGCAGTTCGTCGGGCCGCACTTCGCAGCGACGGCGCCACAGCCCCCGAGGAGGGCGAGGCTGAAACAGAAGAACAGGGTCAGGCTGGTCCGCATGTCCGGAGAACACTTCACTGCGGTGCCGTGCGAAAGAGATCTCGCTCGAGAAACCCGTTCTTCGCTACCCGGGTTGCGTACCCACGCCTCGAGGTGAACGTCGACTGCCGCGTGCTGTGAGTCAGTCGGCCGAGAGGCCCGGCAGCCGTCGTTCGGACAGCTCTTCGCCCGGTCTGAGCGCGGCGTACGCCCGGGCGGCCTGCACCACCGCGTCGGCCTCGAGCGTCGCGTGCACGCCGGTGCGCGTGTAGGTCGAGCGCTTCGGCCCTTCGAAGACCACGTTGCAGGGCGAGCGACACATGCCGAGGCACTTCACCGCCTCGAGGTCGAACACGTCCTTCAGGCCGAGCGCCTTGCGCAGCTCCTTCACCTTCTCGTGGAGCAGCTCTCCGTTGCCCGAGTCACGCTCGTCTTCGTCTTCGCAGCGCCGGCAGATGGAGACGGTGACGGTCATGGAGAGGTGCCCAAAACACAACGAGCCGCAGCCCGTGAGAGCCGCGGCTCGGAAGTGAGAAGGCCAGACGACTTACAAGTCGCCAGCGGCCTTGAGGTCTGCGTACACGCGCTCGATGCCGCGCTTGTTGATGATGCGCAGACCGTGGGCAGACACCCGGAGGGTGACCCACTTCTTCAAGCTGGCCACGAAGAAGCGGTGCTTCTGGAGGTTGGGCAGCGAGCGGGTCTTCGTCTTGTTGTTGGCGTGGCTGACGTTGTTGCCAACCATCGGGCGCTTGCCCGTCACCTGACATACGCGGGACATGGTGTTTCTCCTGAAAAGGGGGAAGGGCGGTTACCAGCTCGCCTTGACGACGCCGGTCAGCTCGCCGGCGAGGGCCTTCTCGCGGAACTGAATGCGCGAGAGACCGAACTTGCGGAGGTTGCCGCGGGGACGGCCCGTCAGCGCGCAGCGCAGCGTGACGCGGATGGGGTTCGCATCGCGGGGCTGCTTCTGCAGCTTCACCTGAGCGGCGGCGCGGTCTTCGGCCGACGTCGCGGGGTTCTTGATGATCGCTTTGAGTTCCTGGCGGCGCGCCTGGTACTTCTTGACGATCAGCTTGCGGAGCTCGTTCTTGTTGACTGAGGACGTCTTGGCCATTGCGTTGAACCTGACTTTGGGAAACTGCGAAAAGGGACGCGCTCCATACACACAAGGCGACCGTTGGATCAAGTTGATCGCGTCGATCATTGCATTTCCCCCTCGCTCTCTGGCATGAGCCGCCCTCCCTATGGGCACTTTCCAGACCTTCCTGTCGTCCAAGAGCATCACCCCCAAGCAGATCGCGATCACCAGCCGCCGCGTCGAGACCTTCGATGAAGCGTCGCGCGACCTGATGCAGAAGCGGTGGAACAAGCGTCACACCAAGGAGACGGCCGACAAGAAGTACGCCGAGCTCAACATCGGCAAGCCCGCGCAGGCGGGCCGTGGCGTGAACGAGAAGCAGGTCATCGCGGCGTCGAAGGACGTCCCGGTCGCCCGCAAGGTGCGCTCGAAGATTCTGAAGGCGGTCAACGCCATCGTCACCAAGAAGGGCGAGCCTGCGGTCGACATGAAGGCGCTCTTCGAGGGCAGCAAGGCGCGCGCGGGCAAGAAGCCGGCGACCGACGACAAGAAGAAGAAGTAAGTCGGCTTGATGCGGGCGCTGCTCGTTCTGGCCGCCGGGCAGATGGTGTGCGCTTCGTGCGCCACCCTCGACACGGCGGGCATGAGCGAGCACTGCCGCAACCTGTACGACCTCTGCCTCAACGGCTGTCCGAGATGGCGTCGTGCGTGACCGACTGCAACGATCGTTCGAAGAGGTGTCGGTAGCCGAAAGCGTGGGCTATCCGTGCTCGGGTGACTGACGCGACGCAGCTCTCGCAACAGCAGAAGATTCAGGCGCTCGTCGGCATGATGCTGGCGTTGTTCCTCGCGGCGCTCGATCAAAACGTGGTCGGCACGGCGGGGCCCGACATTCAGCGCACGCTGCACATCGACGCCTCGCTCTACGCGTGGATTACGACGGCCTACTTCGTGTCGTCGACGGTGCTGGTGCCCGTCTACGGCAAGTTGAGCGACGTCTTCGGCCGAAAGCCCATCGTGCTGCTCGGGGTGGTGGTGTTCCTCGCCGCCTCGGTGCTGTGCGCGCTGTCGACCACCACCTGGCAGCTCATCGCGGCGCGCGCGCTGCAGGGCGTGGGCGCCGCGGCGCTCTTCACCTCGGCCTTCGCCGTCGTCGCAGACCTCTTCTCCCCCGCCGAGCGCGGTCGCTACGCCGGTTTCTTCGGCGCAGTGTTCGGCATCAGCTCACTGCTGGGCCCGCTGCTCGGAGGCTTCATCACCGACCACTGGGGCTGGCACTGGGTGTTCCTCATCAACCTGCCCATCGGCGCGATCGCGCTCGGCTTCATCGTCTTCCGCATGCCGACGCTGCGCACGCCGCACCCCAATGGAGTGCGTCCTTCCATCGACGTGGCTGGCGCGGTGCTGCTCGCCATCGGCGTGGTGCCGCTGCTCGTCGCGCTGACGCTCGGCCGCCCGGTGGTGCGCCCCGGTGAGCTCGGCTACCTGTGGAGCGACTGGCACGTGCTGTCGCTCTTCGCGCTCTCGGTGCTCGGCCTCGTGGTCTTCGTGTGGTGGGAGCTGCGCATCGCTGAGCCGCTGGTCGACCTGCGCCTCTTCAAGAACCCGATGGTGGCGTGGGGTGGCGGGGCGATGTTCGTGCTGGGCGCCACCTTCCTCGCGCCGCTGGTCTTCCTCCCGCTCTTCATGGTGAACGTGGTGGGCGTCACCGCGACGGCGAGCGGCCTGACGGTGAGCCCGCTGGTGATGGGCATCGTGGCGGGCAACGTGCTGTCGGGGCAGCTCGTGTCGCGGCTGGGCAAGTACAAGGGCCTGATGCTCGGGAGCCTGGTCATCGTGATGGCCGGCTTCCTGGTGCTGGGCTTCACGCTCACCGCCGATTCCACGCAGCGTGAGGTGACGGTGAAGATGGTGCTGCTGGGCCTGGGGCTCGGGCCGTCGATTCCGCTCTACACGCTGGCGCTGCAGAACTCGGTGTCGGCGCAGCAGATGGGGTCCATCACCTCGATGGCGACGTTCTTCCGGCAGCTGGGCTCGACGGTGGGCATCGCGGTGCTGGGCAGCTTGTTCGCGACGTCGCTCAGCGAAGAGCTGTCGACGCGCGTGCCGGAAGCGACGAAGGGTCTGCCTCCTGCGCTCGTCGCGCGCTTCTCGCAGCAGGGCGGTGGGTCGACGCCGGGTGAAGAGGGTGGCGCCCTGGCGCGCTTCGACGCGGTGAAGGTGAAGCAGCGGGTGAGCGATGAGCTCGAAGGGGCGTTCAACGTCGCGAAGAGCGCGCTCGAGGGGCAACGCCTCGCCATCGACGCGGTGCTCGCGAGCCCGATGGCCAGCGCCGAGTTGAAGGCGCAGCTGGCCGATGGAGGACCTGCCGCGAACGCGCGGGCCCGCTACACCGTCGCGCGCTCGAAGCTGCGCAGCGCGAGCGCGACTGATGCGTCGTGGGCGGCCTTCGTCGCGGCGACGCCGGACCTCATTCTACCGCCCCGTCCTTCAACGCAGGCCCAGCTCGACACGCTCGATTCTGAGCTCGAGCACGAAGGCGACGTCGCGGCGCAGAACGCCGGGGCGAACGCGCTCGCGAGCGTGAAGGCCGAGCTCGATGTGCAGCGGCCGCGGCTCCTCGCCACCGTCGACGCGGTCGACCGCGCGCTCAAGGAGGGCTTCACCGCGGCGCTGCTGGGCGTGTACCGGGTCGCGGTGGTGCTCGCGCTGCTCGCCTTCCTGCTGACGTTGAAGCTGCCGCAGTTGCCGTTGCGGAGAACGGTGGGCCCGGCTCCAGTCGGCGACTGAACCCTTTCCCCCAGCGCGGGCTCTCATCGCTTTGGAGGCAACACCATGTGCATGCGCGTCGAATGTTCGAGTTGTCACAAGCCCACCTGGAGCGGCTGCGGCCGTCACATCGAGCAGGCGCTCGCGGGCGTCCCGAAGGACAAGCGGTGCTCGTGCCGCGAAAAGCAGAGCGCTGCGAAGCCGGCCGCGCAGCCGGGCCAGAGTGGCGGGTTCTTGTCGCTCTTTGGCCTGAAGGAGCGCTCAGCGTGGCGAAGAGGGGCGGGGCTTACGTGAGCCGGGCCAGCACGCCGTCGAGCCTGCTCGCGCTGCGTGAAGTAGCTTGAGGTGCATGACGAAACTCCACGGCGTGGTGCTGGTGCTGCTCCCGGTGGCGTCGTTCGCGGGGCCCATCGAAGACGCGTGCACGGCGCTCGAGAAGAAGGCCGTGGCCAACGCGTTCCCCGGCGCGCGCGAGGCGTTGTGCAAGGGAGTCGCAGTCGACTGCAAACCGCTCGACGAGAAGAAGTGCGACGCCAACATCGCGTGCATCGCGCGACGGGGCTCGGGCTCGGGGCCGGGCTGTACGCAGTGCACGCCTGAGGTGGTGTTCTGGGATTGTCAGCCAGCGCCGAAGGAGAAGGCGGCGGCGCAGGTGCTCCGTTTCGATGGCTGTGCCGCGAAGGGTGGCCAGTGGGTCACGCGCCCCTCGGTCGCGTTCGGCGAGTGCGTCGTGCCCACCGGCACGGTGCAGGGGCGGGTGGTGAATGCCGGGCCCGACGTGATGCTGCGCATCGAGGGCATGGAGATGCCCGGCCTGCTGCAAGGCGGCGCGTTCTCGCTCGAGCTCGATGCGAACGAGCCGACGAAGTTCGAGCTCGTCGACCGCAAGACGGGAAAGAGCGTCACGAAGACCGTGACGGTGAAGCCCCGCGAGCGGGTGGTGGTCGAGCTCACCTTCCCAAAGTGACTCAGGGCTCGATGGTCTCGAAGCCCCGGCTGGCGGTCGGGTCTTGCGCAAAGCTCGCCAGCTTCGCCGCGACGCCGCTCGACCAGCTGACGCCCACGTGGCTCGTGTCACGGACCACCACGAAGCCGCGGCCGCCGGGGAGACGCGCGTATTCGGTGCGTGACGCCTCAAGGTCGAGCAGCGCGTCACGGTCGCCGGCCACCCACAGCGTCGGCCCGGTGAAGGCCTGGTGAAAGCTCGAGGCGTCGGCGACCGCGAGGCCCGTCATCATGGTGTACGTGTAGCGGAGGGTGTCGCGCGGGTCCGAGAGCGTGGGTTCCTTTTCGAGGCGCAGCACGTAGCGGTGGGGGTTGCCGCGGCGTGCATCGCCCAGCGCGCCGAGATCGACGCGCGCGTAGGTGGTGCCCACGACCCGGCCGCATTCCCACGAGTCGAGCTCGTTCTGTGGCTGGTCGGGGTGGTGAAACGGCGCGAGCAGCACTGCGCCTGCGAGCTGCGACATGCCCGAGGTCTCGATGAAGCGGGCCACCAGGCCGGCCCCCGAGCTGTGGCCGACGAGCACTACGGGCGAGCCGGGCGCACGCGCCGCCAGCGCACCGAGGTGTCGTTGGAGGTCGCGCGTCAGCTGGTTCGCGTCTGCGGCATCACCGGGCCGACCGGGCCACGTCTCGGTGGCTTCGGCGTAGTCGGGCGGCAGGTCTGGCTGACACAGCCCCGGCGCCGGACATCGGCTCAGCCCGTGCCCGCGCAGGTCGATGAGGCGGGTCAGCACGCCTGCTTCAGCGAGGCCTCGCGCGAGCGCAGAGTAGAGGCCACCGCGCGCCGACGAGCCGTGAACGAGAAGCACCACCGGCTGGCCCGCCGTGAAGCCCGACGGCACCCACTCGCTGAACGCCAGCTGCAGCCCGTCTTCGGCGGTGACGAACTGCGGCGCGGGAGAGGCGGGGAGCGCGCGGCCCTCGAGGAACTGCTGCTCCCACGCGGTGAGCGCCCCGACTTCACCGGGCGGCTCGGGCTCGCAGGGCTTCGCGCAGGCGAGGAGGAGGCTCACAGCCGACATCACCAGACGTCTCATCGGGGGCTCCGGTAGCCGAGGCCCGACTCCACCGTCACCGTGAAGGTGCTGATGGTGGTCCTCTGAAAACGTTCTTCCCACAGCGGGTTGGTGTGGGCGGGGCCGACTGGGAAATGCACGCTGGCGCCAACGGACACGGCGATGAACCAGCCGAAGGGCGCGAAGAACTGACGCAGCCAGCCCACCCGCGGTTGCACGATGGGCCCGAGGTAGACGAGCGCACCGCCTTCCCGGGTGCTGCCCAGGGACTGCGTCAGCGCCGAGAAGCCCACCTCCACCGAGCCGAACAGGCCCCATGGCAGCACGTAGCCCACCCCGCCCGTCGTCTCGCTGACCGACAACGTGGTGGGAATGCCCGGCCCCGGCGTCGCGCGGAACCCCGCCGTCATCGTGAGCGCAGCGAAGAAGCCCTGGCCCAGGTAGGCGCGCCCTCGCAGCCCCCACGTCGGCATCAGGACCGAGGTCACGGGCGCAAAGTCGTACGCTCTGAGCTGCGCGTCGAGCTGGGCGAAGGTGCCGATGCGTGGCTCGAAGCCGAACGACACCGAGACGGTGGGAGGCTCATCTGCCAGAGCGGGAAGGGCGAAGGCGAACGACACCACCGTCATCAACCGCCTCATGCACCGCGCTGACTGTTGGAGGTTCACGCATTGCCCATAGTCGGCCTCGTGTTGCGCCACCATGGAGACCTCACGTCACGTTCCCGGAGAGAGCGCCTCGACGGCGTCGCAGAACGCAGCGACCGACTTCGCCTTCTTCACGGCTTTGAACGGCCTGACGCGCGAGGTGCGACAATTCATACCCAGCGCTCAGGCGCGGATCCCGGCAGGGTATGGCCTTCATGCGTACTTCGGTCGGGCTCTTTCCCCTCGCGTCGTCGCTCGTCCTGGTCGCGTGTCAACCTCCGGCGCTGCCGGCGAAGGTGGATTCGACGTTCAAGATGGAGCGGGACTCACTCTCGTTTCCAAACTTCGTCACCGGTTACGAGGGCTCCGTGCTCGACGCCGAGTCGATGCGGCGCATGTTCGGCGATGGCGTCTGTTCCAACGGCTCTGCCACGCCGTGCCTGCTCAGGCCGAGTGCGCGCTCGTTCATGGATGACGCGAACAGCTCGATGACGGGCGGCCGCTGCGAGGGCTTCGCGGTGCTCAGCTCGCTGCTCGAGGCGAAGAAGCTCAACGTCGAAGACTTCGGCGCCGACACCGCCCGCGAGCTGAAGCTCGACGGTAACCTCCCGCTGCAGCGCGAGCTGGCGTACTGGTTCTCGACGCAGCTGGTGCCGGGCGCGGTCGCCGAGAAGACGAAGAAGTACATGGCGAAGGACGTCATGCCGGTGCTCGCCCAGTCGCTCGCCGAGGGCGCGACCGAGCGCTACCGCATCGGCATCGTGCGCAAGAGGGGCACGGTCGTCTCGGGCGGCCACACGCTGACGCCCATCGGCTACTACCGCGACCCCTCCGCGGCGGGCGTCTACTGGGTGCGCGTCTACGACTCGAACAACCCCGACACCGAGAAGCTGCTGAAGGTCGACACCCTCGCCAACCGCTGGGAGTTCGAGGCGGGCGAGAAGAACTCGCGCCTCTACTTCGGCGACGACTCGAACAAGAACCCCATGTACTTCGCGCCCGTCTTCTCGCGGCAGGGCGCGCTGCCGTGTCCCTTCTGCGAAGAGGGCGGCGCGCAGGTCGTCACGCAGGGCGGCGCGCAGGTGGTAGTCGACACGCCGGGCGGGCCGGTCGGGCTCACCGAGGGCGAGTTCGTCACCAGTGAGGGCACGTCTGTCACGCCGGGCTTCTCGGTGGAGTTCGACACCGAGCCCACGTCGCTCGTCATCGGCGTCAACCGCGCGCAGATGGGCGGCATGAACCAGGTCGTCGCGCACGTCACCGCGCCCGAAGACCCGGAGAACCCCGAGGCGCGGCAGCAGGTCGGCGTGCTCAACGCGCAGATGCGCTCGGTGGTCTCCGACCTGCGCGTCACCGCCAACGACACCTTCGCCGCAGCGCCCACCGGCGCGCGGTACACCAACAACTCGCGCACCGACCTCTCGCTCACCACCGAGGTGCAGCGCGGCTCGGGGTCGATCAGCGTCACCGCGCGCGTCAACGGCGGCTCGAACGAGGTGAACACCGAGCTCGACCCTGATGCGGGCACGGTGCGCGTCGGCGTGGGCGGCGCCTCCGGCTCGGAGGTGGTGGTCGTCGTCACCAACACCGATTCGAATGGCGAAGAGACGAGCGCGCAGCTCACCTTCGTCTCCACCGGTGACGCCGGGCTCGTGGCCGACACCTCGTCGATTGAAGACGGCGGCGTGCTCACCGGCACCGTCGACAACGGCGGCACCATGATGACCCTCACCGACGCGTGCACCGACGGCGTGCGCTCGGGCATGGAGAGCGACGTCGACTGCGGGCAGGTCTGCACCACGAAGTGTGACCTGGGCCGCCTCTGCGGCGCGCCTGCCGACTGCGAGACGGGGCTCTGCCACGCCACCACCGGGCGCTGCGTCGCCGATGCGTGCGCGGACGCGCGGCGTTCGAGCGGAGAGACCGACGTCGACTGCGGCGGCACCTCGTGCGGCGCGTGTGAAGACACGAAGGCCTGTGGCACCGACGGCGATTGCCGCTCGGGCGCGTGCCGCAACAACGTCTGCGTGCCGACGTTCGCGCTCGGGCTCGCCGTGAGTGGCCTGCCGCTGGGCGACGTCGTCACGCTCGCCAACGGCGCCGACACGCTCGACGTGCGCGGCGACGGCAGCTTCGTCTTCCCCTCTCGCATCACCGGCGCCTACGCCGTCACCGTCACCGCGCAGCCCGCGCTCGGCACCTGTGTCGTCGCGAGCGGCTCGGGCACGGCCACGGCGGACGTGCAGGTGCAGGTGACGTGCACGCCGCGCTACCGCGTGGGCGGCACCGTGAGCGGCCTGGCGATGGGCGTGTCGGTGGTGCTGCGCAACGGTGGTGAGACCGTGAGCCTCTCGGGCGATGGCACCTTCGTCTTCCCGACCGCGGTGGCGGGTGCGTACGCCGTCACCGTCGACACGCAGCCGATGAACCAGAGCTGCACCGTCGCGAATGGCAGCGGCACCGCGACGGCCGACGTGTCGAACGTCACCGTCACCTGCTCGTCGGGCTTCACCATCGGTGGCTCCGTCAGCGGCCTCGGGGCGGGCAAGACGCTTGTCGTGCAGAACGGCACGGAGCAGCTGACCGTCTCCATGTCGGGCGCCTTCACCTTCGTCACGCCGACGATGGGCGCCTACGCGGTGAGCATCGTCACGCAGCCGATGAACCAGAGCTGCGTGCTCGCCAACGAGAGCGGCACCGCGGTGGCCAACGTCACCAACGTGAGCGTCACCTGCAGCGACACCTTTGCGCTGGGCGGCACGATGAGTGGGCTGGGCGCCTCGGAGCAGGCCATCCTCGTCAATGGCACCGACTTCCTCCCGGTGCTTGCCAACGGCGCGTTCACCTTCGCCACGCGCATCTCGGGGGCGTACTCGGTGAGCGTCAACTCGTCGCCGGCGGGCAAACAGTGCTTCGTCGTCAACGGCAGCGGCACGGCGACGGCCGACGTGAGCAACGTCGCCGTCACCTGCACCACGTCAGGCACGCTCGACACGGGCTTCAACGGCACGGGCTCCTTCGTGTCGTCGCGCAGCACGGGCTCTGACCTGCTGGTGTGTGGCGTCACCAACATCGACAACACCATCGTCGTCGGAGGCCAGTCGGCGGTGAACGGCAGCGACAACGACATGGTGGTCGCGAAGCTGAACTTCGACGGCACGCTCGACACCGGCTTCGGCACGAGCGGCGTGGTGACCATCAGCAACGGCGTGGCGTACGAGTCGGCCCGCGCGGTGCTGCGCGACCAGGGCACGGGCTACCTCGTGGTGGGCACGCTGCGCGGTACGGCCTCAGGGAACCCCGACGTCGGTGTGGCGCGGCTCACCTTGAGCGGCGCGCTCGACACCAGCTTCGGCACCAACGGGCTCGTGACGCACGACCTCGGCGGTCAGTGGGAATACGTCGAGGGCGTCACGCGCGACAGCTCGGGCCGCGTCATCGCGGTGGGGCGACGCTCGGCCACCGGCGCAGGGCCGCACGACGTGTTCGTGGTGCGGCTCAACGCCAACGGCAGCCTCGACACCACGTTCGGCACGGGCGGCTGGTTCACCTGGAACGGCGGTGGCGACGAGGGCGCGCAGGCGGTGCGCATCGACACGGTCGGCGGCGGCGACATCGTGGTGCTCGCGGGGAACGGCACGGACACGTTCGTGCTGAAGATCCTCTCGAACAACGGCGCGCTGTGGACGGGCTTCGGCACCGGCGGCGTGGTGACCCTCGACCTGACGGGCGCGGGGCGCACCGAGCGCGCGTACGCCCTCGAGGTGCTCTCGACTGACATCTTCATCGTCGGGCGCGCCGACGGGGCGACGAACAGCGACCTGGCCTTCGTGAAGCTCGACACCACGGGCGCGCTCGACGCGACGTTCGGCGTGGGCGGGCGGTTGCTCATCGACCGGGGCGGCGGCGAGGTCGGCTACGCGCTGACCTCGGCGAGCGGTGGCAACTGGTACGTCGGTGGGCACCGCGACAGCTTGATGCTCATCGCGCGCGTCACGCCCGGCGGCACCATCGACACCACCTTCTCGCAGAACGGCTTCTTCGAGAGCACCTTCGGCACCTCGGCGCTCGCCTACTCGTTGTTGGTCGACACCGTGAACAAGGTCGTCGCCATCGGCACCATTCGCACGTCGGGGTCGGAAGACCTCGGCGTCGCTCGCATCAATCCTTGAGTGAGAGACACCATGCGCTTGAGAACTCGACTCTTCGTGCTCGCGTCGACGGTCCTGCTGGGGTGCCCGGCGCCTGAAGACACGTCCCCTCCGCCGCTGTTCAACGCGGTCGACCCGAGCGTGCAATGCGCTGCGGGGCAGATCGGCTGGGACTTCAGCACCGGCGGCCTCGGTGAGGTGCTGCGCAACTCGGTCGGCAAGTCGGTGAAGGTCATCGACGCCACGCTGGGGGCGGGCTGCGGCATCACGGCCGCCGACCTCCGCGCGCAGTGCGACGGGCAGGAGGAGTGCCCGAAGCCGGTGAGCTGCAACGACGCCGACGTCAACGTGACCTACGTGTGCGGCACCGAGACGAACACCTACAAGGCGCGCGTCGAAGGCACGGGCGCCGAGCGCAAGTTGAACCTCGTCTGCGGCCTGCCCATCACCATCAAGAAGGTGACCTACGGCGTGGGCGCGCCGACGCCCGCCGACATCACCACCGCGGTGGCGGCGCAGTGCGGCGGCAAGCGGCGCTGCTCGAACGGCGTCTCGGGCTACCGCTTCAACGCCTTCCAGGACCCGTGGCCGAACGTCTCGAAGCAGGTCGAGGTGCGCTACGTGTGTGGTGGTCAGCCGACCGAGTTCGTGCGCACCGTCCCCGACGACCTGTTCGACGTGTACTGCGGGCTCGAAGAGAAGTCGGTCGAGTTCCGGGAACCGATTCGCATCATCTCGGCCCGCCCACGCATGCCGGTCGAGGCGGGCTCGAAGGCGGCCGTCGACGCCGCCGTGGCACGCAACCTCGAGACGATTCGCAAGGCCTGCGACGGTAAGCTCAGCTGCGACTTCAACCTCTCGATCACCAAGGAGGAGCGCACGCCGTGGTTGTTCGGGAAGGTGGGCAACAGGGCGACCGTCGGCGAGCTTGGGTGGCGGCAGATCGGCAGCCAGAGCCTCATCGTCAACTTCACCTGCGGTGAGCAGACCTTCGAAAACGAGCAGGTGTTCTGGCTGCCGGACCCCGATCGCCAGCCGCAGCCGCTCGCCGCCTCGCTCAAGTGCGGCGAGACCATGGTCTACGAGCGCGCGCAAGCCATCAACGAGACGTGCAGGACGGTCAGCGGCGTTCCCCAGTGCACCAGGCAGTACACCGACATCCCCGCGCTGACTTCGCTCATGAAGGCGCGCTGTGACGGCACGCGCGTCTGCTACTCGCCGGGCTACGACAACCGGGTGCAGGAGTTAGGCGTCACGCAGCGCTACGGGAGGCTCTCGCTGCCCGACGGCGGCACGATTGACGTGTTGACCCACAACATTCGGCACGTGGTGACCTGCGGCAAGTTCTCGCCGTCGTCGAACACCGATCTCGACCACACCTACGGTGAGACTCCGGCGGTGACGTGCCCGGTGTTCGACCCCGACGCGACGGTGCGCGGCATTCGCGTGGCCGAGGTGTCGCCGGCCGACCAGACCCTCGCCATCACCAAGAAGTGCTTCGGCACCGACACCTGTGAGGTCGGCGGCGCCACGGTGAAGTACCGCTGCGGCACGAGCCCGACGCTGCTCACCTCGTCGAACGGAAAGGTCGAGTGCCGCACCGCCATCACCATCACCGACATCAACGCGTGCTTCTACCGGCCGCCCGCGAACTACTGCCAGTTCCAGCCCGGCACCTGCGACTACTGGGGGGACACCAGCGGCAACATCATCTCGTGCCAGGGCATCACCGTCTCATACACCTGCGGGCAGGACCCGACCGTGAAGCAGGTGACCAAGGCGACGCCGACGGGTGAACGTTTCCCACGGCCGGTCACGCTCACCTGCCCGACGCTCGCCAACCCGTACGTGCGGAAGGAATGCGTCCCCTCGTATTGCTACGGCTCGTCGCGCCGCGACGACAACCTGCGCTGCGTCACCGACTCGTCGCTGCAGCCCACTGTCAGCGTGCAGACCGGCAGCATCGCGGCGTGGGCCGAGGCCGCAGACGGTGGCACCAGCCGCTTCGGCACGCCGCTCACCGCGGGCTCCGATGGGGTCTTCACGCTGAAGTCCGACTTCCCGTACCAGGTGTTCACCAGCGCCTATTACAAAACAGACACCGGCCGCCCGTTGCCGGACACCACCACCGCGACGACGTGGTCGTACGACCAGTTCGAGTTCGCCGACGGCGGCACGCCCAACCCGGCGGTCTTCGGGCTGCGCTGCATTCTCGGAGAAGCGCCGCTGCGTGGATCCGCGGTGCAGTCGAACGTCGCCGGCTACCAGGCCGCGGTGATGGGCGGCAAAGGCTCGGCGATTCCGTCGAACTGCTTCGACCAGAGCGCGTTCAACGACGAGCGCACCTCGACGTTCGACGCGGCCCGCTCCGTGGGGCTCGAGGAGTCGGCCTTCCGCGCGCGGTACCGCTTCAAGCAGTCGTGGGTGGTGTCGTCGTTCGACCCGCACGGCAAGACGAGCACGCGGCGCTACACGAACGCCGCCGTCGCGCCGAACCCCATCGGCTTCTTCTACGACCCGAGGCGCGACTGGGTGAACTCGCTTGGCTACTACGCGCAGCGCGGTGACTTCGCGCGCGCGTACAGGGTGCGCTTCGAGCCCTCGACCGAGATTCAGCTCACCGCCATCGACGGCACGGTCGACGCGTCGGAGCTGCTGGTCGACGTCGAGAAGCCCGACCTGTTGCCCGGCTTCGACGTGAACTTCGGGTGGAACCAGCGCGGCAGCTCGAGCTTGAACCCCTACTTCCAGGACAACCGGCTCGCGAACAACACGGTGCAGACCATCGGGCAGCGCAACCTGCGCGTCACCGTCGAGATGGCGCGCGCCGACAGCAACCTCCCCAACCCGTGGGAAGCGAGCAACGCGGTGCGCTTCCCCACCCAGCCCGTCGGCCCGGGCATCAGCCTGTTCCGCAAGACTGAGCGCGTGCGCGTCGACTTCACGCCCGAGCTGCGCAAGCGCATGTTGACGGTGCGCGGCACGCCTACGGCCACCACGCCGGCGTCCCCCGACGGCTTCATGAGTGACTTCATCGACGAGGACACCTCGTTCCTCGTGCGCGCGTGTCTCGACCTCGACGGTCTCGACCGTGCGCTGGGCGACACGAACATCAACGACCGCGGGTTGCCGGCCGCCAACGGGTACACCGCGAAGATTGTCCGCCGGTGCTCCGAGCCGCGCACCATCGTGGTGCGACGCCAGCTCTTCGTGCGGCCGGTGTTGCCGTTCGCGGCTGAGGAGGCGCCGAACGATCGCGGCGCGATGGCCCGCAACGGCGACCGCGACGTCGGCGGCGGCAACGACAACGGCGGCCAGGTGAGCTGCCGACGGAGCTGCACCGTCAACGCCGACTGCGGCAACAACGGCGTCTGTACGCCCGGGCCCAACGGCACCATCGGTGAGTGCGTACGCACGCCCGACAACACGAAGTGCAGCAACGACAGCCGCTCGTCGCAGGGCAGCTCGGGTCAGTTCCCGCTCACGATGTACAGCGGGCGTTCCCGAAGCGGCACCGAGCAGACCTCGTCGCGCGCGGCGTCGGATCAGACCACCGCGTCGGGCACGGCGAGCGCCGAGATGCTGGGCTTCACCACCTTCGCGCCGGAGTCGCGGTCTGCCAGCGTCGTCAACTCACCGACCACCACCAGCTTCGAGGTGTCGATCAGCCCGAACCTCCAGCCCATCATCGAGACGTGGAAGAACAAGAAGATCGGCCCGCTCACGACGAACGCGCAGAAGGCGCTGATGAAGCGTCGTGGCCTGGGCGCGGCGAGGGGAGAGAAGACCAACGGCGTCGACGGCCTCGGGCTCGCAGTCGGCCGTGAGTTCTACCTTCAGATTGGCCCGGTGCCGCTGACGGTCGAGTTCAGCCTGACCGCAGGCGTCGGCTTCGAACTCAAGTTGTCGGGCAGCGTCGAGCGCTCGGAGGCGGGCATGACGAGCTCCTCGTACCCGTGCATCAACAACACCTCCACGCGGTGCTTCGATGCTGAGGCGACCGCGCAGACCTTCGGTGAGGCGCACCGGCAGTGCCAGCTCAAGGGCGGGCGGCTCGCGCCGGTCATCACCCAGGCCGACTCCACCGCGGTGAACGAGGCGCTCAACGACGCGACACTCAACGACCGCGAGGTGTGGCTCGGCGCGCAGGCTGCGTACGTCTACGGGTACTCGCCTTGCGCCAACGGCGGCCGGTGGACCGACGGCACGGGCGCACCCGACGGCGGCTTCAACGACCGATGCCGCACCAGCTCGTCGACCGGCTACTTCTGGCTCACCGGGCAGCGCGTCGCGCAGCAGACGGGCCTCACGGCGACGCTGAGCAACGTGGCGAACAATGGCTTCCCGTCTCAGAACTTCACGCTGCCGGCCAGCTTCATCCCCGACAAGGCAGGCCTGACGTACCGACGCCAGCCCTTCCAGGTGAGCGCGCGGCGCGGCTCCGACCAGCTGCCGTACGTGTGCCAGTACGACCCGGCGACCTCGGTCATCACCCAGAAGAACGAGGTGGAGTTCAAGATTGAGGCGTCCATCGGCTTCGGCGCCGCGCTCTGTCTGCCGAGCAACAAGGTGGGTGTCTGCCTCGCGGCCGACATCAAGTTCATCGCGCTGGCCATCGCCTTCGGTTCCGGCTCGCAGAACACCTCGGTGTTCACGGGGCTCAACACCGCGAAGCGCCTCCGCACCGTCATCGGCCAGACCAGCAACAAGGGCGGCGCCGAGCTGACGGCGCTCTCAGGCAGCCTGTCGATGCAGCTGCGCTTCTTGTTCTGGAGCAAGAGCTTCGAGCTCAAGTCCTTCGGGCCCGTCGCGAAGAAAGAGTGGCCCTTCTACGAAAACGAAACTCCGTACTTCAAGGAGACGCCATGAAGGCGCTCAAGCTCGCTGCGGCGAGCGCACTCATCGTGGGCGTGGGCGTGGGGCTGTTCGTGCTGAAGGAGCGCGAGGCGACGCGGGGCAGTGACGCCCCACCGACCGGGCCGGCGTCGGCCACACCGGCACCGCGGCTGGCAGACCACCGGGTCTCGACCGCGTGCACCTTCTCACCGGGCGAGCGCTTCTCGTACGCAGCCACCGCGCAGACCTCGTGGCGACTGCCGGAGCGGCTGCGGGCGGTGGTGGGCGCGCAGTCGACCGGCTCGAGCGGCTGGTCGGCCGAGCTGCACTTCGAGGTGCTCGCCAACGAGCCCGAGGGCGCAGTGGTGCTCGCGCGGCTGACCGACAGCGCGCGGGGCGCGGAAGAGGGCATCGACCGCACGTGGCTCGCGCGCATCAACTCAGCGTGTGAGGTGGCTGGCTTCGCGCATCACCGCGAGACCTCGCAGGCGGCGGCGCGCGCGCAGCAGACCGCGTTGCACGAGCTGTACTTCACGGTGCCGGACCTCGAGTCGGCGGCCATCGCGTTCATGAACGGCACCGGCCAGGCGCGCGGCGAGGTGACCCGCGAAGGCGCGACGCTGGTGCGCCACGTGACGAGCTACCCGCAGGTCTGGTCGCGCGACATGTCCGAGCTGCGCGTGACGAGCTCGGCGATGACGATTCGTCGTGGCGCGAGCGGCTGGTTCGAGTCGATGACGGGGCTCGAGGGCTTCACCGCGAGCTCCATCGACACCGGCCGCGTCGAGCTGTCGGTGGTGTCCGTCGCGCCGCGCGCCGAGTTGTTCGAAGGCGCCTCGCGGAACCAGGCCGACTACGTGTGGGAGAACATGTTCGGCCCCATGCAGTCGGTCGTCGGCAGCGTGGTGCCGCCCAACCACGCCGAGCGCGTCGCCGCGATGCGCGACGTGTCGATGGAGACGGCGATGGAGCAGTTCCTCGTGCTCGCCGACGGCAACGCCAACATCGCGGCGCAGTGGCCCGACATGGCTGCCTTCCTCGACGCGCACCCGGATACCATCGACGACTTCGCGACGTTGCTGGTGACCGACTTCGACCCGACGTGGAAGGCCGGCGGGTTCCTCGCGCTCGGTCAGACGCAGAACCCGGCGGCGCGTGAGGCGCTGCTCGGCATCTGGCGCGAGCGGCGGTTGCCCACGATGGATCGCGTGCGCGGCAGCCTCGCGCTGGCGACGCGCCCTGACGTCGGCGCGGCGTATGCGCAGGAGCTCACCGGCGAAATCACCCGCAAGCCCGAGTCGAGCGAAGAGGCGAACGCGGCGCGGCAGGCGGTGCTGCACCTCGGCGTGCTGGCGGGCACTCGCCCGAACGACCGCGCCGTCGCCGACGTGGTGCGCTCGGCGCTGCTCTCCCAGGTCGGTGTCTCCACGACGCCGCACGAGCTGTCGGTGGTGTTCGCCTCGATGGGGAACACGGGTGACCTGACGTTCCTCCCTGAGCTGCAGAAGTGGTCGCAGCACCCCGACGCCGAATTCCGCGCGGTCACCGCCATCGGCATGCGGCGCATGAACGTCGACCTCGTGGAGGCCTTCACGCTCGAGTGGCTGCGCCGCGAGACGCACCCCGACGTGAAGCGCGAAATCTTCGAGGTGATGCACCACCAGTACACCGATGCGGGCAAGCCGGTGGGCGAGGCGCTGATGCTCGAGGCGGTGAAGCACCTCCGCCAGCAGCCGCGCATCCTCACGCGGCAGTCGATCTTCCGCATCCTCGAGCCGCACATGAGCCACCCCGAGGTGCGCCAGGCGATGCGGGAGCAGCTCAAGGTCGAATACGAGAAGCAGTCGGGTCTGTTCGCGTTCGTGGCGTCGCTGCTCAGCGAGCGTGACGTGCAGTCGGTGCTGGTCACGATTCCTTCGCTGCGCGACCAGTTCAACGGCGTCTCGCCCGTGCCGCCTTCGCAGCCGGCCGCTGCCAACCAGGTGGAGCCGAGCGAGCCTCCGGGGTGGTTGATGCCGAAGCCGCCGACGGCCGCTGAGACGGAAGGGCAGACGCCATGAAGACGCTGCTGCCGCTGGTCTGCCTCGCGCTGCTCACGGCGTGCCCTGCGCCGATGCCGATGCCTGAAGATGCGGGCGAAGAGCAGCCACCTCCCGTGTATGACGGAGAGACGGCAGGAGGCTCGATTCCCGAGATTCCCGAGGGGCAGATGAACCCCGAGCCGCTCTTCGATGCCGGACCCATCGAGGTGGATGGCGGCTGCTGCGACACGCGCTTCCACATCGCGGAGGACTCTGAGCCCGCGCACGCGACGGGGCGCATCGCGAGTGGTCTCTCGACGCTGGCGGGGCTGTCGCTGACGCGCGGCGGGGGCGAGTGGAGCGCGACGGCGTGCTTCCCGCTGAACGCCTCGGTGGCATACCGCTACGAGTTCACGTGGGACGGGGGCGTCGCAGATGGCGGCTCGGTCGACCTCGAGGACGGCGGCGTCGAGTGGGAACAAATCGCCCTCATCGGGTTCTCGGCGCGCGCGAGCGAATCGGAGCCGGGCTTCACCGACGTGAACG
>JBILUC010000099.1:0-15299 GCA_044371205.1 Archangium sp.
CCGCCCGTCGCTGCACCGCCGCCCGCCGCTGAGCCACCGCCCGTCGCTGCGCCGCCGCCCGTCGCTGCACCGCCGCCCGCCGCTGAGCCACCGCCCGTCGCTGCGCCGCCGCCCGTCGCTGCACCGCCGCCAGAGCCACCAACCGTCGCGCCACCACCCGTCGCGCCGCCGCCCGTCGCCGAGCCACCGCCCGTCGCCGAGCCACCGCCCGTCGCGCCACCACCCGTCGCCCCTCCTGTGCCAGCGTCGTTACCGCCGGCAGGTGACCCACAAGCCAGAGAAGAAAGCGCCAGCGCGGCGGCGACGAGCCGCAGTCGATTCGAGAGCAGGGAGAAGCGAATCAATGACCGCATGAGACCTCGCAAAATAGGAACAGACGGTAGCACCACGACCCTGAGTCGGAACCTCACCCCAACCTCACCGCAGCGACACTCCCTGTCACTGCAACTGACCGGCGCGCTGACGACGCGCCTGCAAGCTTCGACGAGCGCCCCGAGGGTCTCGACGCCCGAAGGCGCAGCGTCAAGCACATGGGCGAAGAGCGCCTCGTTGAGCCCCAAGATGCGTCCGAGCTGGGGTCGGGCGGGCTTCAAGACCGAGTTGGTCGGTACGTGTTTGAGCTTGACGGTGACGCAGCGTGCCGAGCGCCACGCGAGGTGCTGCGGGTCGGTAGGCGCCGACCATTCGAACTCGGAGTGGAAGCCGCGATGAAAGCCTTTGATGCGCGCACCGGGAGGGCCCCCGAGCTGCAGGCCCCCGAACGGCAGCTCGTCCCTGTCAGCAGGCAGTTGGTGCACGCTGCGCCGTTCGCGCCGCAGCTCTGGTTCGACTGGTTGCCAGGGCTGGAGATGCAGGTGTCTCCGTCACAGCAGCCGTTGCACGTCGAAGGGCCACACGAGGTCGAGCCACCTCCACCGCCTGTCATCGCGCCGCCGCCGCCCGTCGCGCCGCCACCCCCACCGGTCATCGGCTTCGGCACCAGAGGGGAACACGCGACGAGGAACGACACGGCGAGCGCGAGGCCCGCCAGGAGCTTGATGGGGAGGAGCTGTTCACGGAAGCCGCACGGTGTTGCGAACGGCCCGCGTGGCCACAGCTCAGCGGACTCTCACCTCGCGGTGTCGTCAGCAACCCGCCTTGATGCACGCGATGCAGCCGTCGACCTCGTCTCCGAGCTGACAGGCGCGCACCAGGTCCTCGCAGGTCTCGCGCGCCGGAGTGCCGGTCTCCTGCTGCACCCCGGCTCGCAGCACGCACGCTTCTGAGACGCCCTCGCGGCACGCCTCCGCCAGGCTCGCCGTCGTCGCCTCGAGGTATTCCTTCCGTTCCGTCGCGCTGAGGCTCGACGTGCCGAGCAGCTCGCCCGAGAGACAGGTGGCGACCTGGTAGCAGGCAGCGGCTGCTCCAGACGTGCACTCACGCTGCATCGTCTGACGCTCGCCGCACGGCGCAGCGGGCTTCTTCACCCGCGTCGCTGCCACGCTCGACACCACCGAGCACCGCGGCGCAGTGATGGGACTGGCTGCGCTCTGCTCCGGCGCGTGTGCGCACGAGAGCAACAACAGCACCCCAGTCCGCGCTTCATGGCTCGAAAATCTCCTTCTTCTTCGCGTCGAGGGCCTTCTGCTGTTCACCCGTCAGGGCACACGGGAACTTCTTCGCCGCAGCGCACTCCGCGGCCGCGACGGTCCACCCTTCACGGCACAACGCCTCGGCAGCCTCGAAGAGCCCCGCCTGCTGCACGCCGTCCATCTGGCCCTTCGACGTCGCCATCGCGTGGTCGGCGTAGCCGGAGGCCGCGCGGCGGCAGCGGTCCATCATCACGGCGCGCTCGAGGTCACCCTCTTCGAGAACGGAGCGCACGTCGTCCCACTGCTCGCGGAGGGGCCCGGTGCAGGCCACGAGCGTCGTCTTTCCATCGGCGCCGCGCACGTTGACGCCGCCACCTGCGTCGCGACCGTCTTGCGTGAAGACCTCGTACGCGACGCCCGTGTTGACGAAGGACAACGTCGTCGCCGTGCCGCTGATCAGCTCTCGTCGCTGCAGCTTGAAGCGCGGGAGGCTCCCATCTTTCTCTTTGGGGAAGAGGAGCTCGGGCTTGCCTGCAGGCCCGAAGCGGTACTGCAGGGCGGTGGGCGTGCCCTGCTGTGGCGTCGCGCACACGGCGAGCACCTTCTTCTTCACGGGGCACTGCATCACGACCCGCTCACCTGCACCGCAGAGTGATTGGGCCAACACCACGGAAACCAGCGACAGGATGAGCACCGAATGACGCTATCGAAGCGCGGTGCGGCCTCACCAGCGAAACCTCACCACCTTCGGAATGGCGTCGCGGCCGAGCTCGGTCACCCCGCGGTGTCTGTCGAGCACCACCTCGAAGGGCACCTGACGAAGCCGCTCGAGTCGACGGGGCTCCGCACCAGGGAGGGGGTGCTGCGTGACCTGTGCGCCATTTCGGCTGGTGAACTCGGTTTCGGAGGTCCAGCTGACGGTCATTCCCTGAGGGGTCAGGTGCCCGCAACTTTGCTGCGTGCTCCGGGTTCAAGAGTGCACCTCTCATCTGGAGCCCCACATGCTGAAGAACACCATCGCTGCCCTCGCCCTCCTCTCGCTGTTCGCCTGCGGCCGTGGAGAAGAAGCCGACAGCGCCGAAGACGCCGATGAGTCGGCCGTCGTCACCTCGTCCGAAAGCGCGCTGACCAGCGAGCTGTCAGACGAAGTCGCACAGCCGATGTCGGCGACCGCGCCCGACCTCGCCACCGCAGCTTCGACGCGCGTCGCTTCCCGGGTGCAGCCCGCGAGCTGTCTCACCACCACCACTACCGGCGCCACCGTGACCTACGTGTTCAACAACTGCACCGGCCCGTACGGCATGGTGAACGTCACGGGCACCGTCACCGCGGTGTACTCGCGGGCTTCGACCGGAGGCGTACAGGTGGTGCTGACCGGCACCGGCGTGAAGGTGAACGCGGCGGTCATCGACTTGAACTCGACGGTGAAGGCGAGCCAGGCCAACGGCGTGAAGACGGCCGACATCGTCACCGACACCAGCGGCACCGGTCCGCGAGGGAATTCGTTCACGCGCAACGGCACGTACACCGTCACGTACGACTCGACCGCGGAGTGCGTCACCGTCGCCGGCACGTGGACCACGAAGGTGGGCGTTCGCACCTCGAGCACGGTCGTCGCCGGCTACAGGCGCTGCAAGGGCACGTGCCCCGCGGCGGGCGGCACCATCACCAACACCACCGGTCGCACCGTCGTGACGCTGAGCTACGACGGCTTGGGCAGCGCGAGCTGGGCGACGAGCGGCGGGCGCACCGGCAGCGTGACGTTGCAGTGCTCGAAGTGACGTGAGGCGCTGAGGCCCCTCACCAACACCCTCTCCCCGCTCGCGCAGGGAGAGGGTGTTTCGTTCATGACGTGCGGCGGTCGCGGCGGTCGCCCACCACGCGGGCAGGCACGCCGGCCACGATGGCGAAGGGCGGCACGTCGCTCGTCACCACCGCGCCCATGCCGATGACCGCGCCGTCGCCAATCGTCACACCGTCGGTGATGCCCGCGTTGGCGCCAACCCACACGTCCTTCCCGAGGGTGATGCCCTTCGAGACCACCGGCTGCTCGCGCACGCCGCGCTCGGGGGAGAGGCCGTGGTCGAAGGCGTAGAGCGTCGCGCCCGAGGCGATGCGGGTGCCGTCCCCGATGGTGATGCCCGCCACGCCGCCATCGAGGCTCGCGCGCGCGTTGATGCTCACGTCGGCACCCAGCGTGAGCGGCCCGTGCAGGAACGCGTGCGACGCGACCGCGCAGCGAGCGCCCATGCGCACCTCGCGACCTGGCTCCGCGAAGATGCCGGCGTCGGGCGCGATGAAGCAGTCTTCGGCGAGGAACACCGTCTCTTCGCGCATCAACTTCGCCTGCACCTCTGCCTGCCAGGGCTTCGCCCACACCAGGTGTTTGGCCTTCAGCGACGGGTAGAGCCACGGCATCCACGACAGGCGCCGCTTGTGCTGCTCTCGGAACTCGAGCGGTGACGGTTCGATGTCCTCGGCGCCTGGGGGCATGGCGCCCACTCTAAACGCCGACGCTGGACTCCCGCGCGCCCAGTGTGTGGACTGCGGACCTCCTCTCGCCGTTGGAGTTGCCATGCCGAAGATTCAGAACCTCTCGACGCCCGTTCGCACCGCGACCGCCTCGCAGACTGCCGCGCCGAAGAGGCCGGCTGGTTCCACCGCGCAGACGTTCTTCAAGGCGCTGCCGAAGAATGTCGACTCGAAGATTGAGAACCGCGGGGGCTCGCTCGAGCCGCTCGAACGTGCGGGCGGTGCGGCGCGCGCGCTCAACGAGTTCGCCGCGAAGCTCTGACGTCGCGATGAAGCACGTGTGGTGGTGGCTGGTGCTGGTCTGCGGGTGCTCGCTCCCGCAGGCCATCGTGCGCTCGAGCAACGCGCTGCCGGAATTCACGAGCACGGCGGGCGCGTGGCGTGAGCTCGACGTGCCGATGCGCGACGGCGTGAAGCTGCACACCCATGTGCTGATGCCCAACGGCCTCGAGCGCGCGCCCGTGGTGCTGATGCGCAACCCGTACCCGCGCGACATTCTCTTCAAGTTCTCGTGCAGCGTGTTCGCCCACTACGGCATCGGCTGCGTCGTGCAGGACGTGCGGGGCCAGCGCGAGAGCGAGGGCGAATGGTCCCCGCTGGTCAACGAGGTCGCCGACGGGGAAGACACGCTCGCCTGGCTCGACGCGCAGCCCTTCGCCGAGTCCATCGCGCTCTATGGCCAGTCGTACCTCGCCGGCACCGCGCTCGCGGCGTCGACCCACCTGCCGCCCAAGGTGAAGACGCTGGTGCTCGCGGTGTTCGGCACCGACCTGCGCGCCGTCGTCTCGGAGCGCGGCCTCTTTCCCCACGAGCTCATCACCGCATGGGCGGCGTACATGCCATCGCGCGAGCGGCCGGCGAACGCGCAGAGCTCGTTCGAGCAGGCGCTCGCCCATCGCCCGCACCTCACGAGCGACGAGGTGGCGTTCGGGGGGAAGAAAGCCTGGTACCGCGCGTGGCTCGACGCGGCGCTCCCCTCGTCAGCGGTGTGGAACCTGCCGGCGACGCAGAAGTTCCGCGCGGTGCCTCCGAACATTCAGGTGCCGGTGCTCTACATCGAGGGCTTCGATGATCCCTTCCTCCCCGCGGGGCTCGACACCTTCGCGCGGCTCGGGTCGCGTGAGCGCAGCCACCTCGTGTTGTTGCCGACCAGCCACGTGGGGATGCAGCCTGGCGACGTCGAGATGAACGGCGTCGATGGCCAGTACCTGTGGAAGCTGCCGGTGCCGTGGTTGCTGCACCATTTGAAGGGCGCGCCCCTGCCTTTCCCCGAGAGTGGTGTCACGAGCTGGGGCCGCGGGGCCGATGCGCCGGTGCATCGCGCGGTGTGGCCTCCCGAGACGCGCGACGAGGTGCTGGTGCTGCAGTCCACCGAGGTCGCGAAGGAGCCCTGCCCGCAGCGGGCGCTCGGCGGTGAAGCGGGCGGGGTGCAGACGGTCTCGTACCGCTACAACCCGCTCAAGCCGTGGCCCAGCGAAGGTGGCGCGCGCGGGTTGGGCATGAAGGCGTTCGTCGCGGGCACGCTGACGCCGGGGCCGGTGCGCCAGACGTGGGACTGCTCGCGGCAAGACGTGTTGCGCTTCGTCGCGCCGGTGCAGACCGCATCGCGGCGCATCGCGGGGAAGATGCAGGTCTCGCTGGTGGTGAAGAGCTCAGCGAAGGACACCGCGTTCTACGCGAAGCTCGTCGACGTCGATGAGCGCGGCACCGCGCTGCACGTGACCGATGGCGCAGCGACGTTGCGGCTGCCGACGGCACACGATGAGCAGCTCGTGCCCTACACGCCCGACACCGAGCGCACCGTCGAGCTCGACTTCTTTCCGACCGAGTGGGTGTTTCAGCCGGGGCATCGCCTCGGGTTGTGGGTGAGCTCTTCGAATTACCCGGCGTTGTCGGCGCACCTCAACACCGAAGCGCCCTGGTTCACGGTGACGGCGCCCTCGCTCGCGAAGCAGACAGTCTCCCTCGGTGGGCCGTCGACGCTCACGCTCCGCGTCGTGCCCTGAGGTGAATGGCAGCAACCCGCGGGCGACTGCGCCTCGAGGGAAACGGTGCGCGCCTCGTGCCCCACGTTGCGGAAGTGCAGCGACACCATCAACGGCGCGTCGGCCGCAGAGAGCGGCGCGGCGCTGAGCGCCACGACCAGTTCATCTCCCGCGTCTGCCCAATCCACCTCAGCGAATCGGCGCGAACAGGTCCGTGAGCTGCCCGTACTTGGACCGGTAGTCCTCGATGGACTTCTTGATGGTCTCTCGCGCTTCGGCGGCGTCGTAGACCTCGGCGATCTCCACCGGGGGCGTCGGCGCGTCGGGCATCGCCTTGTACGTGAGGAAGTAGTGCTTGATGCGGTCGACCAGCGGCTGCGGCACGTCCTTCATTTCCTTCCACGAGCCGTAGACCGAGTCGCCCTTGAGCACCGCGAGGATTTTGTCGTCGGCCTGGTTGCCGTCGATCATCCGCAGGCCACCAATCGGAATCGCCTCGATGAGCACCGCGCCGTGCTGAATCGGCTTCTCGGTGAGCACGCAGATGTCGATGGGGTCGCCGTCGCCGACGATGCCGGGTCGACCCACGCGCTCGCTGCAGCGCTCGCCGACGCGCGTGTCGCAGAACGTGCGGGGGATGAAGCCGTAGAGGCTCGGTGGCTGGTTCGAGAAGCGCTGCGGACGATCCAACTTCAAGATGCCCGTGGCCTTGTCGACCTCGTATTTCATCGTGTCGGTGGGGACCATCTCGATGTAGCAGGTCACGATGTCGGGCGACTTCTCGCCGGCCGAAACCCCGTGCCACGGGTGCGCCTGAAAGAAGAGTCCCAGAGCCTGCGTCAGCGACGGAGTGGACATGCCTCCTGACTACCTCGCCCCGCCCCGAGGGGCCACTTACTGGTGGCGCTCAGCGGTCGTCGGCAACGATCAGGTGACCGACCCGCGAGCGGGTGGCGTTCACGCCCCGAATTTCAGCGACTTTGCAGTCTCGCGAGCGCCGCTTCGGCGAGCTGCACGTCTTCGGGGCGGTCGACGGCCTGTGAAGGGTGCGTGGTGACGGCGCAGTGAATGGCGATGCCGTGGCCGAGCGCCCGCAGCTGTTCGAGGGCCTCGGTCTTCTCGACCAGCGTGGGGGGCAGTCGCGACAAGCGCTCCAGCGTCGCGCGGCGGTACCCATAGAGCCCAAGGTGCGCCCACCGCGGGACGCCCGTCGCTTCGCGCTCGAAGGGCACGTCGTGGCGCGAGAAGTAGAGCGCCTGCTTCGCCTCGCCGAGCACGGCCTTCACCACGTTGGGGTTCGCGCGCTCGTGCGCCTCGAGCGGCCGCACCAGGGTCGCCATCTCGACGCGCGCGTCATCAAAGAGAGAAGTGAGCGCGCGCAACGTCTCGGGGTGGAGCGCGGGCTCGTCGCCCTGCACGTTGATCCACACGTCACCGGGCAGCGCGCGGGCCACTTCGGCGACGCGATCGGTGCCGCTCGCGCAGTCGGGCGAGGTGATCAGCACTTCGCCGCCCAGGGCCTTCACCGCGGCCTCGATGCGGGCGTCGTCGGTCGCCACCACCACGCGGGAAAAGCAGCTCGCCTCGCGGCAGCGGTCGACCACGTGGTGAATCATCGGCTTGCCGCTGATCAGCGCCAGCGGCTTTCCGGGGAAGCGGGTCGACGCAAACCTCGCAGGAATGACCGCCACGGGTGCTGGCATCGCGAGTCCTGATAGCATGGCCACCATGCCGAAGATTGAACGGACGACCTCGCTTCCTTCCACCCCGAAGACGCAGGGCGTGACGCGCACCCAGTCGACCCAGAGCACTCCCGCTGCGACGGCGTTGCCCACCTCGCCTGGCGCGACCTTCGCGGGTCAGGCCCCGACGCGCGAGCTCATCCCCGCGGGCAAGCCGGTCGCCACGTCGGCCAGCCCCAACGCGCTGTGGGGCGACCAGCCGAAGCCGGTGTCGCTCGACCGCGCCGCCTTCGAGAAGCTGTCGCCCGCCGAGAAGAAAGAAGTGTTCTCCCGCTGCGCCGAAGAGCGCAACCGCGTCGGCCAGGACATCGAGCAGCGCGTCGAGCAGCTCGACAAGCGGTGGAAGAACTCACGCCTCTCGACCCGCACCGAGGCGCTGCGTGAGTACGAGGAGAACGGCCAGCGCCTGCCGCCGCACCGCCGGCGCGACCTCGATCGTGCCGTCGACCGCTCGGAATCGGCGCAGCGGAAGATCAACGAGCTCACGGCGAAGATTGATCAGCTCCCGAAGACCCCCGAAGCGAAGGCCGAGATGAAGGAGCTGCGCACCCAGCTCGCGCGGGAGCTCCGCAAGGCACGAGACGAGCAATCGAAGGCCGTCAAAGAGGCGACCGCGGTGGTCGACGCCGAAGGCCTCAAGGTCGATCGCCTCGCCACCACCGAGCAGATCATCGACCCCTCAGCGCCCGCGCCGGGCTCGGGTGATTCGCTGGCCGACAAGGTGGTGCGCTTCTTCCAGCTCGACCAATTCTTCTCGTGGGCCGTCTCGAAGTTCGACGTCTGGTCGTTCGTGAACACCACCTTCAGCAAGCAGGTGGAAGAGCGGTCCGAGCGCAGCAAGGAAGACGACGAGCGGCTGCGCACCAATGACCGCGCGTTCCAGAAGCTGCGGGACAACCTCGCCTACCTGGCGGCCGCCGAGGCGCGCGCGCTGCAGGCGAAGCGACCCTGATCAGCGCAGCGGCTCGATGACCCACGGGGTCGACTCACCCTGCTTGAGTCGCAAGAAGTGGTTCGCCGGAACGGTGCCGAAGTTCTGCACGGTGCCCGCGCGATCGGGCCAGCGCACGCTCACCTCGGCGCCGTCGCAGCCCGCCAGGCCGACGTGGAGCACGAGGTCGTTCTGCATGCCGAAGTGGCCGTACCCGCCCGTCACCTCGCGCACCCAGGTCTTGCCGCCCGAAGTCACCGTCACCTTCGCGCCGATGGCCGCGCGGTTCGCGCTCACGCCGTCGCCCTCGAGGTGCAACAGCAGCCACTTCTTGTCGCGCGCGAGGTTCGCCTGGTTCTCGTACAGCCGCACCTCGTTGGTGCGCCACCGCTGTGCACAGTTGCGCGCGGTGCTGGCGCCGGCGAGCACGTCGAGGTCTCCGTCGCGATCGAAGTCGGCGATGGCGAGGCCCGACATGCACTGGTGCCGCAGGTTCCACGCGAGCGAGCGGTCTTCGAAGGTGCCGTCGGGCTTCTGCGCGAAGACCATACCGAATTGATCAGGGTAATCGCTGGCCGCCACGATGAGGTCCATGCGGCCGTCGGCGTCGAGGTCGCCACCTGCCGCCATCAAGCCTCCCTCGTTCCACGACGGGCCGACGCGCGGCAGGCCCAGTCCGGTGGTCGCGTTGCCCGGCCGCTGGAAGCGCACCTCACCGGTCGCGGTGGTGACGTTCTTCAGCAGCTCAGACGAGTCGCTCGAGCCGCCCGCCCACCAGTGGTGAATCTCGGCGTTGTAGAGGTCGTTCTTGCCATCGCCGTCGAGGTCGCCGCACCAGGTGGTGAAGGTGTTGCCGCCGTTGCGCCAGGGTTGATCGTCGGTGCCAGTGCCCCACGCCGAGTCGGCCGGGGTCGGGCACTGCAAGGACGGCGAGCTCACGCCGGCGCACCCCTGCGCCGCGGGGCGCGCCATGCAGAAACACAAGAACCACTGGTTGTCGCGGTAGTCCTGGTTCGAGTCGGCGGCGAAGGTCGAGACCGCGCTCTGGTCGACGAACTTCCCGCTCCCGTCATTGCGGTACAGCAGGTTGGGCTGGCGGCCGTACGCGCTGACGAGCAGCTCGGGCGCGCCGTCGTCATCGAGGTCGCACGAGGTCACGCCGTACGCCGGGCGGTGGTTGGTGCCGGTCGCGAAGCCACCGGTGGTGGTCAGCAGGTTCGCGCCCTGCGTGTCGTCGAAGAAGTCGCCGGTGCCGAGGCCCTTGAAGAGCCTGGCCTGCACCCCGAGGTAGCTCGCGCCGTACGCCTCGTACCAATGGCCCACGAAGAGATCGATTTTGCCGTCGCGATCGACGTCGGCGAACGTGGCGCCGCTGGTGGGCATGCGCTCCGTGGCGCGCGGCGTGGTGGCGCTGGCCCCCGCGAGCGTGAAGTGGCCAGTGCCGTCGTTGAAGAGAATCTGGCTGCGGTCGCCCGGGTCGGTCATGGGCTTGGTGGGGTCGACGTACGTGCCGCTGTACGCGTCGAGGTCGCCGTCGTTGTCGACGTCACCGAACACCGCGAGCTGCGCCGAGCGGTAGCGCGTGGTTGAGCCTCCCGGCACCTCGAACAGGCCGTTTCCGGTCTCGTCGACGAACCGGCGACTCACCCCATCGCCCGCAGGCCGGTTCATCAACTGCCACACCAGCCGCTTGCCGCCGTCTGGCAGGTCTTTGAGCTGCGAGGCGTTGCTCGACACCGCGTGCACCACGAGGTCGGGGTAGCCGTCGTTGTCGAGGTCGGCCACCGTGAGGCGGTTGCCGGTGAGCTTGAGGCCCGTCGCGCCCAGGCCCCACGCGTCGGTCGCGTCGTGAAAGAACGTGCCCGCGTCGGTGCCGGCCCCGTTGCACGCCACGCTGCCCGCGAAAGGCCCGAGCTTGTACGCGCCGTTCAAGGCGGGGAGCTTCGCGCTGACGCTGACGCGCCCCACCGGCTCGAGCTGCGCCTGCGCGGCGGTGTTGAGGCACGCGGAAGTAGTGAGCACGACGAGCACCGGCACGAGCGTTCGCATGGCCGGGGCCTCTACGACCCGGGACCCGCTCCGCTCAATGCGGTGGCTGAGGAACATCTACCGGCGCACGTTTCAGGTCGGCTTGCTCTCGAGCTGCACGACCTCGGGCTCGGACAACGGTGCGGTGCGTCTTTGGGCGCGCGGGCCTGAGGAAGGTGTTTCGGTCGAGCAACAGGCCATCGGTCACCGGAAGGTGTGAAGCAGCCAGGGCAACAGGCGCCCTTCTGTGACGAGCTGCATGTGGTCGAACCGTTCGCTCTGCACCGAGACCACCGGTGCCCGGCGAATCGGCGCGGGGAGTTCGTCGTACAGCCACGGCAGGGTGTCGAGCATCACCGCGCGCTGCTTCTTCGCAAACCACTCTGCCCGCTGCTGTGTGTCGTAGCCGACGAGCACCAGCTGGCGGGGCGTCGGTCGCTGTGGGGCTTCGAGCCAGTCTTTGAACTCGGCCTCGTTGCCGTACAACCCGTCGACGAGGAGCACCTGCGAGACCTTCTCGTGCCCAAGCCAGCCAGCGAGTGTGCGGTACGCGCCCGAGTGGCCCATGAGCACGATGGGGCCGTCGGGGCGTTGCAGCTTGAGGCGCTTCTCGACCTCGACCAGCAGCTTCTCCAGCTCGGGCCAGAGCACCGCGTCGGTTCGCCAGCTGCGCGCCTCGGGCACGATGAAGAGCGCGTTGCGGCCTGAATCGCGAAACTGCGCGGTGAGCTGGTGCTCGCGCATCGCACTGTCGCTGCTCGTGAAGAAGCCGTGCACGTAGACGACGGTGACCGCCGTGTCTCGCCGGTAGGTGCGGGGGCGCCAGACGTGCACCGGCCCTGCGTCCCGGGTGCCGAAGCGCACGTACTTGCCGTCGTCGAGCAGCTCTTCGACGTACTCGCTCTCGACCGTCGCGCCGACCAGCGCGCGCATCGGCGTGGGCGGCTCGACCCCCGCGTCGACCTGAGCGGCGCACAGCGCCACGAGCAGCGAGACCATGGGGGGACCATAACTGGACTCGTCGGCAGGCCACGCCCGAAGTCCGGGGCGTTCTCGCGGTGCGGTGGAGCACGGCTGCCCGCGGACTCTTCTGTGTTGAGAACCCTCGGGGTTTCGCGGCTTCACGCTGTGCGCGCGACGTGCAGTCACGCCCCGGCATGACCATTCACTCTCTGCGGACTCTCGAAGTGGTGCTCACCCGCGACGACGAGCGCATCGACGCCGATGAGGCGAAGACGCTGCTCGAGGCGGCGCACGATGGCGGCGAAATCGACTTCTCCGAAGCGACCGCCCTGCGCGCGCTGCCTCGCGCTACGGACGAGGCGCGCGACGTCATCGAGGACTTCCTCTCGGCGCCGCGCAGCCCGCCGGTGCTCCGCGCGTTGACGGGGTTTGACCGCTCGAGCTTCGACGACGACGTGGTGGTGCTCGCCGGAGAAGGTCGCTCCAGCGGCTCTGCGGGCGTGGTGCCGCACTCGCGTGCGTGGGGCTCCGTGAAGAACGGCCCGATGCGGCGCGCGCACGGCAGCGGGGCGCCAGCCTCGCCGGTGCTCACCGCAGAGGAAGCGAAGCGGGTGGCCGGGCAGTCTCCGGGGGCGGCGCTCGACGCGGCGGCGAAGGAGCTTGGCGTGAAGCTCGGTGAAGGCTTCGTCGGGCTCGCCCACAAGAGCAGCTCGTACGACCCGCAGGCGCCGCACTGGTGGGGCAAGTGCCACGCGTGGGCGTGGGCGGCGTTGTCGACCGAGCTCTCTGCGCGGGTCGACGTGGGCGGACCCGAGGGCCAGCGCGGGCTGTGGCTCGGCGGCCAGTGGATTTCACGCGCCGACCTGGGGAACTTCTTGATGGGCGTGGCCGACCGCATCGCGCTCGGCGACGACGCGGTGATGTTCGACGCCCAGGTGACGGCGCTCGATCTCCTGCAAGCCACCGCGCAGGACCTGCTCGTCGGGGGCGGAGGCTTCGTCGCCGACCTGCACCACGACGCGACCCATGGCGGGCAACGCGAGGTGTGGAACCAGCCCTTCGTCGGCGCCGAGGTGACGAGCACCGGCCTCTCGAAAGAGACCCTCGATGGGCTGGTCTCGCTCGCGAAGCGGGAGGGGAACGACGACGCCGTCTCAGCGAAGCGGGTCGAGCTTCGTGCGCGTTACGGCAACGAGCAGAGCGACGACTGGGAAGGCCCGTGGGTCGAGGGCACGCGCACGTGGAACGTCTACGCGGTGACGAACGCGGCGGGGGTGGTGGTGGCCGCGTACCTCGCCAATGACGCGAAGCTCAGCGCCGTTCCCTCGCTGCCCACCACGCAGACCGCTGAACTCCTCGAGTACGTGTGGAAGCCCTCGCTCGCGCCCATCGATGCCGCGTTGAACGGCACGCCGAACGCCATCATCGACGGCGACCTGAACGCGCGGGAATACCGCTTCTTCCTCGGCACGGTGCTCAAGCGTGGCGTGCCCGGGGCGATGCGCGCGCGCTTCGAGGCCGAGGTGGCGAGGCTGCCCGCGGGGCGCGTCGACGAGAAGACGAAGGGGGCGCTGCACCAGCGCTTCCCCGGCATCGCGGCCGCGTACACGAAGGAACAGTGGCAACGCGCCTTCGCCAGCCGCGGTCTATGAGCCGGGTTGCGTTCGGGCAGAAGTATCACTTGAGTATCACTCCATGCGCACGGAACTGGTCACGACCTTGAAACGACACGCAACGAAGCTCCTGGCGGATCTCGAGCGCACCCGCCGACCCATCGCCATCACGCAGCACGGCATTCCGAGTGCCTATCTGGTCGACGTCGAGACCTGGGAGGCGCTGCAGCGCCGCATGGAGTTGCTCGAGGGCATCGCACGCGGCGAGCGCGCGTACGAAGAGGGGCGAGTGGCCACGCAGGCCCAGGCGCGAAAGCGAATGGCGAGATGGCTGAAATAGTCTGGACCGACCCCGCCCTGGCTGACCTCGATGCCATCGCTGACTTCATCGCGCTCGACAAGCCGTCCGCCGCGCGAGCCCTGGTGGCGCGCGTCTTCGATCACGTCGAGCAGTTGGCCGCGCACCCCCGCTCTGGCTCTCGACCTCGTGAGCTGCGCGATTCCCGATATCGCCAAATCGTGGAGCCGCCCTGTCGCGTCATCTACCGGGTGGATGGTGACCGGGTCGTGATTCTGCGCGTGATGAGAGGTGAGCAGCGCTTGAGGCGCTCGAGCTTGCCGCGAAGCGACTGACTCGGCGCCCGCGATGGCGTCGTGACCACAGGCTGCACCTCCGACTGTGGGCCTGCTCGCTTTTCCACCGGCGCGCTTCGGCTCGAGAGTGCTTTGGTACGACACCATGCGCGCACTCTTGCTCTGTGTGGTGTTGTGCGGTTGTGCCACGGCGAACTTTGCGCCGCTCGACGTGAAGGCGTTGCCGCCTGCGACCGACTTCCCCGGCGCGAAGTGGGTGGTGCTGCTCAACGAGCAGGAAGCGCGCTTCGTGCCCGGCGCCGAGGGCCCCGAGGTCGTCACCACCGAGCGGTGGCGCATCAAGGTGCTGCGCGCCACCGAGGTGCCCCGCGTGCAGGTCAGCTACTCGCGCACCTTCGAAGAGGTGGTCTCGATTCGCGGCCGCATCATCACCCCCGCAGGTGAGGTGCGGCCCCTCGACGTCTCGAAGCAGCTCGACGTACCCGCGTTCTCCAACAGCATCCTCTTCAGCGACGCGCGCGTCACCGTGGTGCCCGTGCCTCCCGTGCCGGTGGGCGGCGTTTTCGAATACGAGGTGGTGACGAAGCACCGCAACATGCAGCACTTCGTCGTCGCCCAGCACTTCGGTGGCACCGAGCCCGTCGAGGTCGACCGCCTCGTCGCCCTCGCGCCCAAAGGCTGGGAAGTGCGGTGGAAGCTGCTCGCCTACGACACCGCCACCATGGAGCCCGTCGTCACCGAGCGCGACGGCCTGCAGCAGTGGACCTTCGAGCGCACCCACCTCCCCGCCTTCGAGGCCGAGCCGTCGGGCCCGGCGCTGCGCTTTCGGTTGCCGCGGCTGGTGATGCGGCTCGAGACCTGGCTCGACAGCGCGGGCGCCGCGCACCACCCGCCGTCCACCCCCGAAGAGCTCTCGCGCATGCTCGCGAAGGGCGGCGCCTCGGCCAGCCAGGCGACCCCCGACATCGAAGCCACCGTGAAGCAGGTGCTCGTCGGCGTCGAGGACACGCCCGAGGCGAAGGCGCGCGCTCTCTACGAATACACGTGCCGCGAGGTGCAGTACTGCGCCATCGAGATTGGCTTCGGGGGCTGGTTCCCCCACGCCGCGAAAGACGTGCACGCCGCGCGCTACGGCGACTGCAAAGACAAGGCGAACTACCTGCGCACGCTGCTCAACGTCGCGGGGCTGACCGCGTACTCCGCGGCCATCTACTCGCACGACGGCACCCCGCAGGAATTCTCGCTGCCCTCGCTGGGCGTCAACTTCAACCACCAGATTCTCGCCGTCGAGTTGCCGCAGGGCCTCGTCTTCGCCGACCCCACGTGGCGCTCCGTGCCCT
>JBILUC010000011.1:0-174252 GCA_044371205.1 Archangium sp.
TCGCGAACGGGCAGTTGTCGATGTCGTCGCTCTTGCCGTCGCCGTCCGCGTCGTCGGTGTACGACAGCGTCTTGCCGTCGTCGGTGTACGCCACCCACACCGAGCAACCGCAGCCGCAGCCGCAGCCACAGCCGCCGCCCTCTTCCTTGGGTGCGCCGCAGTCGCTGCCGAGGCACTCCGGGTTGACTCCATTCCCCAGCTGCGCCCACGCGGGCAGCGCCACGAGGCTACACAGCGTCAGGGAGAACCAAAGTGACCGTTTCATGTGTGACTCCTTGGAAGAAGACTGCAGCGCAGGAATGATGAGCAATTTCAGATCCAGCTCAGGCAGCTCGATGGATCAGGCGGTTGCGAACGCAATCAGCAGAAAGTGAGGGTTCGGCCCCCCAAACACCGTGAGGGGCGACCTCCACACCTTCGCTAGTACCCGTTGACGAAGTCATCGTCGGTGAATCGAAGCACCCCGCGCGGTCTCCGAGTGGCCGGAGGCGTGAACGTGATGAGCGGAACAAAGAGACGACCGATGCCCGTGCCGCGCGGGTCGTTGTCGCGCCCCACCTGCATGTAGACGTAGACCTCGTTGGTCCCCCTGGGGATGACGAGGCCCGAACCGTCGGGCGAGGGGCGAGACAGGGTACCCGCGACCGTCACGTTGTAGATGTTGATGTCGTAGCAGGCGCGGCCATCGGGCGTGCTCGGTGCGGGCTTGATCGAATAGCCGTAGCCACGTTCCTTCTGGAACTCGATGTCGCTGCTGATTGGGTCGGTGTGCGACTCGATCTCACCGATGTTCGTGAGGCCGTCGCGATCGTCGTCTTGCAGGTCTTCGGCAATCAACGGGTTCGTGCCCCCGAGGAATTCCGCGAGGTCGGGCAGGCCGTCGCCATCGGTGTCGGCGATGCAGCCATCGGTGCCCAGCACCCGTTCTTCGCAGTCATTCAAGCGATCGCCATCGGTGTCGTTCTCGACGTTGCACCCATTGATCACGTTGCGCGTCGAACCATCGGCCGAGGCGACGTTCGGCAGACCCATGCGCTGCTCGATGCCGTCACCGAGCCGATCACCGTCGGAATCGGTCAACTTCGGGTCGGTGCCCAGCGCCTCCTCATCGAGGTCGGAGATGCCGTCACCATCAGAGTCGACGAGCACCTCTCCGTTGCGCGAGAGCACGTTGCGGTTCATCGCCACCAGCCGCTTGAGGATGAGGTCTCGCTGCAACGAAGCGTAGTTGAGCGAGGCGAGCGTTCGGGTGAGCGTGTCGGTCATGCCCGGAATGTTGGTCGGCGGCGTGGTCTCGATGAGCTCGGTACCGCCGGCGCGGGCGATGGCCGCGGCCTGGTAGCGCGTCACCACGTCGGGGGTCGTGCGAATGTAGACAGGCTGCACGGTGACCTCGCCCGCGTTGTAGCGGCGCGCCAGATCCTTCACGTCTTCGGTCACCTGCGAGAGTTCACACGCGCTGCACTCCGACTCGTTGGGCAGGAAGGCATTGCAGCGCGGGTCGATGCCCGGGTTGAACGCCTTGTTCGCGCAGCTCGTGTCCGGGCTGAGGATGATCTGCACCACGTAATAGCGGGTGCGCGCCGTGATGCCGCGACACCCCGTCTGCATGTCGCCGCTGATGAGGCTTTGCGCGAGCTTGAGGGGAGCCCGCAGCGAGACGGGCCCGGCTTCCTGAAACGCGCCGTAGCGCGCCAGCGCCTGCGCGATGCGCTCGTCGCGAACGAAGCTGCCCTGAAAGCCCGTCGCGATGGTGTGGTAGCCGATCACGGCGAACGAAATGTAGGGCGTCGAGAATTGAGCGGTGACGTTGCTGATCGCGTCGACGATGCCCCCGACGAGCTGGCGGTCGACGCCCGCGCCGCCTTCGATCGCGAACACCACTTTCACGGGAAAAGACTCGCCAGCCGCCAGAGGCACACACGCCTGCCCCTGAAGCTCGGCGCGATCAGGCCCCGCAGGACCGCCTGCACCGGCAGCGATCAACCCCGAGTCGGTACACGAACCAGCGAGCAAGACCATCGCCAGCAGCAGCACTCGTCGCATGGCCGCGCACTGTACACCTGCAAGATCCAGGAAAGGCGAACGGAGAACGCGTCTGCGCGCAGCGGCTACAGCGAGAGCACGTACGCGAGGAGATCGTCTTTCTCTTCCGCCGTGAGCAGATCGGCGCGCCCGTGCTTCGGCGCAAAGTCTTCGATGGCGGGTCGCAGCGGAAAGCGGGTCTTCACCTTCACGGCGCCGTCTTCTTTGACCTCGAGGCCCGCGAGACCGGTGGTGAAGAGAGGAAAGACGTCCCACGAGCCGACGAGGGCGGGCGTGCCGAACCCCTCGAACCGCGTGTTCTGCATCTTCTCGCGCAGCGGCATGAAATGAGGCGTGCCTACGTCGATGAAGCGCCCGCGGGTCGCCGGATCTTGATCGGTCGTGAACTGGGGCGCGGGGTGACAGCTGCTGCAGGCGGCCCTGCCCTCGAACAGCAGGAGGCCTTTGCGCGGGTGACCCACTTTGCCGTCGGGCAACGTCAACGCCTCGAGCGGCGCACCATCGGCGCCAACGAACGGGTTGGGGAGCGTGGGAATGAGAGAGCCATACAACGTGAGCGCCTCGATCTCGGTGGGTGACGGGGCGGGGTTGTGGAAGCGGTTGCGGCCGCCGACGACCTTCATCGTCTCGCCCATTGAGCGGGTGCTGGCCGGGGTGAAGTACGGGGGCGTCTCGCGGCTGCCGCGCACCGTCGTGCTCCGGTAGATGCGCAGGGGCATCGTCTTCTCGAAGAGCACGCCTTCGTTGTGCCCGTCGACGTGGCAGGCGTCGCAGCTCATCGCCGTTCGCCCGAGATCCGCATGGTAGAGGACCTGACCCAGACGCCGGCTGGGCTGCGTCAGCGCGTCGCAGAGCGTGTGCTGCTGTTTCCACTCGGCCTTCCCGGGCTTGCTCACGTCGATGAGCGCCACGGTGCAGGTGAAGCGCTCGAGCACCACCAGCGTCTTCGCGTCGGGCGTCAACGCCACGAAGCGCGGCCCGGCGTGTAACGAGGGGCCCGCGCGGCCCTTCACGTTGAAGTCTTCTGCGGGCCGAATCGAGGGAAACCCCGCGGGGGGCCGCAGGGCAAGTTCCTGCAGCTGAGCCCTGGCAGCGTCGCCATCGGAGCCCGCGAGCTTCTTCACCTCGAGCACCCTCACCAGCCCGAGCCCGACGTCTCCCACGTAGAGCAAGCCGCGTGCGTCATCGAGGGCCAGCCCTTCCGTGACACCGGCGCCGAAGCCGAGGTGCCGACGCCACCCCTTCTTCCCGTCGACGACGCCGACGCCGGCGTTCATCGAGACCTCCATTTTCTCGGGGTTGGGGCCGATGTTGGGCCCAATGGAGCTGACGAAGAGGGTGGAGCTGCGCGAGGACCACGCGAGCCCGCGCGGCGCCTTGCCGTTCATCACGTACTGCGCGAACGCCGCGGTGCCCCCACCCACGATCGGCGTCTTCGGACCAGGCTCGACGAGCTCTTCCACCTCACCCGTCTCCAACGAGAGCCACTCGATCGCGCCCGTCTCGAGCGAACCCACGGCCAGACGTTTTCCAGCGATGGCGAGCTCTCGCGGGTTGGGGGCCACCGACGTTCGCCAGACCTCTTTTCCTGCCTTGAGATCGAACGCGGCGACCGTGTCTCGCGCCTGCTCGGCGACGAAAGCACGATCCTGAGCGATCACGAGGCCCGCGGCGTTCGTGCCCACCGTCACCGTGCGACGCACGGACGTGTCAGCGGTCTGAACGAGCAGCAACTCGTTCGAATACTGGTGGGCCACGACCAGCCACTCGGTCTGGCCTTCTTTCCAGACCCCCAACGCAGTCGGGCCATCACTGACCGCGAAGGGCGTCACGGTTCCTGAAGCCAGCTCGAGCACCAGGATCTGATCAGTCGTCACGCTCGCTGCGAACGCACGGCGCCCATCGCCCGACAGCACGAACGCAGAGACGTCGGGAAAGTTGATGTCGTTGATCAAGCGCAGCTCTGCCACGCCGTCGTGACCCGTGAGGCGCGCCTCGACCACCACCTCGGGAAACGAGCCGGCACCAAGGCCCGGCGGGAGGCGCCCGTAGGCGTGGCGCTCGTCGATGATCACGAGGTCGATCGCGCGCGAGACTGGAGCGCCGAGCTCGAGCTTCTGGCCGACCTCGAGCTTCTCGGCCACCACGCTGAGGGGCTGCGAGGTCTGGTTCGACAACAGCCGCGGGCCGACGCTGATCAGCTTCGCGCGCGCGCCCGCATCGGGAACTGCAGCGACGGGCTTCGTGTCTTCACGCGTGCACCCGAACCAACCGAACACGACCATGATCAGCAGATGTCGCTTCACGTAGTTGCGCGTAACACATGGGGTGTCTGTCCACCTCACTTCGTGGGGAGAAGACCCCAGCCCAATTCGCATCTGGGCCAACTCTCTTCCTTGACGCCGTGGCACAGCGTTGGCTTTCATTTGAAGGCTCCCATGCGCTCGATTCTCTTTGCGGTCTCTGTTGCTGCAGTTTGCAGTTCTTCGGCGCTGGCGAAACCGCCGAAGAAAGCCCCCAGGGCCCCCGCCGCGTCTGCCCCTGTTCCCGCTGCGGCGCCGGCCGCCGCTGAGGCCGCTCCGTCTGGCGGCGGTGACTCGGGCGGTGCACCTGGCGTGCGTGGCCCGACGCGCATCGACTTCGACGACCGTCTCATTCAGGGCCAATCGAACAAGTCAGGGGCGGTCTATCTGTACGATCGCAAAGAGCTGAAGATTCGCTCGATGATCAAAAAGCGCGAGAACTTCCGCGAAGAGATCGTCGGCTCGCTGTACGACACCTGAGGTTGCGCGCTCACCTCGTTGACTTGTTGAGCCTTCCTCCAAGGAGCTTCTCTTGAGCGCACAACCGTCCGTCCTCCAGATTGTCATCATGCGAGACGGCCTGCTGGTCGGCACTGAAGTCTTCGTGCCTGGCCAGTACACGCTGGGCTCCGGCGAAGGGGTCGACCTCAAGCTTGAGGACCCCGGCGTGGCCGCGAGCCACGCATTTCTCTACTTCCAGAACGGAAAGGCCGCGATTCAAGACGGCGGCAAGGGCCTCACCTTCGTCAACGGCCACAAGGTGAGCGCCTGCGAAGTTCGCGCGGTCGACGAGATCGCCTGCGGCCCGTTCACGCTGAAGATCCGCGTGATGGGCCAGAAGCCGGCGAGCAAGCCCGCGCCTCCGCCTGAGGTTGCAGCGCTCCTCGGCGCCGCGCGACCCGCGCCCCCGCAGCCTGTGGCGCCGCAGCAGCCCCAGCGCCCCCAGCCGCCGTCGACGGTGGTGAGCAACCGTCGCATGGGTGCTGCGCCAGCAGCGGCTGAACCCATCGCGCGACCCTCGCACCTCCGATCGGTGCAGATTGAAGATGAGACCCGCACCGAGAGCTTCGCGCTCGGCTCACAGGAATTCGAAGCACCCACCGCTCAGCAGCGCCACGCGCCTGACGAGGAGCTGCTGACGATGCCGCTGCCGATGCCGGCCGCGCCACCGAGCCGCAATGAGGGCGCGACGGTTCAGGCTCGCGCGCATGCTGCCGCTCCCGCCGCGCCTGCTGCTCAGCACTCGCGCCCTGCCCCGGCTCCCGCGCGCGCGCCAGCGCCGGTGCCTGCCGCTCCGGCGCCGGCCCGGGGGCATGCCCCGGCCAGAGCTGTGCCGCAGTCGCGCGGGGTGTTCTCACCCACCGTGCCTTCTTCGGCTGAGGGCAAAGGCCGCCCCAACCTCTTCGTCGAGCTCTACTGGGGCGACACCCGCCGCTACTCGAACTCGTACAAGAAGATCGACGCGAAGAAGAAGCTCATCGCCCGCGCCGATGACACCGCGCCGCTCCCGCTCTACGGGTTCGCGTTCGACGGCGACTTCACCTTCGCCGAACAGAAGGCCGATCTCTTCCGCGTGTTCGTGCCGCCTGGCGCCGCGGTCGAGCGTCGCGCGCAGGACGGCAAGTTCTACCCCGTTCAGCTCGACACCCTCGAGCAGTCGCCCGACTCACGCCGCTGCGTCACGCTCGGCAGCGGTCACGCGGTGCGCTTCAGCGCGGGTCAAGACGTGCTGCTGATGGCGTACGTGCAGCCCGCCATTCCCAGGCCCTTCGTCAACCCGCTCAAGGGCCTGCCGTGGCTGGCGCTCGCGGTGCTCTCGCTCTTCATGAGCGGCTTCGGCGCCTTCGTCTTCTATTTCGCCGAGGTGCCGGCCGAGCCTGACTTCACGGGGAAGACCCTGAGCCCGGTTGCCGTGAAGCTGATCGCTCCGCCCAAGCCTGAAGAGAAGAAGAAGCTCGAAGAGAAGGTCGAGAAGATCAAGAAGGAAGAGAAGAAGAAGGACCCGGTCGCCAAGAAGCCTGAGCCCCCGAAGACGGTGGTGCCGCAGGAAACGAAGAAGGCGCTCAAGAGCATCGAGAAGCTCGCGGCCGCTGGCCCGGCGATGAAAGATCTCCTCGCCGCGGTCGACAAGCTGGGTTCGGGCCCTGGCGCGAAGAATGCCAAGAATGACTTCAAGCTCTCGGGCCTCATCGGCAAGGCGCCCATCGCCAATGCCGGCATCGGCACCTTCGGCCTTGGAGGTGGCGGGGCAGGCGGCATGGGCATCAAGGGCGCTGAGCTGCTGCGCGGCAAGGGTGGTGGCGGCATCGGTGCGCTGGGCGCTGGCAACATCGGCAAGGGCTCGGTCGCGGGCACCGTGACTCGCGCCGCCACGCGCAACATCGGAGCGCAGGGCACCATCGACAAGGAAGCCGTGGCGAAGGTGATCAACTCGCACCTCCACGAGGTGTCGAGCTGCTACGAGCGCGCACTGCTCAAGACGCCTGGCCTCGCGGGCAAGATTGTTCTCGAGTGGCAGATCACCACGACCGGGAGCGTCGGCTTCGCGAAGACCAAGTCCTCGTCGATGCAGAGCCCCGCGGTCGAGAGCTGCATTCTTGCGTCGCTCAAGACGTGGCGCTTCCCGCAGGCCAAGGGCGCGGGCGTCGTCATCACGTATCCGTTCATGTTCAACAGCGTCGGATACTGAGCGGGCTGCTCCCGAATTGAGCTTGAACTCGCGGTGACCAGCGACTTTCATCCGCCGGTTATTTTTCACCTTCATCTTCCGTGATTCCCGGAGAGGGCTGACGTGCTCAGAGCACTCGTTGTGTCGTGTCTGTTGGTGCCGGCAATCGCCGCGGCCCAGGTCGAGGAGCTCGAAAATCCCGGGTCGGTGAGCGCGATTCAAAAGCGCGCGTTCACCATGCGGCATGAGCTCGACATCTCGGTGGGGGTGTTGCCGCTCGACGCCTTCTACGTCGGGCTCTTCGCGCAGGTCGGCTACACCGCGCACTTCTCAGATTCCTTCGCGTGGACGATCGGTCGCTTCGCCTACAGCTATGCGGCGCGTACGGGCCTCCGCGAAAAGCTCGAGCGTGACTTCGGCGTGTTGCCCACCGCGTTCGAAGAAGTGCAGTACTTCTTCGGCAGCGACATCGTCTGGACGCCCTTTCACGGGAAGATCGCCGTCACCAACGGCTTCGTGGTGCACGGCGAGGTGTTCTTCATTCTCGGCGCCACGCTCTTCCGCTTCACCAACACCTTCCGACCTGGCATCAACCTCGGCGGTGGTGGGCGCATCGTGCTTACTGAGAACGTCAGCATTCGCCTCGACGTCACCGACAACGTCGTCATTCCCGTTGGCGGCGGCGCCACCAGCTTCACGAACGTCATGACCACCACGCTGTCTCTCGCCATCAACTTCGGAGCGCCGGAATGAGCGCGCTGTCGAGACTGTCTTCCGGGCTGGTCTGTTGCTGCCTGCTCGCGTTCCCCGCGCTGGCGCAGGAAACCGACGAGGTCGGCGCACCGACGGCCATTCAAGAACGTGCCTTTGTGATGATGCACGAGATCGACGTGACGGGCGGCCTGCTCCCGCTCGACCCGTTCACCAAGGGCGCGTTCATCGGTGGGAGCTACGTCGCGCACTTCAGCGACTTCATCGCCTGGGAGGTCGCGCGCGGCGGTTACAACTTCGGGCTCAAGACCGACCTCCGCACGCAGCTCGAGCGTGACTTCGGCATTCTGCCGACGGCGTTCGACGCGCCCCAGTTCTTCGCGGGCACGGACCTGCTGATCAAGCCCTTCTACGGGAAGCTGTCGGTCACCAACCGCTGGGTGGTACACGCCGAGCTCTTCTTCCTCATCGGCGGCACCTTCTTCAAATACACCGCCGCCACCGACTTCCGCCTCGGGCCGACGGTGGGTGTGCACGCCCGCATCTTCCTCAACAAAGTCTTCAGCGTTCGCCTCGGCCTCGACGAGCACGTGTTGTTCTCGCTGCGAGACGGAAAGCTGTCGAACGTGATGGCCCTCTCGCTCTCGATTGGCCTCAACATCGGAGCCACCGAGTGAACTCCTCGACCATGTCCCGCCTCGTCTCTGCGTTCATCGTCATCACCGCAGGATCCGCGCTCGCGCAGGCCGCCGCCCTCGTCGACGCCGGCGTGGGTGATGCGGCGGCTGCTGCGGCCAACGCCGCGCCCCCCGCCTCGACCGCCAACGCCACCCCTGCGGCGCCGCAGCCCAGGAAGATCGACCCCAAGATCTTCGACATTGCGCTCAATGACTACTTCACGGGCCACCCCAAAGACGCTGCGCCGAAGCTGTTCGACTACACCGAGAACCTGCCGTCGACCGACGAGAACTATGCCTGGGCGCAGTTCTTCCTCGCCAAGTCGCTCATCGAGCTCAACCTGCGTCACGCGGGCGCCGTGTACCTCGCGCGCATCGCCCGTGAGCGCTCGAACCCCGCTGTGCTGCCCAGGGCGCTGGAGGAGCTGCAGAAGCTGACCGACCTGCCACACGACGAGATGATGATCGACGAGCAGGTGTTCGGCGCGCTCGACCTCGGCTTTCTGCCCGAGGAGGTCGCCGGCTACGCGCACTACCAGCAGGGCCTCGTCGACCTCCGCGTCGGCAACGAGCGGTGGGCGACCACGCACTTCTCGAAGCTGACAGAGGGCAGCGCCGAAGCGAGCCGCGCGAAGTACGCAATGCTGGTGACCCGTCTGCGCAGCGCCAAGCGCGACCTCCCGAAGGAAATGGTCGATCAATTCTTCGAACTCGGCAAAGACGAGAAGCTCACGCAGGAAGCGCGCAACGACGCGATGCTCGCCGTGGCGCGGCTCCGCTACGAGCAGGCCGAGTACAAGGGCGCGCTCGAGGCGTACGACCTCGTGAAGCTGCCGGCGCTCGCCCCGGGCCGCGCGACGCTCTACCTCGAAGAAGCGTGGACTCGGTATCAGCTGGGTCAGGTGCACGCCGCGATGGGCATCCTCACCACGCTGGATGCCCCTTCGTTCCGCGAGGAATTCCTGCCTGACAAGTACCTGCTCAAGGCGCTCATCTACCGCGACCTGTGCCACTACCTCCCGGCCAAGCGCGCTGCGAAGGAACTGACGCGCAAGTACGCCGAGTCGCTCGACGCCGTACGCGAGCGTGAAGACCTGTCGAAGGACGCCCGGCTGTTGCGAGCGGCGTCGGCGCGCGGCACCACCAAGCGCGCGCGCCGGTTCCTCGAGTCGGTCGAGCTCGAGGGCGAGGCGCTCGGTCGCTACGCCGGCACCTTCGGCGATCGCATGTTCGGGTACATGACGCGCCTCTACGATCTGGCGCGCGCCGAAGCACAGCGCGTCTACGACCAGCGCCTCGCCGAGTCGGTGCGAGGTGAGGCCGACAAGCTGCTCCGTGCGTCGGAACAGGTGCGCCTCATGGAATACGAGGTCGGCCTCAAGCTCTATGAGCGCGTGAAGAAGGGTTCCAAATTGGTGGCGTTGCTCGAAGAGGCGCCGCTCGAAGACAACCAGGTCGCCTTCAAGTTCGTCGAGGAATACTGGAACGACGAGCTCAGAAGTTACCGGTTCTCGCTCAAGTCCCGTTGCATCGAGGAGACGGCGCGATGATGGCGCTTCACGTGATGCTCGCGTTGGCGCTCGCTCAGGGCGGCCCCAACTCGAAGCTCGAGAACCCGCTGGTCACCAAACAGAAGGAAAAGCAGGAGCTCATCGACAAGCTCCGCCGCGACATCTTCAAGGTCGACCGCTCGTTGGGTGAGACCGACAAGCTGATCGCCAGGAGCCGCAACGCGCCCTACCTCCCCGACCTGCAGTTCCGCCTCGCGGAGCTCTACGTCGAGAAGAGCCGGTACGTGTACTACCTGCAGGCTGAGACGCGCCCCGAAGGTCAGAAGGGCGCCATGGTCTCGCCCGAGACCAAGTTGCTCAAGCAGAAGTCGATGCAGATCTACAACCGCATCCTGCGCGAATTCCCCGACTTCAAAGACGCAGACAAGGTCACCTTCTATCTGGCGCACGAGCAGCGCGAGCTCGGTGAGTTCGACCAGATGCTCAAGACGCAGGGCGACCTCATCAAGAAGTACCCCAGCTCGCCGCTGCGTCTCGACGCCGAGCAGATCCTCGGTGACTACTGGTTCGACAAGGCCGACCTGAAGCAGGCCGAAGAGCACTACCGCGCCATTCTCGACGCGCCGCCCTCGCCGGTGCACGACCTCGCCCGATACAAGATGGGGTGGATCCGCATCAACCAGCAGAACCACGGTGAAGCGGTCACGTTCTTCGAAGCCGCCGCTGCGAGCGCGCCCCTCCCGGGTGTCGACGTCAGCAAGGCGCTCTCGGTCAAGCGCGAGGCGCTGCTCGACCTCGTCTACTCGTACACCGAGGCCCGGCCAGCCAAGGGCGCCATTCAGTACTTCGAGAAGCTGTCCGATTCGCGCGCGACCTTCTCCCTTGCGCTCGACAAGCTCGGCAACCGCTACTTCATCAAGCAGCAGTTCGAGTTCGCGATTCCCGCGCTGCGCAAGCTGCTCGAGATTCAGCCTGACCCCGAGCTTGAGGTGGAACGCGTCGAGAAGCTCTACGACTCGATCAAGCTCAGCAAGGGCAAGGTTCAGCCCAAGCCTGAAGACGTCGGGTTCCTGGTGCGCGCGGCCGTTCAGATCAAAACCGACCCGGCGCGCGACGAGGTGAGCCGCAAGAAGGTGCTGGTCGAGCTCGAAGAGATGGCGCGCGACCTGTCGACCAGCGTGCACGTGCAGGCGCAGAAGAAGGAAGACAAGGCGCTCTACCTGGAGGCCGCTGCGGCCTACGAGCGGTACCTCTCGCTCTTCCGCCCCAAGCAGTTCGCGACCACGATGATGCAGAACCGCGCCGACGCGCTGTTCGCCGCCAAGCGCTACCCCGAGGCGGCGCGCCAGTTCGAGGAGCTCGCGAGGTACCTCGACAGCACGAAGGGCGCCGGCAAGCCCGACACCGCTGCCGCCGCCAACACGCTCGACGTGAGCAAAGACCCGGCCGCCCCGAAGACCGCCGACGCCAAAGACGCAAAGAAAGAGGACGGGAAGAAAGACGCCGCGAAGGACGCGAAGCTCGCAGCCGTCGCCAGCGTGACCAACGTCGCGGGCACCAGGACCATCGGCGGCGAGATGAAGACGCACGACGAGGCGCTCTACGGCGCCCTGCTCTCGCACTACTCGTCGCTCAAGCCGGGCGAAGTCGAGCGCATGAACGCGTTCGAGGTGTCTGACGCGCGCCAGGCGCTCAAGCTGCTCGGCGCGCAGTACCTGGGTCGCTACCCGAAGAGCGAGCACGCCCTCGAGGTGAAGTTCAACATCGCGCGCGCCTGCTACGAAGACGGCGAGTACAAGAAGTCGGCGGAGCTCTTCAAAGAGTTCGCGCTCACCCACTTCGACCACAAAGACGCGCCGGTGGCCGGCAACCTCGCCTTCGACTCGCTCCGCCAGATCAACGACTTCAAGGGCATCGAGGAATACGCGAACCTCTTCGCGAGCTCGAAGCTGCCAGAGGCCTTCAAGGCCGACGTGAAGAAGATTCAGACGCAGGCCAAGAGCGACGCGCTCGGCGAGCTCGCCCTCAAGTCGGCCGAAGAGACGGGCGACGTCATCACCGGCCTGATGAAGGTGGCCGACGAGAACAAGGGGACGGAGATTGGCGAGAAAGCGCTCTACGGCGCCTTCTCGGCTGCACGTGACAAGCGCGACCTCCGGAAGGAACGCGAAATCGGCGATCGCTTCGTCAAGGAGTACCCGAAGTCGCAGCAATTCATCTCAGACGTGATGTTGACCCTGGGTCGCCACGCGGCCGAGGCGGGCCGCTTCAACGACGCCGCGGCGTACTTCGAGATGATGGGCCGCCAGTTTGCGGGTGACTCCACCGGTCTCGACTCGATGCTCGCGTCGGCGCGGTTGCGCACGGCGATGGGTGACTACCCCGGCGCGATCAAGGTGCTGGAGACGACCATGGAGCAAGCCGGCGCTCGCAAGGGCGAGGTGCTGGTACTGCTCGCGCAGACGTACATGAAGATGAAGTCGCCGGCGAAGGGCCGCGCGACCGCCGAGCAGGCGATGAAGGTCGACAAGACCAACCCCACTGCGGCGGCGATCATCGCCGAGGTGGCGGCGGGCACTCCGGGCGAGAAGGTCGAGCCGCTCATCGCGATGATGACCACCGTCACCAACTCACCCAACGGCGTGGGCGACGATGCGGCGAAGGGCCTCTGGTACGTCGGCGACATGCTGTACCGCCAGTTCAAGGCCATCCCCAACGACAAGATCGAAGACAAGGTGGCCGCGCTGCAGCAGTTGCAGGGGGTCTTCCAGCAGGCAGCCTCGATGGGCAGCGCGGAGTGGGCGGTCGCCTCGCTGTGGCGCATCGGCAACGGCCTGCAGCACATCGCAGACGCGGTCGAAGCCACGCCTGCTCCTGCCGGGCTCAAGCCGGCGGAAATCGAGCAGTTCCGTGCGGCGGTGAAGGCCCAGGTCGACCCGCTCAAGGCCAACGCCGACGGCGCCTTCGAGACGTGCATCAACCGCGCAGAGTCGCTCGAGGTCTTCAGCGCTGCCGCCATCGGCTGTCGCAAGAAGGTCGACGAGGCGTCGTCGCCGCTCAAGGGCCCCCCGGCCGAGCGCGCGGTCAACGTCGACGAGCTGCAGAAGAAGGCCGAGACCACCCAGGCAGCCGCTGACTTCGAGGCGGTGGGTCAGGCGCTGCTGGGCGCGGGCAAGGTCAATGACGCCATCCTCAACCTGAACCGCGCCATCGAGATCGACGACGCACGCGCCTCGGCACATTCCGCGCTGGGCTACGCCTTCCTGCTCACGGGCGACTCAGCGGCGGCGCGGGGCGAGTACGGCCGCGCGTTGGAAGCCGACCCGACGTTCGACAAGGCACGCGCCAACCTCGCGGGCCTGAAGTGCCGCTACCTCGACGTTGAGGGCGCGAAACGAGAAGCCGGCGTGGTGAAGGACGTGCCGGCCAACGCGGTCGACGTCGACCCCGAGTGGAGGAGCTGCAAGTGACGCGTCGGGCGGGGCTCTCGAGTCTGATCTTCGTGCTCGCCGCGTGCGCGGTGGGCTCGGGGTGCAACACCGACTCGAAGATTCCCCCGCCGAAGTTCCGCCTCGAGGGCTCACTGACGCAGGTGATGGATCTCTCGTACGACGAGGCGCGCATTCTGGTCGCGCCCAGTGACATCTCGCTGACCTTCGTGCGCATCAAGCCGCTGGGCAGCATCGAAGAGCCTGACGGCGGCATGCAGAACCAGATGATGGGCGTCAGCGAGGACTACCCCATCAAGATCGCCTACCAGCTCGACGGTGAAGGGCTCGACGGGGGCCGGCTTGATCTCGCGAGCCTCGACTCGAACGGGTCACCGCGCGGCGTCATCTCGCGCAACGTACAAGACGACCCGCGTAACACCTTCCCCACCATTCTTCGCGGCACGTTGATCTTCAACCAGGCCCTCACCGAGCGTGCGGTGGTGACGGGCGACTTCAACATCACCTTCGAGAACGGCACCGAGGTCGCATCGGGCCGCACCGTCTTCTCCAAGGCCTTCACTGCGCAGGTGCAACCATGACCCGTCACCTTGTCTTCGCCATCGCGCTCACCGCCACCACTGGCTGCGGCATCAAGCGTGTGCCCCTCAACGTGCTCGACAAGCTGCCCTACGAAGCGAAGATCGAGCTGCTCGAGGCCGAGAACGATCTCGCGCTGGCGGTCGACCGGCTCGACGAGGCGAGGGCCGAGGTGGCCCGCACTCGGGATCAGATTCGCCGGGCGAAAGACCGCTACTCCGACGCGCGCGACGAGGTGTCGTCGGCGAGCGATCAGCAGAGCCGCGAGGTGGCTGAGCTCGCGGTGACCGAATCGGACAAGCGCGTCGAGTGGCTGCGGGCGAAGCAGAAGGTCAACGGGCGCGAGCTCGAGCTCGCCGATCAGAACTTCACCTGCGCCGAGGCCCGCTACGAGGTCTCGCGGCTGACGGCAGCGCGCAAGGCGAAGCTCGAAGGCAGCGAAGAGCTCGACCCGGCGCGCTTCGACGAGCAGCTCAAGTCGTGCGAGGCCGACTACGCCGCCCTCAAGGAAAAGACGAAGGAGACCAGCGCCGAGGCCGAGACCATGCGCGCCGATTGGGACCAGGCCCGCGCCGCGCTGGCCAAGAAGACCTTCGACGCCCGCGCCAGCCCCTTCGTGGAGTGATGATGCTGCCCCTCGTTCTCAGCCTCGCGCTCAGCCAGCAACCCGTCGACGCCGACGCGCTCCGCCGCACGGTGGCGGTGGAATCGGCGGCGGTCGAGCGTTCACCCGATGACACCGAGGCGCTCTACCGCCTCGGTCTGGCGCACCTCTCCCTCGGCGAGGGCAAGAAGGCCATCAAGCCGCTCGAGAAGCTGGTCAAGGCCGACCCCGATTCGGTCGACGGGAAGTTGTTGCTCGCCCGCGCCTATCGCAGCGCCGGAGAGATGGACTCGGCGAAGACCCTGCTCGACCAGTCGCTGTTGCAGTTCCCCGACGACCCGACCGTGTTCGCCGAGCGTGCAGCGCTGGCCCGTCTCACGGAAGATTTTTCGGGTGCGGTGAAGCACTACAAGAAGGCCGTCGAGCTCTCGTCTGAAGATGCCGATCTGCTCTTCAACCTCGGGGAAGCGCAGCAGGTCAACCACAACGTCGACGACAGCATCGCCACCTACAAGAAGGTCATCGCGATGAAGCCCGACTTCAGCCAGGCGAAGGTGAACCTCGGCAAGGCGCTCGCCGAGAAGGGGCTCTTCGGGGAAGCGAAGGAGATCCTCTCGTCGGTGAACAAGGCCACGCTGGCCGACTCGGAAGCCCACTACAACCTGGGCGTCATCTACATGCGCGAGGGCGCCATCGGGCAGGCCACCACCGAGTTCGAGCGCACGCTGGCGGTCAACCCGCGGCACGCGCAGGCGCTGAACAACCTCGGCGTGGCGTGGGACGCGCGGGCCGATACGAAGCGGGCGCTCGAGTTCTTCAAGAAGGCCACCACCGCCGACCCCACGTTTGCGGAGCCCTGGTTCAACCAGGGCATGAGCCACATGAAGCTCAACCAACCGCAGCTCGCCACGAAGGCGTTCGAGCAGGCGCTCAAGCTCGAGCCCGCGAGCTCGGGCCCCTACGTGCAGCTCGGCACGCTGTACCTGAAGCAGGGCAAGAAAGACCGCGCGCTCGAGGCCTTCAAAAAGGCGATCGCTTCGACCGAGGAAGAAGAGAAGAAGTCGGGCGGCTTCCTGCAGCTGCGCAAGCTCAATGACACGCGCCGCACCAGCGACGCCTACCGTGGCCTCGCGCTGACCTACCTCGCGATGGGCAAGGTCGACGACGCGGTCGGCACCCTCAAGACGGTGGTGACGCGCATGCCGAAGGACGCCTCGGCGCGGCTGGCCCTGGGTGACGCGTACCTCGCGCAGAACAACTACGACGGCGCGATCGAGCAGTTTACGGAGCGGCTCGCGCTCGAGCCCACGTCAGACGCGCGGCTCGATCTTGCCCGCGCCTGGGCCCGCAGGCGCGTGGCGAAGCAGGCCGAGCCGCTCTACCGCGAGGTGCTGAGGGCCGAGCCCGACAACCGCACCGCACAGATGGGGCTCGTCGACCTGTTCATCTCGATGGGGCGGTATGCAGACGCTGAGACTTCGCTGAAGGACGCGCTCAAGAAGGACGAGAATGATCTCCAGGCGCTCACGCGCATGGGCATCTTGAAGTCGCGCATGGGCCGGCCCGATCAGGCGCTCGAGCCACTCGAGAAGGTCGCCACCCAGAACCCGCTGCTCTACGACGCCCGCGCCGAATACGCGTTCCTGCTGTTCCGCGGTGACCCGAGCAATTCCGACAAGTGCATCGCGACGATGGCCGACATCCTGACGTCAGAGCCGCGGCATGTGCTCAGCCTCCACTACCTGGGCATGTGCCAGTACGCGAAGGGCAACAAGCCAAAGGCCGAAGAGAGCTTCAAGGCCGCCCTCAACGTCGACCCCAAGTTCTCGGCTGCACTGTTCTCGCTGGGTGAGCTGTACGAGAACGACGGCAAGAAAGACGACGCGAAGAAGTCGTACGAAGCGGCGGCAGCGCTCGACCACACCGAAGCGCGCGAAGCGCTCAAGCGGCTCGCGTCAGGCAAGTGACGCACGCCGGTTCGGGCGGCGGAGGGCTGGAGGTCCCGTTACCTGCCACTGAATGGACACGCGCACTGCCTCTGGCCAGTCGGCTGACAAAGACACACCGTCGGCTGTGCGGGCGGCGCTCCAGTCGGCGAGGGCGAGCCTGGGTGCATCGCCGACGTTGGGGTTTCTGTTCGCGTCGAGCGAGCATGACTTCGGCGTGGTGATGAGCACGGCAGTGGAGTGCGCGCCGGGCTGCGAGTTCATGAGCAGCCAGACGGCCGGCGAATTCACCGAGCGCGGGCGGACCAGAGGGGGCATCGCGGTGTTGCTCACGACGCTCGACCCCGCCTCGTTTGTGGTGGCCAGCGGGCAAAGCATGCGCACGCGGCCACTGGAGCTCGCACGAACGCTGACGCAGCCCTTCAAGCCCCTCCAGGACCGTGCGGGGCGCTTCGGCTCGGCCCTCTCGACGACGGTGCTCCTGATGGACGGGTTGGCCGGCACGGGGGAGCACGTGGTGAAGGAAGTGCTCAACACCACGCGCCTCTTTCAGCAGGTGGTGGGTGGGGCTGCGGGGGACGACGGCAAGTTCCAGTCGACCGAGGTGGGCACCTCGCGCTTCTCGGGGACCGACGCGGCCGTCGCGCTCCACGTGTTCGGTGCGCGACCCTGGGGCATCGGGGTCGATCACGGGCTTGCGCCCCGCACCCGGCCGATGCTGGTCACGCGCGCGTCAGGCAACGTCATTCACGAGATCGACCGAAAGCCAGCCTTCGAGGCGTACCGGGCCTTCGCCGCGAGCCGGGGCATCGAGCTGACTCCCGAGAACGCCGCGCCCTTTCTCATCGCCAACGAGCTGGGCGTGTTCTTCCTGAACGAGCTGCACCACGCACGCGCGCCGATCGGCGTGGGATCTCAGGGTGAGCTCAAGCTGGTGGCCGAGGTCGCGCAGGGGGCCACGGTCTGCATTCTGGATGGCGAGACCGACGCGATGATCGCCGCTGCGGGGCGGGCCGCGGAGCACGCACGCACCAGCCTCGAGGGCACACCCGCGGCGGGCGTGCTCGTCTTCGACTGTGTCTGCCGAGGCATGATTTTGCAGGACGCGTTTCAACGCGAGGTCGAGGCCGTTGGGCGGGTGTTCCCCAACGTGCCGATCGCCGGCTTTCTCACCTACGGGGAGATCGCCCGCTTCCGCGGCAAGCTCGACGGCTGGCACAACTCGACCGCAGTGGTGGCGGCGATACCGGCCTGACTGCGCTCACGCGTGGCACTGCTTGAACTTCTTGCCCGAGCCACAGGGGCAGCTCTGGTTGCGCTCGACCTTCGTGGTGGTGACCTGCGGCTTGCCCGAGTCGTAGAGCCACGCGTTGGCCAGCCCGCGCACGAAGCTGCTGCGCTCGTGCAGCGCGACGATCATTTCGCCTTCGAGGTAGCGGGCGATGAACTCCACGAGGCCGCTGGCGGCGCGCTCGCCACCCTCGACTCGCTCGACGATCTCCAGAGACAACCACGTCACGCCGAGCGTCCACTTCTTCGTCTCGGCCCACGTGCCGTCGGCGGGCTTCGTCTGGGTGCGCGCCAGGTACGTCACCTCACCCTTCACGAAGGCCGAATAGCGGCTGCGCATGAGCGCCTCAGCCGAGGGGGCCGGCGACGAGCCATCGTGCCGCGGGCGACAGCACGTCTCATAGGTATCCCCACCGCACGGGCAGCGGGTCACTTCGCGCTCAACCGCGGGACGGACCCGGTGATCAGCCGTGCGCCTCTCCCGAAGGTGAACCACGCCCACGCCCACTGGATGACCACCAGGAGGCGATTGCGGAAGCCGATCAAATACAGAATGTGAATGAACAGCCATGCGCACCAGCCGAGGAAGCCGCTGAGCTTCAGCGGGCCTGACTGCGCGATGCCCGACGCCCGGCCAATGGTGGCCATGGTGCCCTTGTCGAAGTACTCGAAGGGTTGCGTCGCGTGACCCACGGCAGCAGCCATGATGTTGTCGGCAGCGTGGGTGCCTTGTTGCATCGCCGTCGGCGCGAGGCCGGGCAAGGTGCTCCCGTCTGGCAACGTGAAGCACCCCAGATCGCCCACCACGTACGCGGTGGGAAAGCCGGGAATGGTGAGGTCTTTCCCGACCACGATGCGACCTGAGCGATCGAGCTCGACGCCGAGCGTCTTCGACAACGGAGACGCGGCGACGCCTGCGGCCCACAGCACGGTGCGCGCGAGGACGTGCTCATCACCCAACTGCACGCCCGTGTCGTCGATGTTCGTCACCCGGACCTTGAGGCGCACGTCGACGCCGAGCTTCTGCAGCGTGTGCAACGCGTGCGCCGAAAGGCCCTCATCGAAGGTGCCGAGCACGCGCTCGCCTGCCTCGACGAGCATCACCTTCGCCTGACGAGGGTCGAAACGGCGGTAGTCGCCCGCCACGGTGAAGCGGGCGAGCTCAGCGATGGCGCCGGCCAGCTCGACCCCGGTTGGCCCCGCGCCGACGATGACGAAGGTGAGGATGCCCTGGCGCATCTTTTCGTCTGGTTCCTTCTCCGCCTCCTCGAAGGCCGTGAGCACGCGCCGGCGAATCTCGAGTGCGTCATCGAGGGTCTTCAGCCCGGGGGCGAGCCGTTCCCACTCGTCTTTGCCGAAGTACGAGTGCCGCACGCCTGTGGCGAGAATGAGGAAGTCGTAGTCGAGCACGCCGTCGGCGAGGTGCACCTTGCGGCCCTTCAGGTCGACCGAGGTCACGTCGCCCATGCGCACCTCGATGTTCGAGTACCCCGCGAGGATGGAGCGGATCGGCGTGGCGATGTCACCGGGCGAAAGGCCTGCGGTGGCGACCTGGTACAGCAACGGCTGAAACAGGTGGTAGTTCTGCCGATCGACGATGGTGACCTTCACGTTCCCGCGAGAGAACCGCTGGGCTGCGTAGAGACCTCCGAAGCCGCCTCCGACGATGACGACGTGTGGAATCACGCCGTCTCCTTTAACCGCTTCTCACCAGAACTTCGCGACCAGCTTCGCGCCGACCGAGAGGATGTTGGCCGGTCGCGTGAAGCGCCCGGGAATGATGTCACCCGATTGGTACCGTGCGTAGACCTGCACGGGCACCCCCACGCGCAGCAGCGAGACGGTGAGCGTGCCACGGAGGATGTTCTTCTCGCCCGGCTGCCAGTACTTCTCCCGGTCGTAATCCCACAGGGCGGAATCGCTGGTCCAGTTGCTCTGGAAGGTCTGAATGCGCGTGTAGCTCAAGGTGATCATCACCATGGGCGGGAGCGCCTCGGCCTTCTTCGCGTCGTAGCCGCTGACGATCGACGGCCGCGAGGGGCCAAAGAAGGGGGCGACGTCGACCGAGACGGTGCCACCGATCCAGTCTCCTCCATCGACCCAGTACTTCTCACCAATGTAGGGCGCGGTGTTGTTGAGCAGCGGGTTCTTCACACCCTTACCGGCCGTGTACTCGCGCGGCCGGAAGAACGAATAGAAGACGTCGGCGCCGATGTTGAGGCGGTAGTTGCCCGTCTCGTCGACGAAGAAGTGTTTGTCGGCCGAGAGGTGGGCCTCGATGTCGCCTGCGGCGTGCAGTTCCCACAGGTTGGTGCCGACGCTGACCGCCTCTTCGGGGTCGAAGTTGGTGCCGGTGGGAATGGCACCCTGCAGCGTGGCCGCCCAGCGGAAGTGGTTCTGCGTCATCCACTCGAAGTTCGGGAGTTGGTACCGGAGCGCGACGATGATGTCGCCCAGCTTCACCCCGCCCTGCCACGTGTCGGGCACGCGCGGCTGACCGAGTGAGCCGGCCCAGCCCCAGAAGTCGTCGAACGAGTAGCTGCGGCCGAGCGCCGACTGGTAGTCGCCGGGCTCCCACGAGAGGTTGGTCGTCACCTCCGAGCGCAGCACGATGGGCACGTAGACGGCCGCGGTGAGCGTGTCGGTGATGCCGTACATGATCTGCGCGACGAGGAAGTCGAACTCGGCCTTCGGGTTGGCGCGCAAGATGCCCTGCAGGCCAGCACCGGGCTCGTAGCGGCGGTTGTCGTCGATGAGGGAGACGCCCTTGCGGTCGCCGCTCCACTGCTTGTCGATGGACGAGCGCCAGTACGCGAAGTCGAAGATGAAGGTGCTCTGGGGCAGCACCTGGGTCTCCATCGCTGGCGCCGAGGTGGCGACGAGGGCGAGCAGCCCCGCGAGGGCGCGCTTCATGGCACCACCTCCGTGACTTCGAACGGCCCATTGGTGGCGGGCACCTGACCGATGGCCGAGCGAACCTCACCCTTCGCGAGGTCGAGCACCACCGCGTTCATGCTGTCGGATTGGTCGACGTAGCGCGGCTTCGACAGGAGCGTCTGCAGGAACTCGGCGTCGATGCTGCCGCGCGCGGCCCGAAGGTCGCCTTGCACGCCGTCGGCGACACGGCGCGAGCGGTAGAAGAAGCCGGACCACTGCCGTTGCGGAATGATGCGCTGCCCGGCCACCGTGAGCGAGGCGATGTCGGGCACGTTCTTCACGTAGTTCGAGCCCAGTACGAGCTCGTCGTCGCTGGTGCCCGCCCAGCGGCGCCCGAGGGGGTCGAGCTCGCTCGACGAGAAGGGGGCGTTGCCGCGATCTCCCGACTTGAAGACGTCGGAGTCGATCTCCACCGCCTCGAGCCCGCCCTGCTTGTCGGCCAGCACGCACGTCCACCCATAGACGCGCGAGGAGGCGAGCGTCAGCTCGCGCGCGCTCGCGGCGTCGGTCGCCTCGGCGAGCAGCTTGCGCCCCAGGAACCCGATGGGCAGGCCCTCGGCGAGCAGCTTCGCCTTCGAGAGGTCGAGCGCGTTGTCGAGCACCGAGCCGACCACGCTGTTGTCGAGCGTGTCGCTCGGGTTGCAGGCGTAGCCGAAGCCGCGATCGTTCATGCCCGACAGCCCGTAGACGATGCCAGCCCACCCCACCGTGACGAACGAAGGGCCCGTCTCGGGGACGTGGCGAATCACGGCGGTGTGCTTGTGCGCGGTGTTCGCGTCGAGCAGCGAGAAGTGGTGGGCGATGAAGGGCGCGCCACCGACGGTCATCGAGCCCTTCACCCCGAGCGCGACGGGTGGAGGGCGGGTGCGGCCATCGGTGAGTTCCACCCGCCGAACGTCGCGCCGGGTGAGGCCGGCGCCGCGCGTGGTGAACGAGATTTCTTCATCGCGCATGAAGCTGGCGCGCGACGGCGGCGGGTTGGTGAGGATGAGCTTGTCGCCACCGCCGATGACGAAGGTGGTGGTGGCTGCCATGGGCAGCGGGGTCGAAGGAGTCCACGTCACCTCGAGCTCGGTGGCGCTGACCTCGTTGAACGTCACCTCCGGGTTCGACGCCGTGTAGAGCTGGTTGTCGACGAACAGGCGCACCGTGTTTTGATCGACGCCGTCGACCTCGGTGAGCACCACCTTGACGCCGTTGGTGGGCGAGAGCTCGACACCAAGGCCGAAGAGCTGGGGAACGTAGGGCTCGAAGCGCCCTTCGCCGCTCTCATCGATCACCCCATCTTCGTCGTTGTCGACCCCGTCGCTCGCCGCGCCGACGAACTCGAGGCTCTTGATCTGCGGGGCACGCGACAGACGAATCGCGAGCGCCACACCTCGAACCGCCAGCACCGTGTCGAAGAACGTGTTGAGCACCAGCACCTGGTCGTAGGTGAGGCCGCTGCCGTCGGCGATGCCGCGCAGCTCGTCGCGGGTGGCGCGGTTGAGGGAGCGCTCGACGTTCTTCGCCGACTCGAGCAGCAGCTCGTAGGCGAAGTTGCCGTTCTGGTACCGCTCGCTCGAGTACTCCGGGAGGAACGAGGCGAGGTCGGGCTGCTCGCGCGACAGGTAGGGGAAGAGCGAGTTGGTGAGCAGCGTGGTGTAGAAGCTGCGGATCTTCGAGCGCAGCTGGGTGCCGTGCGAGAGGCCGCGATCGTAGGGCGTGCCACGCACCTCGATGGTCTCCCGCGTCGGGGGCTTCTCGAGCGGGGCGCAGCCGATGAGCGAGACAACGAGGAGGGCGCAGTGAATGCGGGTCGTCAAAGCGGGCGCACCCTACCCGTTCCCACTCTCAGCGTGCGCGGCAGACCAAGAACATCACGCCGCGTCTTGAAGCGGGGTGCGTTGCCCGGAAGTCGTTCGGTACACCCGTCGCCGCACCAGCGCTCCGCCTCCACGGCGCAAGACTGCGCCGAAGCGCAGAACGCCCACCTGACGGGCGCGCGGTCACTCGACCTTGACGCTGATCACACCCTCGACGATGGCTCGCGAGACGAACTCGATCAGCGCGCCATTCACCGCGAAGCCCTCTTCTGCCTCGAGCACGAAGCCCGCTTCCTGCAGCCGCGCGAGCGCGTCTTCGGTCGCCTCGCCTTCCTTGCCGGCTGAGAGCAGTTCCATCACCGTGCGCTCTTCGGCGCTCATCGCAGTGATGAGGATGCGCAGGTGGTTGTCGATGAGCGCGCGCCCCTCGTCGTTGTCACCAAGGAGATCGAGGTCGACCAGCGCGTCGATCTGCGGGGCCGAGATCGAGCCCTTGAAGTCTTTCGCGAAGCCCGTCGCGAGCACCGAGCACAACGAGAGCACTTCCCACGGCCGGTTACCGGTCAGCTCGGCCAGCGCCCCGAGCGCCTCGTTCTCGAAGGTCACGCCCAGCTCGATGGCGGGGCCGTTCACGAGGTTCACCAGCTCGTCATCGGAGATGGGCGGCACCATCACCGACGCCACGCCCGGCCGGTTGATGATCTTCTCTTCGAATAGCGCGTCGGCGTCGCGGTGGCGGTGGCAGACCACGGCCACCTTCACGTTCTTCGGCGTGACGAGCAGCGCCTCGATGACCGCGCTCATGCCCTCGGCCTCCAGCGCCGTGAGCGCGATGAGCTCGTCGAAACCGACGAACAACGGTGCTGCCAGCTCGCCCAACACCTCGAGCGGCTTCTTCGGGTCGGCCTTCAGTTCTTTCGCGCCGACGCGGCCGAGGAACTCGTTCACCTTGGCCGTGATGCGCGCCAGCACCGCGTCGACCGAGGTGGGGAGCCCGTCGTCGCGATCGGGGTCGCGCAGGTCGAGCACGAAGGCCGCCCCACCCGAGCGCTCACAGGCGCGCGCGAGCACGTGCTTCATGAGCGTCGTCTTGCCGATGCGCCAGAAGCCGCGAATGCAGAGATGGTGGCCGCCCGTGAGGTGCGCCGCGAGCTCGTCTTCGAGGGGCTTTCGCGCGCGGAGCGAGTCAGGCAGCTCGTAGATCGCGTCGAGGTACCGTTCGGCCAGCGGATGCAGTTCGGAAGCCATGCTCTTCCTTTATCTTGAAGCCGCAGTCAGTGAAGCGTCTTCAGCGGGTTGGTCTTCAGGCGCACCACGCCTTCGAAGAGGTGCGCCTCGGTGTAGAGCTTGCGGTGCGAGGCGCGCTCGCCGGGCATCCAGCTCTGGGGCTTCTCGAGCCACTGCAGCACGCGCACTTCCCCGTCGTAGGCAAAGGGAGCGATGAGCTGCGCCGGCAGCCGCTTCCACACCCGTCGCTCGATGGGCGCGAAGGTGGCCTCGAAGCCCTCGCCCGCCTCGTCGTGCCGTCGCTGGTGATCGAGCGTGCCGTCGAAGGCGTGCGCGATGTGAAACAGCTCGTGGAGCACGGTCGCCACCCGCTGACGCGGCGTCGAGCGCCGGAAGAAGAGTGGCCGGAGGGTGATGGAATAAAGCATCTGGCGCCCGCCTATCTTCACCAGGGGCTTGCGGCGGCCCATGCTGTCGGTGCGCTTCTTCTCGGCGAAGGTGAGCGGCTTGACGGTGCCTCGCGAGGCGCGCCGCGCTTCACCGGCGATGACGAGGATGCGGCGCGGGTCGAGGTGCTTGAATTCGGCGTGGGCCCGCTGCACGTGCGCGATGAGGGCGTACACGGCCTGCGTGAAGTCGGGGCGACGGCGAACTGGCTTCACCACGGGCGAACTCTGCCTGATTTCCACCGGCCTGCGTTCTGCTACATGCCCCGCCATGCGTTTTTCTCTGGTGACGCTGATCCCGGCTGCGCTGTTGTTCGCGTGTGGCCCGATGAAGATGACGCCCGACTCGGGCCCCGACACGAGCTGTGGCCTCGATTGCGCCGCGCAGCAGCGCTACGGCCTGATTCTCGACCGCTGCTTCGAGTACTCGACCGGGAGCACCACCGCGTCGACGCCTCCGTCGCTCGGGGTGTGGGTGCGCAAAGAGAGCACCGCTGACGGCCTCTTCGAGCTCGAGGGTGGCACGAAGACCATCACCGTCGAGTACCGCCAGGGCGGGCAGAACGTGCAGACCGACGCCTTCACCATCAAGAACGGCGACCTCTACCTGATGCGCCGCATCGCGGGCGGGCGCTCGGTGACCTTCAAGACCGACGGCGCCATCACCGGCGTGAAGTGGCTCACCCTGGCGACCGGCGCGGGCGAGAACTTCTCGACCAGCACGTCGGCCTTCCTCTCGGCTGACAACTCGACGACCCCCACCACCTACCGCGTGACCACCGACACCCCGACCGCGATGGAGAAGCGCACCCCGCTCACGACGTACGACGCGGCGATCAAGGTGCTCTTCGGCGAGTCTCCCGACCACGGCGCCGACCCCCGCCGCGTCTACGTGCCCGACGTCGGCTTCACGCTCATCGCCAGCCCCTTCAACCTCGCGGGCGGCAGCCCGACGCCGCACTACCTGCAGCGCATTCGCGACCTGGGTACGCCTGACGCCGGCCCCGACGCGTGCAGCCTGGGGGCACCGTGAAGAAGCTCCTGGTGGTCGCCCTTTTCGCGCTGTCGGCGTGCAAGACCGTGCAGGTGGTCGAAGACGCGACGCCTCCGTCGCTGCCGGCCGAAGACTTCGTGGTGGTGAGCCAGAACCTCACCCAGGTCGACGTGAAGTACACCGGCTCGGTCGAGGCGGGCACCGACGCGCTGATCGTCGAAGCAGCGAAGTGGGAATTCGTGGTCGATGGTGCGGTGAAACGCTCGGGCGAGAACAAGCTGAACCTGGCCGCGGCCGCCGGGCAGAAGGTTGATTTCGGCTTGAGCGAGAGCCTGACCTACGTCACCAATGAAGAGGAATTGAAGGCGATGGATACGCGCGGCGGCTCGTTGCTCCTCGCGCTGCGCGGCACGTTGATCCTCAAGGTGTCGGAACCCCAGCGCGGTGAAGTGCCCGCCAGCGTGAAGACGGTCGAGCTGCCCTTCGCCAAGTCGAAGGAAGTGCGCACGCCGCGCCTGCCCCACTTGAAGCTCATCGACTTCGACGCCGGCCGTTTCAGCGAGGTCGAGGTGCAGGCCACCTTCCACCTCGGTGTGGTGAACCCCAACCCCTTCCCCATCTCGATGACGGGCATCGAGTTCTCGGTCACCTTCGCGGGAAAAGCGGTGAACAAGGGCACGCTGGGCGCGGGCGACAAGGTGACGGCGGCGTCGACGGGCGTCTTCGACGTGACGGCGACGCTCAATGAGGAATCGCACGGCAAAGAGGCGGGGAAGATCGTGAAGAGCCTCGTGGTGCCCTACGTGCTGAGCGCCTCGCTCAAGACGGGCCTCTCGAGCGAGAGCCTCGAGAGCAAGGGCGACATCAAGCTCAAGGCCACCAAGTAAGCGACGGCGATGCACTTCCTCGGGCCTGATCCCACCCGGTTTCCTCCCATCGAGGAAACCGACGAAGACGGCATCATCGCCGTCGGTGGCGACCTCTCCATCGAGCGGCTGATCAACGCGTACCAGCGCGGCATTTTTCCCTGGTATTCCGAGGGGCTGCCGATTCTGTGGCACTGCCCCGACCCGCGCTTCGTGCTCGACCCTGCCGAGCTGCACGTGCCCTCGAGCCTGCGCAAGGTGATGAAGCGCGGCACCTACGAGGTGAAGCTCGACACCGACTTCGCGGGCGTCATCGACGGGTGCGCAGGCACGAAGCGACCGGGCCAGCGCGGCACGTGGATCACCCGCGACATGCGCAAGGCGTACCTCCGGCTGCACCAGGTGGGCATCGCCCACAGCGCCGAGACGTGGCTCGAAGGCAAGCTGGTCGGCGGGCTGTACGGCGTGTCGCTGGGCCGGGTCTTCTATGGCGAGTCGATGTTCGCGCGGGCCGACGACGCCTCGAAGGTGGCCTTCGTCACGCTCGTCGAATGGATGAAGACGTGGGGCGTGGCGCTCATCGACTGCCAACAGGAAACGGCGCACCTTGCCCGCTTCGGAGCGACGCCCTGGCCGCGGGCGCGCTTCACCAAAGCGCTCGAGACACTCACCGCAGCGCCCTCGCGACAGGGGCGCTGGTCTCTGCTTGAAGGGAAGACATGAACCCCGAGATGTACGACGCGCACGACCGCTTCGAAGAGAACCACTGGTGGTTCGAGGGCCGTCGTCAGGTGATCCGCGAGGTGATGCGCACGCACCTGCTGCCGCGCGGTGAGCGTCACATTCTCGACGTGGGCTGCGGCACGGGCGGCATGTTCCCCCTGCTCAGCGAGTTCGGCATGGTCGACGGCGCCGAGGGCTCTGAAGACGCGCTCGCCCGCGCACGCCGCAAGTACCCGCAGCGGCGCATCGAGCCGTGCCTGTTGCCTGACGGCATTCCCCAGGGCACGTGGGACACCCTCACCGCCTTCGACGTCATCGAGCACCTCGACGAGCCCATCGAGTCGTTGCGCGCCATGCGCTCACACCTCACGTGGGACGGCCAGATGGTCATCACCGTGCCGGCCTTTCAGTTCCTCTGGAGCAAGCACGACGAGCTCAACCACCACCGCCGCCGCTACTCACGCCTCGAGCTCGTCTCGCAGCTCTCGAGCGCGGGCATGAAGGTGACGTACTCGAGCTACTTCAACAGCGTGCTCTTCCCCGCAGTGGCCTTGACGCGCTTCGCGCAGAAGCTGGTGCCCGCGCTGAGCCGAGACGAGACCGGCAACCTGAAGGAAACGGCGGCACCGCTCAACCTCGCGCTCACCGCCCTCTTCGGCGGCGAGAAGCACCTGCTCAAGCGTGCCTCGTTGCCCTTCGGCGTGTCACTGATTGCCGTTGCGCAGCGAGCCTGAGACGCCCGCGTCTTCGGTCGGCGGAGGCGGCTCGGGCAGCACCAGCTGATCGTCGAGGGCAAAGCGGCCCAGGGTGCGCTTGAGCACTTCCCACAAGAGCTTGCGGTGCTCGGCGACGCTGACGTTGCCCTCGAGAATGAGCCCTGCCCCGACGTAGCGCCCCTTCGCCTTGCCCTTCGTGACGGCGGCGAGCCCTTCCTGCACGCTCTTGAGCTGCGTCTGCAGCACCTTGCCCTCGAAGGTGAGATCGAGGTGGCGCGCCTCGAACGCATCGGTCTGAAACAACGAGAAGAGCGCCTTGCGGCACGGCTCGTCGGCGACGGTGACGGTGAGCTTCGTGTCTTCGAGCGGCGTCACGCGCAGGTCGGGGCACGCCTTCTGCGCGGTGGGCAGCGCCGTCGCGTCGAGCAGCGGGGGGCTGCTCACGCGCACCCTCCACGCCGCCACCTTGCCGTCGGCCCCCAGCAGTACGGTGGCGCGCCCCGGCTTGAGGCCGACGATCAACAGCTCGTTGGACTCGGCGATCCACTCCACGTTCGCGATCTTCGGATCATCGACGTCGATCCAGTCGACGCGCGGGAGCTTGACGAACTTCTCCTTGCCCGCCTCGACGTCGTGAATCCAGTCGGCCGGCCAGGCCAGGGCCGGCGCTGCGCAGAGCGCTGCGAGCAGCACGAGGGCGCGCATCACTTCACCTTCATCGTGCCGGGGAAGGCCGGGCCCTTGCTGGGCACCGGGGTCAGCCGCTTTGCCGTCAGCTCGCCGTTCACGACGTCGCACAGGACCTCCTTGCGATCCAGCGCGTACACCGACGAGAGCAGGGACCATGTCGTCGAACATGCCACGCCCGGCAACCGCCTGAAATGGCGGCGCTTTCAGACGCAGACCGGCGAGGGGCGCAGGGGTCGGATAAACTGAGGGCCTGATGCCAACCTGGGGCATGTGGCTGATGTTGGGAGCGCTCCTTCTCGTGCGCGGTTTCTTCGCGGCGATGGAGGCGGCGCTTCAGGCCCTGTCTGACGACCGGCTCAAGGAGCTGGCGGCGGGCTCCTACCGGGCACAGCGGGTTCAGCGGTTGCGCAGCGACCCTGAAGCGACGGCCGCGGCGATTCGCTCGGGCATGGTGCTCTCGGGCTTCATGGCGGTGGGCGTGGGCAGCCTGGTCATCCCTCGCGTGCTCGACCTCTCGCTGGCCGAGCTCGTTCATTCGGAGTGGCTGGTGTGGCTGTCGCCGCTGGCCTCGGCCCTGCTGGTGGCGATGATGGCCACGCTGGTCGACATCACCTCCCGCTCGGCAGCGATTCAGAAGCCCGAGGTGTGGGCGCTCAACTCGTCACGGCTGGGCGTCATCGCGGTGAAGGTGCTGGCGCCCTTCGTGAAGCTGCTGGTGGTGCCGCTCAACCTCCTGCTGCGCCCCTTCAACGCGCGCGTGTCGTTTCAGCCGCCGCCTCCCCCTCTCGAAGAGCTCGAGAAGCAGCTGATTCGTCAGGCCCAGAAGAACGAAGTCGATCGCGGGGCGCCGCAGCTCATCCGGTCGATCTTCGAGCTCAACGAGAAGACCTGCCGCGACGTGATGGTGCCGCGCACCGAGGTGGTGCTGCTCTCGGTCGACACGCTTGTCGAGAAGGTGCTCGAGCTCATCGCTGAAGAGAACCACTCGCGCATTCCGGTGTACCGGGACGACGTCGATCACATCGTGGGCATCCTCCACGTGCGCGACCTGGTGCCGATGCTGCAGAACCCGGAGCTGATCGTGATGAGCGATCTGCTGCGCCCCGCCGTGTACGTGCCGTGGGTCAAGCCCATCGGCGATCTGCTGCGCGACATGCAGCGGCAGCGCATTCACATGGCGGTGGTGGTCGACGAGTACGGAGGCTTCTCGGGCATCGTGACGCTGGAAGACATTCTTCGGGAGATCGTCGGCGACATTCGCGACGAGTTCGACGAGGAGGTGCGCGTCTTCGAGAAGCAGGCCGACGATTCCTTCCTGGTCGACGCCATGCTGCCCATCGAAGATTTCTCGCGCGCCTTCGACTTCAAGTTCCCCGAGGGTGAGTTCGAGACGCTGGGCGGGTTCCTGAGCTTCCGCGCGGGCGCGATCCCCGAGCTGAACGATCGCGTCACCGAGAACGGGTGGACCTTCATCGTGCACTCGAAAGAAGGGCCGCGGCTCGAGCGGGTGCGGGTGGTGAAGCCGCGCCCGGTGCAGACCACGCCGCAGCGCAAGTCCAGCTACGAGCGGCTCGAGACGATCAAGACCTGATCACCCCGGTCACTCGGCGCCGTTCCACAGCGGGCGGCCCTGCACGACGACTTCCCGGCGTTCGCGGAACTCGAGGCGCGCGCTGCCGACGTCGACCTCGCCCTTGAGGCCCACCTCGAGCGGCGCTTCGCCCTCTCGCCAGGCCAGGTGTCGCGACACGAGCGCTGACTTGAGCTGCAGCTCGGGCCCCGTCACCTCGGCGCCCAGCTGCTCGATGCCCGCCGCGAAGCGCACGCCGTCGAGAAAGAGCTGCCAGGTCACGCTGCGCGGCCTGGGCGTGTTGGGAGGCAGCACCAGCGTGAACTCGAGCCGACCGCGATCTCGCCCGGGAAAGTCGACGAACATCGTCTTCACGCGCACCGGCGACGAGGGGCCGGGCATCGGCTTCTTGCCGGCGCACCCGACGAGCGACAGGACGAGCACGCACAGCCAGGCACGCACGCTTACCCTCCGAGCAGCGGCTTGAGCGCGTCGACCGTCACCGGCCACTGGTTGCGCTTGGCGAGAATCTCGAGCACCCGAAGGAACTCGCCGGCCGACTGAAAGCGCTGCGCGCGATCGGGCTGCACGGCCTTGCGGGCGATGGCGAGCGCCATCTCGGGCGCGTGGGGGTTGAACTTCTCGACCGGGGGCACACGGCAATCGCGCACCTTGTGCATCATCTCCATCTCGGAGGTGCCGGCGAACAAGCGCTGCCCGCTGAGCAGTTCCCAGAAGATGACGCCCGCGGCGAAGAGGTCGGCGCGGTGGTCGACGGCCTGCCCCAGCACCGCCTCGGGGGCCATGTACGAGATGGTGCCGCGCAGCGCGCCCGAGTCGCCGCGCATCACGCCTTCGACCTCCGCCACGCCGAAGTCGGTGAGCTTCACGTCACCTGCCACCGAGAGGAGGAGGTTGGCCGGGTTCACGTCGCGGTGAACGATGGTGGCGCCGTTGTCGCCCACCTTGGCGCGGTGGATGTAGTCGAGCGCCTTGAGCAGGCAGATGGTGATGTAGGCCGCCGCCGATTCCGGCATGATCGCGCCCGCGTCGCGAAACGCGTTCTGCATGTATTCGAGCGTTCGCCCGCTCACCAATTCCTGCACCATCAAGTAGTCGGCGCCGGCCTTGAAGCAGCGGAAGGTGCGCACGATGTTGGCGTGGCGCAGCCGCACGGTGAGCTTCGCCTCGTCGACGAACGACTTCACCCACGCGGCGTCGTTGCGGTAGCTCGGCAGCAGGCGCTTGATGACGATGTCGTCGGGCTCGCCCGGGCTCTTCTGCGTCGTGGAGCGCGCCTTGGCCTGGTAGACCTCTGCCATCCCGCCGACGGCGAGGCGACCCACGAGCTGGTAACCGCCAAGGTCCGTTTCCTGCGCCAAAGCCCGGCGATCGTAGTCGAAGGCCCCCGGCCCTCGCAGCGATTCTTACGCGGTGTAGAGCTGCTCGTATTGTCTGGCGGCATCGTCCCAGCTGAAGTCGCGCTGCATGCCGCGGCGCTGCACCTCGCGGTACTTCGCCTCGGCGCGAAAGAGGTCGACCGCGCGCAACAAGGCCTTCAACAACGCGTCGGCCGCGGGCTGCTCGAAGACCACGCCGGTGCCATCGCGCTGGCTGAAGTCGGTGACGGTGTCTTTCAAGCCGCCGACCGCGTGCACGATGGGCACCGCGCCGTAGCGCAGCGAGTACATCTGGTTGAGGCCACAGGGCTCGAACTTCGAGGGCATCACGAAGAAGTCGCTGCCGGCCTCGATGCGGTGCGCGAGGGACTCGTCGAAGCCGATGCGCAACGCGAGCCGACGCGGGTAGCGGGCCTCGAGCGCCCTCCAGGCCTGCTCGATGGCCGGCTCGCCGCTGCCGAGAACAATCGCCGACGCGCCCTGCTCGAGGAGCTTCGGCAACGCGGCCTGCAGCAGGTCAGCCCCCTTCTGGTTCGCCATGCGACCGATGAAGCCGAACAGCGGCAGCCCTGCCTGCGGCGGGTCGATGCGGCAGCTGGCGATGAGCTCGGACCGGCACTTCGCGCGACCCGCCAGCTCTGCCGAGGTGAACGGCACGGGGAGATACACGTCGGTCGCCGGGTTCCACACCTCGGTGTCGATGCCGTTCAAGATGCCGTGCAGCGATCTCGAGCGATGGGCGAGCAGCCCCTCGAGGCCGACGCCGAAGCGCGAGGTCTGAATCTCTTTCGCGTACGTGGGCGAGACGGTGGTGATCACGTCGGCGCTGACGAGCGCGGCCTTCATGAACGAGAGCTGGTCGTAGAACTCGACGCCCTCGGGCGTGAAGGTGCTCCACGGCAGGCCCAGCGCGTCGAGCTCCTTCTTGGGGAACACGCCCTGGTAGGCGAGGTTGTGAATGGTGAACACCTTGCGCGCCCGCCCCAGCGGGGTGTGCGCGAAGCCGGTGCGCAGGGCGAGCAGCACCAGCGCGGTCGGCCAGTCGTTGGCGTGCACCACCTGTGCATCGAAGCCGTCGCGCTGCGCGAACGAAAGCGCGGCCATGCTCAACAAGGTGAAGCGGCGCGCGTCGTCGGGGTAGCCGTAGAGGCGCTCGCGCCCGAAGAACGAGGGCACGTCGATGAACATCACCTCGACGCCGGTGGCGCGCTGGCGATGGGCGCGCACCTCGATCGCGCCGAAGGGAAACTCGAGCGTCAGCGGCGAGCCCCACGCCTCGAGCGGGCGTCGATCGACGTCGGCGTAGAGGGGCGTGACGACCCGCACCCGGTGGCCGCGCAACGCGAGGGCTTTGGGCAGGGCCCCGGCAACGTCGCCCAGGCCACCGGTCTTCGACCACGGCGCCACTTCAGAGCTGAGGAACAGAACGTCCATCGACGGGCGGGAATGTACCCCTCGGCGGGGCGAGCACCCGCAGAAGAGTGCGCCCGACCCTCACGCCCCGAGCGGCGAGCGCGTGACGCCATCGACCCACGCGTTCGTCTGGCCGGGACTGAGCCAGCGGGCGAACCACGCGGCGCTCAGCGCCAGCCCGGGGGGCACCCCGCCCGCTTCGCCCCGTACCGAAGGCACCACCTCGAGGCGCGCGTGGGGGGCGAGCCGGCACGCCACGCGGTTGGCCACCGTCTCGACCGACTGATCTTCACCGACGATGAACAAGGTGGGCGCGCGCGTGAGCATCAACGACATGCCCGCCCGCTCGGGGCGACTGGAACGGGCGACCAGCGCCAACACCTGGTGGGGGTCCATCGCGGTGGCGACCAGCGCGCTGGCAGCGGCGTCGCCAACCCCGAGGTAGCCCAGCGGCAACTGCGCCGAGGCGCCCGACGCGCTGAGCCACCGCGTCAGGGTGATCAACCGCTCGGCGAGCAGGGGCACGTCGAGGTGCATGCGCAGCTGGTGCTCTTCGGGGGTGGCGAGGCCGACGAGCATCGTGGCGAAGCCGGCGGCGCCGAGCATGTGGGCGAGCTCGTACTCATGTGGGGGCAGTTCGTGTGTCGCGCCCGGGTGGGCGCAGATCACCGCGGCCAGCGGGGCGACGGGGCGCAGCACGTGCGCCTTGAGGTGCGCCGAGCCCACGCCCACGTTCACCTCGGTCTGTTCGACCTCGGCGGGGCGCGCGGCGAGATCTCCAGACCACCGCATGGGCCATTTCATCGGCCACCTCCCACGGGGTGCGCGGTGAGCAGTGCGACCACCTTCTGCGTGAGCAGGTCCATCGGCACCGGCTTGGGCATGAAGCCGTCAGCGCCTGCGAGCACCGCCTGCAGAATGCGCGAGCGGGTGACTTCGCCCGACAACATGAGCACGCGCGTCTGGTCGCGCGAGTGTGACTCGCGAATCGAACGCAGCAATTGGAAGCCATCTGTCTTCGGCATGTTCCAATCGGTGAGCACGAGGTCGTAGGTGCCGCTGCGAAACCGACTGAGGCCTTCTTCCCCGTCGATGGCTTGATCCACGACAGCGACGCCGAGGTTCTTCATCGAATCGACGACGACGAACCGCGTCTCTGCGCTGTCATCGACGACCAGGAGCCGGTGCGGAAACTTGTTCATGAATCCTCTGTGTGCAGGCGTGGTGCCTGTGAAGGGGTGGGAGCAGCTGCGCGATCGCGCCGTTCGAACTCATCCATCGTTTTGAAACAGCCGCGTCGAACTGAACTGCTCGCTCGAAGTTCACCGTGCGGCTGCTGGGGGAGGGCCGGACTTATGCACCCGCTGTGCCGCACACGTTCAGCTGAGAATCTTCATTTTCTTCGAAGCGTGGCTGGCAGCAGTCGCTTCGCTGCCGTATTGAGAAGGCGTTGTCGGAAAGCGAGCGCACATGCGTGCAGCCGACTTGAGCCATACCCAACTTCTCGATCTCCAACCTTCCAAGGGCTTGATTCGTTTCGCGGGCGAGCGCGCCCTGCTCCTCGACGCCGCCGCGTTGGGGTTGGTGCGCAAATATCTCGTGGAGAACATCGGCACGGCGGCTGCGCGCGCGGTCGTCTCGCACTTTGGCTATGCGCTCGGCCGACGTCTGGCCGAGACCATTCAGGCCGCCTTCCCCACAGAAACCGAGGAGGCACGCCTGTCGATCGGGCTGCGCATGCACGCGCTGGCCGGGCTGTTCTACGTCGAGCCTGAGCTGACCGACCCGCTGGCGAAGGAAGGCATCGTGGTGCTGGGCTCGGTCGAAGCCGAGCAGCAGATCACCCACCTCGGCCAGGCAGAGGCCCCCAGCTGCTGGATGATCGGCGGCCTGCTCTCGGGCTACCTGAGCGGTCAAGTCGAGCGCATCGCGGTGGAAGATCGGTGCGTGAGCATGGGTCACGCCACGTGTCAGTTCATCGTGAAGCGGCGCGAAGAATGGGCACCCTCCGAGCTGCCCGAACTGAGCGGCTTCGAGACCATTCCCTTCGAGAAAGTGGTCGACGAGTCACTGCAGGTCGCGACGCGTGCCCTGCAGGCGACCGAGCGAGAGTTGAAAGAGCGCCGTCGCGCGCTGACCAGCCTCTCGCCCGACCTCGAAGAGCCTGCCGGCATCACTGCGCGCAGCGCCCCGATGGGGGAGCTCGTCGAGCTGGTACGGCGCATCGCGAAGGTCGACGCCACGGTGTTGATCACCGGCGAGAGCGGCACGGGCAAGGAGCGCATCGCCCGGCTGATTCACGACGAGTCGACGCGCGCCGGTGGCCCGTTCGTCGCGGTCAACTGCGCGGCGATCACCGAGACCCTGCTCGAGAGCGAACTGTTTGGTCACGCCCGCGGGGCCTTCACCGGGGCGAGCCACGACCGCGCGGGGCTCTTCGAAGCCGCGAACGGGGGCACGCTCCTGCTCGACGAGGTCGGTGAGATCCCGGCGGGCATGCAGGTGAAGCTGCTGCGCGTGCTGCAGGAGCGCGAGGTGCGCCGCGTGGGCGAGAACAAGAGCCGCCCGATCAACGTGCGGGTGCTCTCGGCGACCAACCGCGATCTCGTGCACGGCGTGGCGGGTGGCGCCTTCCGACAAGACCTCTACTACCGGCTCAAGGTGGTCGAGGCGCACGTGCCGTCGCTGCGCGATCGCACCGCCGACATTCTGCCGCTGGCCAGCGCCCTGCTCGGGGCCGCAGCGCGCCGCATGAAGCGCGACGTCAGCGGCTTCTCACCCACCGCCATCGAGCTCCTTCTGCATTACGGCTGGCCCGGCAACGTGCGTGAGCTCGAGAACGCAATGGAGCGCGCCGCAGCCCTGGCGAAGGGCTCGATGGTCGAGGAGCGCGACCTGCCCGAGGAGCTGCGGGCCATCATCACCGTGCCGCCGCTCGACCCCAACGTGCGGGCGCTCGCGGGCATTCGACCGTTGGCCGAGATCGAGAAGGACTACATCGTCGCGGCGCTCGCGCGTAACGGCGGCAACCAGACGCACACCGCGCAGCAGCTGAAGATCGGCTCCGCGACGCTGTACCGCAAGCTGCGCAGCTACGGCATGACGTCGCCGCGCGTACCGGCTGGCGAGCGCAAGAACTGACGTCATCTCCATCAAGGTGATGCGGGCCGCCCTGCCAAGCCCTTGCATTCAGGAACGGCCGCAGACGGCTCGACGCTTGCTGTCTGGTCATCGCGATGCTGACCCTTCGGAAGAGCGACGAGCGGTTCCACACCCTGACGAAGCGGCAGGAGCTATGGAACACGTTCTCGCCTCGACGTCACAGCGACCCCCTCCATGCCGGCTTCGGTGCGCTCGAGTTCTTGAGTGAATACCGCCTGCCGCCCGGCGCCGCGGTGCCGCAGGTGCTCGACCGTGACTCGGAGGTGATCACCTACGTCTGCGAAGGGCAGATCGCCCTCGAACACTCGATGCAGGCCGGCGAGTTCCAGCGCATGAGCACCACGCGTGATCTGCGTCGCAAAGAAGTCAACGCCTCGCATTCCGAATGGGCGCACGTCTTTCAGCTGTGGCTGCGCGCCGAGCCCGCGCAGCTCGCAGGCGTCGAGCAGAAGCGCTTCGCGGTGGCCGAGCGGCGCGGGCGGCTGTGCCTCATCGCCTCGAAAGACGCGCGTGAGGGCTCGCTGCGGCTGCATCGAGACGCGCAGGTGTTCTCCGCCATCCTCGCGCCGGGCCAACACGTGGTACACCCCATCGCTGAAGGGCACGTGGCCTGGCTCCACATCGTCAGTGGGGAAGGCGCCCTGCCCGAGATGGAACTGAGCGCCGGCGATGGAGTTGGCTTCACCGGCGAGCACGCGCTGTCACTCACCGCCAGGGAGGATCTCGAGCTGTTGCTCGTCGATCTCGGCGACCCCACCCTCGCTGGAGTTCCCTCATGAATGACGCGCAATCGACCCGAGTCCGCAGGGCCCTGTCCCTCGTCAGCAAGGAGCTCGCGGGGCTCACCGCCGCGCCCCACACCCAGCTCGACCGCGTGTTTGGCGCGCTGGTGACCGAGCTCGACCTGGGACCCGAGCCGCAGCGCCGCACCTGTCCACATTGCGGCGCCGAGGGCATGACGGCCGCCACGCGGTGCGGGAAGTGCTGGTCGAAGCTGACGCCCGCCTGAATCAGCCGACCAGCGCTCCATCAAGATGATGGGGGCCCCTCATTTCGACAGACCGAATGGATGGCGCGCACACCACCCGAGGCGCACGTCGGCTCGAACCTCTTCGAAGGTGCGACCCGTGAACGTGTTGCTCCACCCACGCGACAGCTCGCGATCGACCTCTTCGGTCCAGGGCACGGGCTCGAGCCCGTAGGTGATGCGCGTCAAGTAGCCGTAGCGCACCGCGGGCTCGGCCTCGCTCCACTGGCGCACGCCCACGGCCCCGCCGTCTCCATCGGGAGGGACCTCGCTCAGGCGTTGAAACCAGTCGCGCTGCACTTCGTCCTTCACCGAGTTCCACTGGGCTTCGACCAGCGAGGGAGTTCGTACGGGTTCCATGCGCAATCGGAAAAGCAAACTGCAGGCCGAAAAGACCATTTGACAAACCCAGACGTCGCCTGAAAACGCGAAGGGCGTGCGAATTGCGCGCTTCGAGCGCAAGAACAAGAGCGACCGCACCTTCTTCGCCGAGTGGAGCTGAGCCGTCATGACGTTTGCCCCGTGGAAAGAGCCCTTCGAGCGCTTCGGCACCGTCTTCGCCGAGGCGAAGCGCGCCATCGCGAAAGACCCCAACGCCATGTCGCTCGCGACCGTCGACGCGAAGGGCCAACCGGCCGTGCGCACGGTGCTCCTCAAAGACTTCGATGAGCGCGGCTTCGTGTTCTTCACCAACTCCACGTCGTCGAAGGGGCAGGCGTTGCTGTCGGCCGGCCGCGCGGGGCTCAACTTCTATTGGCGCGAGCTCGATCAGCAGGTGCGCATCGAGGGCGAGGTGGAGCGCGTCGACGAGCGCGAGTCAGACGAATACTTCGCGTCGCGACCGCGCGTCTCACAGCTCGGTGCGTGGGCGTCTCATCAGAGCGAGGCACTCGATTCACGCGAGACGCTGGAGCGCCGCCTCGCCGAACTCACCGCGAAATACGAAGGCCAGCACGTGCCGCGCCCCCCGCACTGGGGTGGCTTTCGGGTGAAGCCGCAGCGCATCGAGTTCTGGAAGGCCCACGAGTTTCGGCTGCACTGGCGCGAGCAGTACGTGAAGGCGGGCACCGGCTGGGACAAGGGCTGGCTCAACCCCTGAGTCTTCAGTTCGGGGCATCGCCCGATTCCGTCGCTGCGAGCGCGGCAACCGTCGCCGTAACCCACCCGTGCCCGAGCGAGGTGACCGGAGTTCGTTGACTGAAGGCTGCAGCGTTGACTGCCAGCGGGCCGACCACCACCGCATGTCGAAGGGTCAGGTCGGTCGTTCACCACGAGCCGCTGCTGCCACCGCCTGACGAGCTGCCACCCCCAAAGCTCGAGCTGCTGCTGCTCGACGAAGACGAGCTCGAGGAGCGCGTGATGCGCGGGGTGGTGCGGGTGTAGCTGTTGGTGTAGCTGCAGTTCGCGCAGCGCTCATCGACCTGCACCAGCCCACCTGAGTACTCGGTCGCGTGCTGCAGCGTGGTGCTCGTCGAGCTCTTCGTCTTCGCCGCGCACTGTGGGCACTTGCCGTAGCTGGTGAAGATGGCGCCGTAGCGCAGCACGAGGGGATCTTCGCACCGGCTGCACCACCAGACGTCGTAGTCGACCGAGCCGATGCTCTCTTCCTTCCGCTCCCCTTTTCCAAGGTGCTCGTCGTCGGCCTCTTCGCTCAAGAGCAGGCGCGGGTGACTGCACTTCTCGCAGACGCGCACGCGCTTGCGGTTCCACCGACGCAGCAGCAGCAAGCCGCCCAGCAACGCGCCGCCACCACCCCACATCAACGTGCCCTGATTGCGTCGCATGCCTTCGTCGAGCACGTCTTTCATCGGGCGAGGGGGGATGCCGGTGATCAAGGCCTGCTGGGCAAAGCGCTGCGCGTCGAGCAACGCAGCCACCCGATCCAACGAGGCGTTCGCGTCGAGGTTCATGCGCGCGCGATCGAGCTGCTGAAAGTCCCACGGGCTTTGGGCGACACCGGGGGGCAGGTGAATGAAGCCCTCTGGCCCATTGAGATCGAGCGCGATGACGGCGGCGGGCAGCTTCGAGAGCGGCCGCACCTGGTTCGCGAGCGCCTCGGCCAGTTCTCCGATCGAGGGGGACGGCGCGGTGCTCCGGTAGATGAGGAAGAAGATGCGACCCTGGTTCGACGAATAGATGTCGCTGGCGGCGACGTCGAGCTGCGCGCGCTGCGAGGGGGTGAGGCTCGCGTTGACGCTCTCGTTGAGATCGACCACCCACGTGCGCGGGCTGCGCTCGGGGAACGACCGTTGGCGTTCCCGGAAGGGCGCCAGGAGCACATCGACTGAGCTCGTCGGCGTGCGCGGGGTGACGAAGGTGTTGGGCCCGAGGCCTCCGTTGTCATCGGGGTGCGGGGCGGCCTTCTTGCCGGCGCCGCGCATCAGGGCGTCGAGGGAACGTGCGCTCTCGAGCAGCGCATCCTCGAGCCGGCCCTTCTTCATGTTGGCGACCACGTCGTTGCGCATCACCACGTCGGTCTGCGAGCTGCGCACGGGCGAGCCGTCGCCGAGCACGATCTCCGACTTGCGATCACCCAGCGCGAAGAAGAGGAGGATGCCGTCGTTCGCGCCCGCGTGGCCGACACCCCACGAGTTGAAGACGCCCGTCGCGAAGTCGCGCGGGTTGGTGCCGCTGGTGGTGTCGATGACGAGCACGCCCAGCTGCCCCGCGCCCGAGGCGTCGAGCGACGCGGCGATGGCGTTGAGCTGGCTGACGGTCGAGCTCGAGACGCGACCGGTGGTGTCCTTCACCCACTGGCCGCGCGGCGGCGGCTCGATGTCCCACGCGGCGGCAAACGAACCGGAGGCCCACAGTGCGACGAACGAGGCGGCGAGAGTGCGCATGCACCCGCGAGCCTCGCACGAAGTCACTTCACTTGAGCGACTTCAGGGTCTCGAGCACCTCGTCGGCGTGGCCGGCGACCTTGACCTTGGGCCACACCTTCGCGACCTTGCCGTCCTTCCCGATGAGGAAGGTGCTGCGGATGATGCCCAGGTACTTCTTGCCGTAGAGGCTCTTCTCGCCCCAGGCGCCGTACTTCTCGGCGACCGTGTGCTCGGTGTCGGCGAGCAGCGTGAAGGGCAGGCCGTACTTGCCGGCGAACTTCGCGTGGCGCTTCTCGTCGTCGGGCGAGACACCCATCACCACCGCGCCGGCCTTCGCGAGCGCCTTGTGCTGATCGCGGAAGTCGCACGCCTCGGTGGTGCAGCCGGGCGTGTCGTCCTTCGGGTAGAAGTAGAGGACGACGTTCTTGCCGGCGTAATCCGCCAGCTTCACCGTCTCACCGCTCTGGTTCTTCAGGGAAAACGCCGGGGCCTTCTTGCCTTCTTCGATCATGGGAGCGGGTGATAGCGCCGCCCACGCGAGCGCGCACCACGAGAAAAATCCGGTGGACCCCCCTTCCACCGGCACGACGCGAACGGACTGAGCAGGTCGTGTGCCACCCGTTCCAATCTCCCTCTTCCCGCGGGAGAGAGGGTTGGCGAGAGGGGTGAATCGACTCTCGACGACGAAGTGACGTCACCGCGCCGACCGTTGACCGCCGTCAGCTGACCACTCAGCCCCAAATCAACGTGGCTTTACACCCCGGTGTGCGAGGCTTTTCTCCGTGAGCAGCATCGTGCTGGTACCCGAAGGATCCATCGTTCGCGCGACCTGGAAGGCGTTGCTCGCCCCGCGGCGGCTGCTCCCGTCGCTCGCGGTCTGCACCACTTTGCTCGTCGCCCAGAGCGAATGGAGCATCGATCAACGCGGCCTCTGGGTCGGCGCCGGCATGTGCCTGAGCTTCATGGTGGTGGCGCCGGTGAGCTACCGCGTGCTCTTCCCCGACGGGCTCGAGTTCAGCCACGGCGCGGTTCGAGCAGCGCTCTACGCACTGGTGGGAGCGGGTGTCATTCTCAGCGTGGGCGTGGGCGTGCCGAAGCTCTTCGGCATCGGGTACACGTTCCTCACCGACCGCACCTCGCTGCTGGTGATCATCGCGCTCTTCCTCGTTGGCGGCTGGGGGCTCGGGCGCGACATCGGGTTCGAGAAGCGGGTCGAGCGGCTGCAAGCCGAAGCGGAACGGTCGCGGCTGCTGGCGATCAAGGCGCACCTCGACCCCCACTTCCTGTTCAACACGCTCAACGCGATCGCCGAGTGGTGCCGCATCGACGGTGAGGTCGCCGAGGCCGCGGTGCTCAAGCTCTCGGCGATGCTGCGCGGCGTGCTCGAGGGCGTGAAGGAACCGCTGTGGTCCCTCGAGAAGGAGCTCGAGCTCGTCGAGAAGGTGTTCGAGCTGCACCTGTTGCGCGACAAGGCGCTCTTCACGCTCGAGCGAGAGGTGCCCAGCCCGCTGCCGAAGGTGCAGGTGCCTCCGATGTCGTTGGTGTCGCTGGCGGAGAACGCGGTGAAGCACGGGCCAGCCGCGGGCCATCGCGGCGTGGTGCGCTGCTCGATCGCCGACACGAACGGCACGCTCACCTTCGTGCTCGAGAACCCGGGGCCGTACAGAGGCCCGCGCGAAGGCAGCGAAGGGTTGCCCTCGTTGCGCAAGCAGCTCGAGCTGACGTGGGGCCGGGCCGCATCCCTGGTCGTCGAAGCCGTTGGGAATGAGCGCACCCGCGCCACGTTGAAGATGCCCACCACCCAGTCGGAGAACCGCTCATGAAGATCCTCGTCGCGGATGATGAACAGCTCGCGCGCGCGCGGTTGAAGCGGCTGCTCGGCGAGATGGAGGGCGTCGAGGTCGTCGGCGAAGCGACCGATGGCCGCGAGGTGCTGGAACGCGTGAAGGCCGGCGGCATCGACGTGGTGTTGCTCGACATTCAGATGCCGAGGTTGACGGGCACGCAGGCGGTGGCGGCGTGGCCGGCGAACGGGCCGTTCGTGATCTTCTGCACCGCGCACGCAGAGCACGCGGTGGAAGCGTTCGAAGCGGGCGTGGTCGATTACCTGCTCAAGCCCATCGAGGCCGCGCGGCTCGCGAAGGCGCTCGAGCGGGCGAAGAAGCGCGAGGCGCGAACGAGCTTCGAGACGGCGGTGAAGCAGAGCCAGCTGTCACGGCTGGCGATCACCACGCGACAGGGCGTGGTGCTGATCGACCCGTCGAACGTGACCCACGCCACACTCGAAGACGAGCTCGTCACGGTGTTCACCGTAAACGACAAGTTCCTCACCGACTTCACGCTGCAGGAACTCCACGAGCGGCTCCCAGCCATGGAACGGGTGCACCGCCGGGCGCTGCTCAACTTGAACGCCGTCGCGAAGCTCGAGCCGCTCGAGACCGGCGGCTACACCGCGCGCACGTCAGAGGGTCTCGCCGTCGAGATCTCACGTCAGGCCGCCCGGGAACTCCGCAAACGCCTCGGCCTCCGCAAGGGCCCCGACGACGACTGAGTTCACCGAGAGCAGAAGCGAATGACGTCTTTTGCGGAGTTGTTGCACTTTGCAACATGTCGGACAGTTTGACCCACTGACAATCCAAAGACTTCGAATGGTTCTGAACTTGCCTACGACGCGGGCATGCGACTCTGGGCTCTGTGTGTGCTGTTGGCTGCACCCCTTGCTTCAGCCGAAACCTACTTCGGTCGAAACCCTCAAAATTCGGGCCGGCTGACGCTGGTCGGCATCACCAACGGCACGACCTGGGAAGTGCGCACCCTGCCCGGCAACGCGCTGGTGCAGCAGGGCACGCTGGCGCGCCTCAGCCGGGTCGACCTCGCGCTCAACACCACGCGTGAGTTCAAGCTCGTCACCTCGAGGCCGGTGCTGGCCGTGCTGGGCGCTGACTGCTGCAACTATTCGGGCTCGTTCTTCTACCCGCAGGAAGACGGTCGCAAGTTCTGGGGTACGCGCTTCGTCTTCACGCCCATGGCCAACGGCGCGAACCAGCAGTTCGTGTACACGCGCGACCCGGCGGTGGTTCGGGTGCTCGACGGCTCGGGCACGCAGATCGCCGTGAGCCCTACCCTCGCTGCGGGCCAGCGCTGGCAGATCCCCGGCGTGGTGACCGGCAGCACCTACTCGGTGGAGTCGAGCGCGCCCCCGGCCACCACCTCTGCGGCGCTCATCGCGGTGCAGGCCAACTCAGGCAACGGCAACACCGCGGTGCCCCCGGTGCCGACGGCGGCCAATCAGCTGCTCGAAGACTGCAACAACGATCGCGGCGTCGACTTCGTCTTCAGCACGTACGCGTGGGCGCGCGGGTCTCTCGCGGTGTTCAACGCTGGCAGCAGCGCGATTACCTTCAGCCTCCAGACGGTGACGGGTGCAGCAGCGACACCGACCGCCGGGTACCAGAACATCAGCGTGCCTGCGCGCACTGCGTTCCTCAACACGGCCGCCAACGGCTTCGCGAGCCTCGGCACCGCGCAGTACCGCCTCACGGCGACGGGCCCGGTGACGGTGTGGGCCGGCGACCTCGAGGGCGGCACCGGCATCGCCGACATGGGTGACGATCTCACCGCCAACTTCGGCGAGAACGGTCGCAACTTCCTTGTTCACTCGCAGACGCAGGGCGCCACCGTCTTTGCGCTCGAGGCCAACACCCAGGTCACCTGGTCGAGCGGGGGCGCGCCCACCGTCACCACGCTCAACGCCGACGGCTTCCTCGCCCTGCCCGCCAACGCGCTCTACACCATCACCTCCACCAGGCCCGTGATGGTGCAGACGGTGGGCGGCAACGGCCTCAACGACTGGGCCGTGCAGCTCCGCCCCGCGCAGCGGCTCGACACCGACGGCAACGGCATCGCCGATTCGCTGGAAGGCGGCAGCTGCACCTCGGTCGCCCCCGACACCGATGGCGATGGGCTCTTCAACTTCGAGGACCCTGACGACGACAACGACTGTCTGCCCGATGCCACCGACAGCTCGCGGCTGGTCGCCACCGTCCCCAACACCAACGCCAGCGCGAACTGCGCCGCCCCCACGCCCGTGTGCGACACCTCCTTCGGCGTCTGTCGCGGGTGCCTGAGCAGCGCCGACTGCACCGGCGGCAGGGCGTGCAACCCCACGACCTTCACCTGCCAGGTGCCCCCTTCGACCGTCATCACCGCGCGGCCTTCGAACCCGAGCAACGCCAACTCCGGCACCTTCTCTTTCAACTCGCCCGGCAACCCCACTGCGACCTTCCAGTGCTCGCTCGACGGGGCACCCTTCACCTCGTGCACGTCGCCGCTCACGACGGGCGTGCTGTCAGAAGGCAGTCACACCTTCGTGGTGCGTGCTGTGCTGGGCCCGCTGGTCGATCCCGTCGGCGCCACCGTCATCTGGCTCATCGACGTCACGCAGCCTGCGGCGCCCACCCTGACTGCGCCTCCCAACGGTGCACGCCTCGCGGTCGCCCAGCCCGTCGTCACCGGCACCGCCGAGCCCGGCAGCACCGTCACCATCTTCATCGACGGCATCGCCGTCGGCACCGCGGTGGCCAGCAGTGGCGGCACCTTCACCTTCACTTCACCTGCGCTCGCCGATGGCACCCACGTGGTGTCAGCGACGGCGCGTGACGCCGCAGGCAACACCGGCCCGAGCTCCGCCATCAACATCTTCGTGGTCGATCGCACGCCGCCTCCCGCCCCGCTCGTGCTGACGCCGGCCAACGGGGGCACCGTGGGGAACGCCACCCCCACCATCACCGGCACCTCGGAACCGGGCAGCACCGTGTCGGTGCGCGTCGACGGCATGGTGCTCGGCACCGCGCTCGCCGATGCCACAGGCGCGTGGACCTTCACCTCGCCCATCGCCCTCGGAGCCGGCGCACACACCGTCAGCGCCCGCGCCACCGACGCCGTCGGCAACACCGGTGCGGAGTCGCCTGCGTCGACCTTCACCGTCGACCTCACGCTGCTCGACACCAGCATCGCGTCAGGCCCTGCGGCCCTCACCAACTCGGCGAGCGCGACCTTCGTCTTCAGCGCGAACAAGCCGGGGGCCAGCTTCGAGTGCGACCTCGATGGGCTCGGCTTCAGCGGCTGCGGCAACCCGTCGACCTTCACCGCGCTCGGTGAAGGCCCTCACTCGCTGCGCGTGCGCGCGGTGCGAGGCGCTGAGGTCGACCCCACCCCGGCCACCCAGACCTGGTCGGTGGACACGGTGGCGCCGCTGGCGCCCACCATCGATGCCCCCACGGCGAACGAGGCGCTCTCGACAGCACGACCGGTCGTGAGCGGGGTCGCAGGGGCTGGTGAGCTGGTGACGATCTTCGTCGACGGAGTGGCCGTCGGCACGGTCACCGCCAACGCGCTCGGCGGCTTCAGCTTCACGCTCCCCACCAACCTGGCAGACGGCGCCCACACGGTGCGTGCGACGGCGCAGGATCTCGCGGGCAACGTCAGCCCGCAGTCGCTGGCGCGCCCCTTCACCATCGACACCACGGCGCCCTTCCCCCCCACCGTCACCAGCCCCACGAACGGCAGCACCGTGGCGAACGCCAGCCCCACGTTCTCTGGCATCGCCGAAGCGGGCAGCACCGTCGCAGTCGAGATCGACGGCCTCATCGTCGGCACGGCAGTGGCCAACTCGAGTGGTCAGTGGACGCTCTTGTCGCCCTCCCCGCTCGCCGACGGACCTCACACCGTGCGCGCACGTGCGACCGACGCGGTGGGCAACCAGAGCACAGCCGGACCTACGGTTTCGTTCTCGGTCGACACCACCGCGCCCGCAACCCCGACGCTGGTGACCCCCGCTGCGGGCTCGTCGTCGAGCAGCGACCGCCCCCTCGTGCAGGGCTCAGCCGACCCGGGCTCGGTCGTCACCATTCGCATCGACGGCGTGGTGGTCGGCACCACGGTTGCTGCATCGAATGGCGCCTTCTCGTTCACCCCGGCCGCGCTCGCCGATGGGCCCCACAGCATCACCGTGCAGGCCACCGACGCGTTGGGCAACACCTCGGCCGCCAGCACCCCGCGGACCTTTGCGGTCGACACCGCCGCCCCCCCCGCGCCCGTCGTCACCGAGCCGGCGGCCGGCAGCACGATCGGCCTCGTCTCACCCGTGGTGCGCGGCACGGCGGAGGCCAACGCCGTGGTCACCGTCATCATCGACAGCGTGGCGGTGGGCACGGCGGTCGCTGACGCCAGCGGTGCATGGGCGTTCACCACCGCGCCGCTCTCGCAGGGCCAGCACTCGGTGAGCGGCACCGCGAGAGACGCTGCGGGCAACACGAGCCCGGCGGCGGCGCAGGTCGTCTTCACCATCGACACCACGGTGCTCGATACCTCCATCCTGTCGGGGCCGCGATCGCCGACCAACGCGTCGAGCGCGTCGTTCAGCTTCTCGAGCAACAAGGCCCCCGTGACCTTCGAGTGCCGCGTCGACACCGGCGCCTTTGCCGCGTGCGCGAACCCCGCGGTCATCACGGGCCTGGCCGATGGCAGCCACCGGCTCGAGGCGCGTGCCCGCTACACGCCCACGGCAGAGCTCGACACCACACCCGCCAGCTTCACGTGGGTGCTCGACACGCAGGCGCCCGTCGCGCCCAACGTTCAGAGCCCGGCCCAGGGGGCCGCATTGGCGAGCGCGCAAGTGACCGTGTCAGGCCAGGCAGAGCCGGGGTCGACGGTGAACGTCATCGTCGACTCGGGGCTGGTGGGGAGCGCCGTGGCCGCGGCCGATGGCTCGTGGACGCTGCTGCTGCCCTCGGCGCTGACCGACGGCGTGCACACTGTCAGCGCGCAGGCGACCGACCTCGCCGGCAACACCGGGCCGCAATCGGTCATTCACACCTTCACCGTCGACACCCAGGCGCCGGTCGCGCCCTCGGTGACGACGCCTGCGGCGGGCGCACTGCTGGCCACTGGAACTCCGACGTACGCCGGCACCGCAGAGCCCGGCAGCACCGTGACGGTCACCGTCGATGGGCTCGTCCTGGGCACCACGACCGCGAACGGCGCCGGGCTCTGGTCGTTCACGCCCACCACAGCGCTCGTTGACGGCGCGCACACCGTCTCAGCGACCGCTCGCGACGCCGCTGGCAACCAAAGCCCCTCGTCGATGCCAGTTTCGTTCGAGACCGACACCTCGGTGCCCGGCGCTCCGACGATTCAGGCCCCGGCCACGGACTCGGTCCTGGCAGACTCGACGCCCACCGTGCGTGGCGAGGCGGAGCCGGGTGCGACGGTGGCCATCTTCGTCGACGGGGTCGCGGTTGGCCTGACGGTCGCCGATCGCAACGGTGCCTGGTCGTTCACCTCTCCCGTGCCGCTGGCCGATGGGGCCCACACGGTCACCGCGACGGCGACGGACGCGGCTGGCAATGCGAGCCCCGCTTCGCCGGCGACCCCGTTCACGGTCGACACCGTGGCGCCGGCGAGCCCCGACATCCTCTCCCCTGGAATGGGCGCGGTGATCGGTGACGCCACGCCGAGCATTTCTGGCACGGCCGAACCCGGCGCGACTGTGCGTGTCGCCGTCGATGGGGTGATCATCGGCACCGCGGTCGCCGACATGAACGGCAAGTGGAGCGTGCCCGTTCCCCCCGGTCAGGTGCTCGGTGAAGGGCCTCACGAGGTGCGGGCCGACGCAACCGACGCTGCCGGCAACTCGAGCGCTGAGAGCACCAGCAGCTTCACCGTGCAGTTCCCCGCCGTCGACGCGGGGGTCGACGCAGGCCTCATCTCCGATGCCGGGGTCGATGGAGGTCTCGATGGAGGCTCCTCCGAGATCGACGCGGGGGCGTTCGACGCGGGGCTTGCCGACGCGGGCGAGGTCGAAGACGGCGGCGTCGACAACCTCATTCCCGAGAACGGCCTGCGTGGAGGTGGCTGTGGGTGCAGGGCGACCGATGGCTCGACGCTGTTCGGCCTGTTGGCGCTGGTCGCGTTGCGGTTGCGGCGCCGCCGGGCCTGAAGGGGGCCGGGCCGGAAGGGCCTGATGCGCAGGCCTGAAGGGGAAGCGCCCGTGAGGGGGAATCAGCGGTCGATCAGATGGCGTTCTTGCCGAGGCGGGGCTTCTTCTGCACCAGCGCCCGGAACTCGTCTGAATCGACGCGCATGAGCATCACCTTCAGCTCGATCTCGTTGTCGAGCAGAACCCGGCGCTCTTCGCCGTGCAACAGGCCCACGTGACCGAGCCGACGACCGCTCGGCAACTGCAGGTCGAGCTTCACGCCGTACCCCTGCCCCTCTTCCTTCGGGATCAAGACGAGCCTGTAATCGGCCATCGCCGAGTCGGGCTGGCGGCGCTCAACCGTGATGTTCCGCCCCTCGTACCCGACGACCTTCGGCCGGGCGATGGTGTGACCCTGTTCCTGCACTTCGACCGCGAGATAGAGCTGCTCGGGCACGCGCGTGACGGGGACCTGAGACGCGCAGCTGACGGCCAACACCGTCAAACCGAGCAGGAGCACCGACGAAAAGCGGAAGATGGTGGACCTCATCGGTGTTCCTCCGACTGCAACATGAAGACCTGCCCAAGCGACCTGCGAATTCGACCGGTTGGCACGCCACGACTGCGGACGGGCTGACACTCCGAACACGCACTTCGCGGGCGCCCTGACATCGTGTCACCCGCAACGAAGACAGCCGTGCCCGATTGCGTGTGAGAGCCCATGGCCTCAACCCGCAACACAGCGGCGAACACCGTATTCCCTGTGCATGATGGCCCCGCCCATGACGCCCCGTGAGCTGCGCTCCCACCTGCCTGCACTGTCGGGTTTCACCTGGCTCAACGCGGCTGCTTCGTCGCCCACCCCGCAGCCGGTATTCGATGCCATGAACCGCTTCCTCCGCGACACGCTCGAGCGCGGCGACGTCGGCTACCCATCGTGGGCGAAGGCGAAAGACGAGACCCGCGCCCATCTCGCCCGCTTCCTCAACTGCACGCCTTCCGAGCTCGCCTTCACCCAGAGCACCAGCTTCGGCTTTCACGTCATCGGTCAGTTGCTCAAGCAGCGCGGCATCACCGAAGTGCTCACGCTGGAATGCGAGTTTCCCAGCACCACCCTGCCGCTGCTCTTCGACGGCCTCACGTTGCGCGGCGTACGGCTGCGCCCTGACGGCACCGCCCCCATCGAAGACTTCGAAGCAGCGCTCACGAAGCACACCGGCGCCATCGCCGTCAGCGCCGTGCAGTTCGGCACTGGCTTGCGCGTCGATCTGCACGCGATCTCGAAGCTCTGCCATTCACGTGACCTCGCCTTCATCGTCAACGCCGCGCAGGGCATCGGCCACGTGCCGCTCGACGTCACCGCGCTCCACGCCGACTTCCTCGCCGCCACCAGTCACAAGTGGCTGATGGCCGGGTACGGCACGGGCATGCTCTTCGTGAAGAAGGCGTGGCTCGAGAGCACGCAACTGCCCTTCGGCGGCTGGCTCTCGGTCGAACCCTCTGAGCAATTCCAATCATGGGTGCACGCCACTCGCACCGACGACGCGCACGGCTTCACCGCGACGGGCACGAAGTTCAGAACGGAGGCCTCCGCCCTCGAAGCCGGTGGGGGCAGCTGGGTCGGCCTCGTCGCCCTCGACGCCGCGCTCACCTTGCACGAAGCCGTCGGCGTCGCGAACACCCTCGCCCACGCGCAATCGCTGCAGACGTTGCTGCGCACCGAACTGCGAAAGCGCGGCTTCGTGCCCACAACCCCCGACGCGCGCGAGACGTTGTCGGGGATCTGTGTGGTGCCGGTGCAGGGCGCTCCGATGGACGCGGTGCGTGCGCTGCTCCGAGAAGAGAAGGTGTCCACCACCGCCCGCGCGGGAGGGCTGCGCATCTCCACCCACGTCTACAACGAAGAAGAAGACGTGCTCCGGCTGCTCTCGGCAATCGATCGACTCGGAATCCGACCGGCAGGAGTATGAAGGCCGCGGCCCATGGATCGCACCGAGAGACTCCTCAACCTGGTCGCCTTCTTCCTCGACACGAAGAAGCCGATGTCTCTCGACGAGATCCGCGACACGTTCCCCGACGACTACACGGGCACCGACGACGCGTCGCAGCGCAAGTTCGAGCGCGACAAGGCTGAGCTGCACGAGCTCGGGGTGCCGCTTCGCTTCGTCCCGGCACGTGACGACGACGAAGGCGGCTACCTGCTCGATCGCGAGGCGTACTACCTGCCCGAGCCGGGCTTCACCGCCGACGAGCTCGCGGTGCTCTACGCCACCGGCTCTGCTGCGCTCGCCTCGGGCGCCTTCCCCGGCCGACAGGAACTCGCCCACGCGCTGCGCAAGGTCGGCTTCTTCGCGAACACCCCGCTGCCCACCACGCAGGTGCGCCTCGAGCTTGGTGATTCGAAAGAACTGCCCCAGCGCCTCGAGACCCTCTGGGAGGCCATCGGCGCGCGCAAGGCGCTCGACCTCGAGTACTTCTCCCCGCGCACGAAGACGGTCACCTCGCGACGCGTCGACCCGTGGGGGCTCGCCCTGCGCCGCGGCGTGTGGAACCTCGTCGGCTACTGCCACCTGCGCAAAGAGCTCCGCACCTTCTACGTGCACCGCATTCGCCGCGCGGAGATGAACCAGAGCAAACCGAAGCAGGCCGACTTCACGGTGCCTGCCGACTTCGTGCTCGACCAGCACGTCGCGAGCTGGCCGTGGCACCACCGCATTCACGAGCCCGTCGAGGTGACGCTCGCGCTCACGCCCGAGTTCGCGGCGCTCGCCTCGCAGCTCTTCGGCGTCGAGGCGGTGAAGAGCGAAGCCCGCGTGAAGGCGACGCACCTCGAGCCGCTGCTCCACCAGGTGCTTTCGCTCGGCAAGGGGGCCCGCGTGGTGTCGCCCGAGAGCGCGCGCAGCGAGGTGAAGACGCTCGCCCAGAAGGTCCTCGACGCCCACGGAGGTGCCGCATGAGCACGCTCGCCGCCGAGCGCTTGAAGCGCCTGCTCTTTCTCGTGCCCTTCGTCTCGAAGCACCCGGGCAGGACCGTCGATGAGGTCGCCGCGGCCGTGGGCTGCTCGAAGAAGGAGCTCCTCGAAGAGCTCGACCTCGTCACGCTCATCGGTCACCCGCCCTTCCAGCCCGATGACTTCGTCGACCTCTACGTCGAAGACGACAAGGTCTACGTGCAGTTCGATCAGCGCCTCTCTGCGCCGCCGCGCCTCACCGCGGCCGAGGGTGTCGCGCTCGCCACGGCTGCAGCGCTGCTCAAGCCAGAGCCCGGGAGCGCACTGGCCGCCGCCCTGCAAAAGCTCGAGCGCGTGTTGCCCTCAGACGCTGCCGCGCGCTTCAAGGAATTGAAGACCCGCCTCGACGTGCAGACGCAGGGCGCCGATGGCATTGCGCCGCTGACCCAGGCGGTGGTGGCGCACCACGAGGTCGAGTTCGACTACGTCGGCGTCGCGCGCGGCGAGCAGGAACACCGCCGCGTTCGCCCGCTCGAGCTGCTGAGCCACCGCGGCCAGTGGTACCTGCGCGGCTTTTGTTTGAGTCGCAACGGAGAGCGCCTCTTCCGCGTCGATCGCATCGCCGCGTTGCAGGTGACCAGCACCTCCTTCACGCCCGAGGCGGGTCCCGGCCAGACCACCCGCGCCGAGAAGACCGTCACGGTGCGCTTCACGCCCGAGCTCGCGCCGTACCAGCAGGAGCGCTTCGGCAGCGCAGGCCAGATGCAGCCCGATGGCAGCCTGGTGGTCACGGTGCCGGGAGACTCCGAGGCCTGGCTGTCTTGCTGGGTGATCTCGTTCGGGGGGGAGGCCCGGGTGGTGGAGCCCGAATGGGCGAGACGAGTTGTTGCCGAGGCCGCAAAGGCCTCACTACAGTCGTCCTGAGTTCATGGGTTTTCAGCTCGTCATCTCCGAGGGCAAGGAAGCCGGTCGCGAGTTCGAATTCGACCAGGCTTCCGTGCTGATCGGGCGCACCGCCGAGTGCGACGTGATCCTCTACGAGGCCGGTGTGTCGCGAAAGCACGCGCGCATCAGCGTTGAGGGCACATCGTTCTTCATCGAAGACCTCGGCTCGTCGAACGGCACGATCGTCAACGGCGCGAAGGTGGCGGGCAAGCAGTCGCTCAAAGACGGTGACTCGATTTCGCTGGGGCCGGTGGCCTTCAGCTTCAAGCCTGTCGACCTCGCGCCAGAAGATCCGCAGACCGACCCCAACGTGGCCGGCGAAGGTGCGCACACGCGCATCGTGTCGGTGAGCGAGCTCAAGAAGTCGCGCAACAAGGGCGTGGCGATGTTGCCCAAAGGCGCCTCGCGCGACGAGGTGAAGGAAATGGGCGTGCGGTCGACCCAGATGATCCTCGCGCTCAAGGGGCCCCGCCCCAGCGCGCCCGGTCGTCGGCCCAGCACGTCGGGCAACCGCCCGGCCACCAGGCTCGCCAAGAGCGAGTCTGATCTCCCCGAGGGCGTCGAGGTTGCCGGTGGTGGCCGCCCGCGCCTCGTGCGCGTATCGGGTGAACGCCCTGCCCTGTCGGCGGCCGATCGCGCGCGCTTCAAGCGGTCCGGGCCGATGGGCCGCTTTCAGCTGTTCTGGGAAGAAGCGAGCAAGCCCGTGCGCGCCGTGGTGGCGTCAGGCCTGGGGCTCGTGGCGCTGGGCGTGCTGGTGGCCCTGGTGATCGCCTTGAAGCCCGTCGACGCCAAGCCAAAGCCGCCCGAGCCTGAGCTCATCACCAGCGAGACGGTCGAGTACACGTTCGGTCTTGGCGAAGGCATCATGTACGAGCACTCCGACTCGAAGACCTTCGACTTCGAGGTGAAGTCGCCGGTTCAGGTCATGGCGGTGTTGCACTACGTCGCCAGGGACATCAATTCGCGCGAAGAGGTGAGCATCACCGTCAACGGCGTCGAGGTCGGGTGGATCCCCGCCGACACCCTCGACTCCGGCGAGAAGGAACTCGAGCTCATCATCCCCGCCAACCTGGTGAAGCGCGGTGAGCTCAACACCATCACCTTCGACAACGTGCGCAACCCGCCCGAAGAAGACACGTGGATGATCCGCAGCCTGTGGGTCGAGATCGCCGTGCTGCCCGAGAAAGACGAAGCGGGGCTGATCCTCGACGCCGAAGAAAAGTACAAACGCGGCCTGCTCAAGTGGGAACAGCGCGACATCGGCGCGAGCAACCGGTGGGACGCGTACAAGAACTTCCGCGAGTCCTGGCTGACGCTCGAGGCGTTGCCGGCCAGCAAGCCGTACACGTACCAGTTGTCGCGCGACAAGATGAACGAGGCCCGCCGCGCGCTCGACGACAAGTGCCGCGAGCTGATCTTGAAGGCCCGCTCGGCGTTCAGCTTCGGCAAGTACGATCAAGCCCGCTACGAGCTCGACCACGTGAACGACTTCTTCCCGTCTCGTTCGCACCCGTGCCAGTACAAGGCCGACGTCGAGCGTCAGAACATGGAGCTGTGAGTTCGGCCTGCTGAATCACTTGGACGCGCCGCGCTCGGGGAATAAACGACCCCCCATGGCCCAGATCGACACGTTCAAGACCCGCACCAAGCTCAACGTCGGCGGCATCCCGTACGACATCTTCTCTCTCCAGACGCTCGCCAGGCAGTTCGCCGCCGTCGAGAAGCTGCCCTTTTCGCTGAAGGTGCTGCTCGAGAACCTGCTGCGCTTCGAAGACGGCCGCGTCGTGAAGAAAGAACACGTCGACGCGCTCGTGAACTGGAACCCGAAGAACGAGCCCGACACCGAGATCTCGTTCACCCCCGCGCGCGTGCTGTTGCAGGACTTCACGGGCGTGCCGGTGGTGGTCGACCTCGCGGTGATGCGTGAGGCGCTCGCGTCGATGGGCGGCAACCCGCAGAAGGTGAACCCGCTGTGCCCGCTCGATCTCGTCATCGACCACTCGGTGATGATCGACAAGTTCGGCACCAAATCGGCCTTCCAGGAAAACGTCGACATCGAGTTCGAGCGCAACACCGAGCGCTACGCGTTCTTGAAGTGGGGCCAGAAGGCGCTCAAGAACTTCCGCGCCGTGCCGCCTGGCACCGGCATCTGCCACCAGGTGAACCTCGAGTACCTGGGCCAGGGCATCTTCAAGTCAGCCGATGGCGCGGCGTACCCCGACACGCTGGTGGGCACCGACTCACACACCACGATGATCAACGGGCTCGGCGTGGTCGGCTGGGGCGTGGGTGGCATCGAGGCAGAGGCGGCGATGCTGGGCCAGCCCATCACCATGCTCATTCCGCAGGTCATCGGCTTCAAGCTCACCGGCAAGCTCGCTGCGGGCGCGACGGCGACCGACCTGGTGCTGACGGTCACGCAGATGCTGCGGAAGAAGGGCGTGGTCGGGAAGTTCGTCGAGTTCTACGGCCCCGGCATCAGCTCGCTGCCGCTGACCGATCGCGCCACCGTCGCCAACATGGCGCCCGAGTACGGCGCGACCATCGGCTTCTTCCCCATCGACGCCGAGACCATCGAGTTCTTGAAGCTCACCGGCCGCTCGCCCGAGTCGATCGCGCTCGTCGAGGCGTACGCGAAGGAACAGGGCCTCTTCCACACCGCGTCGACGCCCGACCCGGTGTTCAGCGACACGCTCGAGCTCGATCTCTCGACGGTGCAGCCGTGCCTCGCCGGCCCCGCCCGCCCGCAGGACCGGGTGTTGTTGAAGGACATGAAGGCGGCCTTCCCGAAGAACGTGAAAGACATCCTCAAGGTGCAGGATGGTGACGCGAAGCTCTCGGCGAAGGCCACCGTCACGCAGGGCCCTCAGAGCTACGAGCTGACCAACGGCGCCGTGGTCATCGCCGCCATCACCTCGTGCACCAACACCAGCAACCCCAGCGTGCTGCTCGGCGCCGGTCTGCTCGCGAAGAAGGCCGTCGAGCTCGGCCTCGACGTCAAGCCGTGGGTGAAGACGTCGCTCGCGCCCGGCTCGCAGGTCGTCACCGACTACCTCACCGAGGCCGGTCTCATGCCGTACCTCGAGGCGCTCGGCTTCCATGTCGTCGGCTACGGCTGCACCACCTGCATCGGCAACTCGGGCCCGCTGCCCGCGCCGGTGACGAAGGCCATCGTCGACTCGGGCATCGCGGCCGCGGCCGTCATCTCGGGCAACCGCAACTTCGAGGGCCGCGTGCACCCGCACGTGCGCATGAACTTCCTCGCCTCGCCGGGCCTCGTGGTCGCGTACGCCATCGCCGGCCACACGAATTGGGACCCGAACACCGAGGCCATCGCCACCGACAAGAACGGCAAGGCGATCTTCTTGAAAGACATCTGGCCCTCCAACGAAGACGTCGCGGCGGCGCTCAAGAGCGTCACCTCGGCGCAGTTCAAGAAGCGCTACGCCGACGTGCTCAAGGGCGACGCGCAGTGGCAGGCCCTCGCGGTGAAGGAAGGCGCCACCTTCGAGTGGGACCCGAAGTCGACCTACGTGCGCAAGCCGCCGTTCTTCGACAACATGCCCAAAGACCCGCAGCCCATCAAAGACATCAACGGCGCGCGGGTGCTGGCGCTGCTGGGTGACTCGATCACCACCGACCACATCTCGCCGGCCGGTGACATCGACAAGAAGGGCCCCGCGGCGAAGTACCTCACCGAGCAGGGCGTGAAGCCCGAAGACTTCAACTCGTTCGGTGCCCGACGCGGCAACCACGAGGTGATGATGCGCGGCACGTTCGCCAACATTCGCCTCAAGAACCTGCTCGTGCCGGGCGTCGAAGGCGGCGTCACCAGGCACATGCCGAGTGGCGAGCAGATGTCGATCTACGACGCGGCCATGCAGTACCAGAAGGAAGGCACGGCCCTCGTGATCCTCGGTGGTGCGGAATACGGCACCGGCAGCTCGCGCGACTGGGCGGCCAAGGGCACCATGTTGCTGGGCGTGAAAGCGGTCATCACGAAGAGCTTCGAGCGCATTCACCGCTCGAACTTGATCGGCATGGGCGTGCTGCCGCTGCAGTTCCAGGCAGGCGAAGACGCTGCGTCGCTGGGGCTCAAGGGCAACGAGACGTTCAGCATCGCTGGCATCGCCGATGGCCTCGCGCCGGCGAAGAAGCTGACCGTCACCGCGAAGGCCGATGACGGCTCGACGAAGACGTTCACGGCGACGTGCCGCATCGATACGCCCAACGAGCTCGACTACTACAAGCACGGCGGCATTCTGCAGTACGTGCTGCGCTCGCTCGTGAAGGCCTGAAGCGCACCCCAACCCTCTCCCTGCTCCCCGCTCACGCAGGGAGAGGGAGTCGTGCAGCGAACAACGGCGCCTTCACCGAGGGATCGTCGGCGTCGGCGACGAGCAGCCAGCGATCGGCGGACTTCCGGGCGAGACCTTCGATCTTCACGACGCGATCAATCGAGCGCGCCCACTGAGCCCTTCGAGGTTCAGGTCGGACACCTCACGGCCGAGCGCCGCGAAGAGCGGCGTGCACGACACGATGCGTGTGGCTGCGCCCACCACCACGGCCCGTTGCCCAGCGGGTGACGAGCCGCTGCCGAGCGCGAGCAGGCTGCCGTCGGAAAGAAACGTCACCGCCTCGAAGTCGGGCTTCACCTTCTTGCGCGCCTTCGCGTCGACCGGCATCGCGTCGGGCACGAGCCTCGTCACTTCGAGCGGCCGGCCATCGAGCGCGTAGCGGTGCAGTGAGGCGTCATCGTCGGCCACCACGGAGAGCACGCCGTCGCGCACCGCACACCCGCTCGCTGCCCAGACCGTCAACGTCGAGGGCAAGCGTCACGCGCTCTCCATGAGCTCGGGGTGTTCGATGAATGGGGTGCGATCGGGCCGACCTTCGGCCCACCACCACCGCGACTGCGCCAGCGTCGGCCCCAGCAAGGCCACCAGCGCGCTGCGCGAGCCGTAGTTGAAGTCTGGCAGGTCGACGCACACGCCGCGCGCGGGCTCATCGGCGTCGGTCGTGCCGAGCAGCCGCTGGAGTGACTCGGGCGTGGGGACCCCATCGACTCGCGGCAGGGAGGGGAGACGTGACTCGATCAATGCGGTGCGGCCGCGATCATCGCCCCCGAGGCTGCGCTCGGTCACCACATGCACGCCAGGCGTCAGCGTGTCGTGGTGGAGCTGCGCCCCGTCGCTCCACGTGACGAACGCCGCCTCGCGATCGGCGTACAGCAGGTGGAATGTGTTGTAGCGATCGGCCGGCACCGTCTCGAGCTGCGCCCGCAGCGCCTGCGCGCTCGGCGACCGCAGCGCCTCGAGCACCAATTGGCCCCGTGACTGGCGCTCGGGAAACCGTTCGGAGGGGAACCGATTCGTGACGCCGACGAAGAGCCCGCCCCGCGTCAGCCCCAACCACGAGCCACCCGCCTGCTCGTCTCGCGGGGCGAGGAAGTGTTCACCCGGCCACCACCTCGGAGGGCTCGCCGCGCGCGACCGGACCTCATCGCGGTTCGCCGCCACCCACAGGGGCACGTCAGGGCTCTGCTGAACACCGAGGATCACCGTGCACATCGCCGCTCAGTGTCGCACGTCAGTGGTGTGGTCGGCTCCGGGGCTGTTCACGCCCACTGGACGGGGTAGACAGCGCCTCGTGAGAGACAAGCAGAAAGAAGAGACCCGGAAACGGCTCTACCAGGCGGCGATCGAGATCTTCGCCCGCGACGGCGTGCACGCGTGTCGCATCGAAGACATCGCGCAGCTGGCTGACGTGAGCCGCGCGGCCTTCTACTTCCACTTTCCTTCCAAAGACGACGTGCTGCTCGAGCTGTTGAGGGACTCGGAAGATCAGATCTGCGCCGACATCGAAGGGCTGCCCACCAACGTTTCGCTCAAGCAGTTGCTCGAGACGTTCATCTCCAGCACCGCCCGATACTGGATGCACGAGCGACGCCGAAAGCTCGTCACCGACATGTTCGTGGTGTCGCTGCGGCGCAACTCGCTGGCGGCCGATCGCGAGGCAGAGCAGGTGCGCGCCGTGATGGGCCGCCGCTTCCAGACCGTCGCCGACCGTGGCGAGCTGTCACCGCTCATTCCCGCTGAGATGCTCTGCGACTTCTACCTGATGGAATGCTTCGCGGTGATGGCCGCGTGGGGTGCGCAGCCCGTGATGCCGCTCGAAGACATGTTCCGCGCGATGACGATTCTCTTCATGAACGGCGCTCGCAACCCGACCGCCCCTGCCTTCAGCCTGGACACGTAAATGACGACCTCCATCTTCAACGCTGGCCTGTACGCCGGGAAGCACGTCTTCGTCACCGGTGGCTCGAGCGGCATCAACCTGCGCATCGCCGAGGCGTTCGGTGAGCACGGCGCGAAGGTGAGCATCAACGGCCGCAAGGTCGAGAAGCTCGAGGCCGCCGTGCAGGGCTTGCGCGGCAAGGGCATCGCCGCCGAGGGCTACCCCGCCGACGTGCGCGACTACGCCGCCGTCAACGCGATGCTTGACGCCGCGGCGAAGAAGTTCGGCGACATCGACGTGCTGGTCTGTGGCGCGGCAGGCAACTTCCCCGCGCCGGTGGCCATGATGTCGAGCAACGGGTTCAAGGCGGTGCTCGACATCGACGTGCTCGGCACCTTCAACGCCTGCCGCGCCGGCTTCGAGCGCCTCACGAAGCCGGGCGTGGTGATCGCCATCTCGGCTCCGCAGGCCGCGGTCGCGTACCCGATGCAGGCGCATGTCTGTGCGGCCAAGGCGGGCGTCGACATGCTGGTGAAGACGCTCGCGATGGAATGGGGCGCGGCCGGCGTGCGCGTGATGTCGATCTGGCCCGGACCCATCGACGACACCGAGGGCATGACCCGCCTCGCCGGTGACGCTGAGTCGAAGAAGAAGGTCGAGGCGATGGTGCCCCTGCAACGCTTCGGCACCAAAGACGACGTGGCGCAGCTCGCGCTCTTCCTCGCTTCGCCTGCCGCGAAGTACGTCACTGGCAGCATTCACGCGGTCGACGGCGGCATGGCCCTCATCGGCGGCCACCTGCTGAGCATGTGAGCCGTGCACTGGCTCGATCGCATCTCGGTGGGTTGGCTGAAGCGCACGCCGATCTTCGCTGACGGCTGGGGCGAGGTCGAGCCGCTCGCGCCCTACGGCGAGAAGCTGAAGACGCGCGCACCGGGGGTGGGCCTCACCATTCAATGGTCAGACCCGAAGCGCGAACGAGGCCTCACCGTGCAGGACGGCACGGCGCAGAGCCCGGCGGAGATCCTCCCCGCGTCGCTGCGAACGATGCACGTGCGCCGGCTGCTCACGCCGCGCACGGCCCTGCGGCGGTTGATCCTCCCGCCCTCGTGGGGTGACGCCGGTTACGGGGCGCGCATGTGGCTCGCCGGGGCGCTCGTCGCGCGTGGGCTCGAGGTGTGGCTGCTCGAGGGCGCCTACTTCGGGGTGCGCGCGGCCCCGATGACGAAGGTCGAAGACTTCTTCCGCATGGGTCTGGGCCACATCGAAGAGATCCGCGCCCTGTTGCAGACGCACCATGACGACCAGGTCGCCACCTCGCTCGCCGGGTACTCGATGGCCGGTCAGCTCGGCGGCATGGCGGTGCAGTCGATGCCGCACGACGTGCCGGTGGTGCTCATGTCGTGCGCGCCCTCGCCCGACACCGTATTCGTCGACGGGCCGCTCAAGAGCCAGGTGCAGTGGGCGAAGCTGGGTGAGGGCGCCGAAGCGAAGCTGGGGGACTTCATGCGCCGCGTGTCGGTGCTCGACCTGCCCGCCCCCACCTCGGTGCGCCGCGGCGTCGCGTTGAACACCGGCGACGGCATCGTGAACCCCGCTGCCACCGAGCGCATCGGCGCCCACTTCGGCGTCGAGGTGAAGCGCTTCCCCACCGGGCACATGGGCGCCTACGTGTTCTGGCGGCGGGAGCTGCAGCGGTTCATCGCCCAGACCGTGCTCGACTGACGGCTTCACCAAACCGTCACACAACTGTAACGAGGCCGGCCCTGAGCGGGTGCTCAATGAGCCCATGGCCTTTCAGGACCTGATCCGCTTCCTCCTGCCACGCGAAGACCACTGGTACGACATGCTCGAGGAGCTCGCGCGGCTCGGGCACGAGGCCTCGAAGACGCTGAGCTCCTTCAGAGACAGCCCCGCCTCGAAGGTGCGCGAATCGGTACAGGCCATCGAGCACAAGGCCGACGACGTGGTGCGCAAGATGGAAGACGCGCTCGCCCGCACCTTCGTCACGCCGCTCGACCGTGAAGATCTGCACCGCCTCACCAGCGAGCTCGACGACATCGTCGACCTCTGCAACCTCTCGGCGCGCGCCTTCAACCTCTACCACGTCGAGCGACCCACCGCGGCGATGGTGCAGTTGATGGAGAAGCTCGAGGCCTGCACCGCCCTCATCGCCTCGGCCGTGCTCTGCCTGCGCAAGCACGACTACCAGGACCTGCTCGAATCGGGGCGCAAGGTGCGCCTCATCGAGAAGGAAGCCGACAGCGTCTACCGGCAGGCCATCTCGGCGCTCTTCTCTGATTCACACCCCGACTTCCGCGAGCTCCTCAAGCAGAAGGAAGCGCTCGACGACCTCGAGGCCGCGGTCGACTACTGCGACAACGTGGCCGACCTCCTCGCGAACATGGCCGTGAAGCATGGTTAGTCTGCTCATCGCGGTGGTCGTGATGGCCATCGTGTTCGACTACATCAACGGCTTTCACGACGCGGCGAACGCGATCGCGACCGTGGTGTCGACGGGCGTGTTGCCGATTCGCACCGCGGTGTTCCTCGCAGGCATTCTCAACTTCGTGGGCGCCGTCACTGGCACCGCGGTCGCCAAGACCATCGCCTCGGGCTTCGCGGATCCGAGCATCGTCACTCAGGGCGTCGTGCTCGCCGCGCTCATCGGCGCCTCGATCTGGAACCTCGTCACCTGGTGGTACGGCATCCCCTCCTCGAGCTCTCACGCGCTGGTGGGCGGGCTGGCGGGCGCGGTCGTGGCGCACGCCGGGTTGAGCGCCTTCAAGTGGGAAGCGCTCGGCCAGAAGGTGCTGCTGCCCCTGGTGCTCTCGCCCACCATCGGCTTCGTGGTGGCCTTCCTGGTGATGATTTCCCTGATGTGGATCGCGCGCGGCAGGTGGTCGCGCGGCGCTGTCGGGGCGCTGGTGCTGGTGCTGGGCGCGCTGGTGGGCACGGCGGTGTGGAAGGCCGACGCGCTGGGCAAGGCGCTGGCCGAGAGCACGCTGGAGACCCGCATCGTGCTCGCGCTGGGCGTGTGCTTTCTGATTGCCGTGCCGGTGCTGTACGGGGCGCGGCCCAACATGGTGCAGAGCCACTCGCGCCGGCTGCAGTTGTTGTCGGCCGGCATGATGGCCTTCAGCCACGGCAGCAACGACGCGCAGAAGTCGATGGGCATCATCACCCTCGCGCTGATGGCGTTCGTCGCTGCTGGTCAGGCCCGGCCCGAGTGGGCGCCCGCCGGGGTCATCCCCACGCCTCCTGCGCTGACCAACCAGACGCGCGTGGGTGACGAGGTGTCGTTCGTCGGTGAAGGTGAGCCCAACAGCCATGTGAGCGTCACCGCCGACGGCAAGGACGCGTGCAAGACGAAGGCAGACCCCGCAGGTCACTTCGCGTGCAAGGCCACCCTGAAGGACGAGCCGAAGAAGGTGAGCGCCTCGTCAGACGACGTGCCGTTGTGGGTGGTGGTGGCGTGCGCGCTGGCCATCGCGTTCGGCACCGCGGCCGGTGGCACGCGCATCATCAAGACCATGGGCACGAAGATCATCCGCATCACGCCGCTGCAGGGCTTTGCAGCCGAGACGGCGGGCGCGCTGACGATTCTCGGCGCTTCGCACCTCGGCATTCCCGTCTCGACCACGCACGTCATCAACGCGTCGATCATGGGCGTCGGGGCGAGCAAGCGCGTGTCGGCGGTGCGCTGGGGCGTGGCGACCAACATCCTGATCGCGTGGGTGGTGACCCTGCCGTTCAGCGCTGGCCTGGCGTGGCTGACGATGCAGGTGCTCGCGTTCTTCGGCGCCTGAGCCGCAGACCAGCTCGAAGGACCTGCTCGACGTCGCGGTGCTGGAGACTTTGGCGTCAGCCCAACGACGCAGGCGCTGAGACGAGCTGCGTGAGCTTCGCGACGGCCGCAGGGAGCGCGCGAATCACGAGGTGTCGACCTGCCTCGTCGAATTCCTCGCTGACCACGCGCGCGTTTTCATAGACCTGCGCGATCAACGCCTGCTTCGCGTAGGGAATGACGAGCTGCGCGTCGACCATCGAGCGCTCGAAGTGATCGATGAGCGTCTGCCGCAGGGCCGTCACGTCTCCGGGCGCGTGCGCGGACAACACGATGGCGCCGCGGTGGCGCTGCAGCAACTCGGCGCGCAGCTCGGGGTCGAGCCGATCGGCCTTGTTGAGCAACAGCAGGCTCGGCACGTCTTCGGCGCCGATCTCCTTCAAAACGCCGCGGGTCACCTCGAGCTGGGCCTCACAGGTCGGGTCGGCCGCGTCGACGACGTACAGCAGCAACGAGGCCTCGAGCGCTTCGTCGAGCGTCGACTTGAACGACGCGACGAGATCGTGCGGCAGCTTCTTGATGAACCCCACGGTGTCAGAGACGAGGATGCGCGGCCGCGTCTCGGGTTGCAGCGCGCGCACCGTGGTGTCGAGCGTGGCAAAGAGGCGATCGGCGACCAGCACCTCGCTGCCAGTGAGCGCGCGCATGAGCGAGGACTTGCCGGCGTTCGTGTAGCCGACCAGCGCCACGCGGAGCTGGTCCTTCCGCGCTGAGCGCCGCTGATCTTGATCGGCGTGAATGACGGCGAGCTGGGCCTTCAGCTCGGCGATGCGATCGCGCACCTTGCGGCGATCGAGCTCGAGCGCCGAGTCACCTGCGCCGCGGCCCTGCTGGCGCTCACTGCCGCCCGCCGACTCGCGCATGCGCGGCGCGACGTAGTTGAGGCGGGCGATCTCGACCTGCATACGGGCTTCGCGGCTCTTCGCGTGCCGATGAAAGATGTCGACGATGACACCCGTGCGATCGAGCACCTGCGCCCGCGTCGCCCGCTCGAGGTTGCGCGCCTGGCTGGGCGACAGCTCATGGTCGACCACCACCACCGTCGCCTTCGCGGTGGGCTCGCCTTCCTCGTCGACGGTCGGCGGCTCGGCTTCGGGCGCTTCGTCTTCCTCTTCTTCCTCTTCCCACTTGTCGCGGGCCTTCGACTTCCGCTCGGGGGCCCCGCTGGGGATCTCGCCGGTGCCGCCGGTGAAGTCGGCGAGTTCCTTGAGCTTGCCCTCGCCGATGACCGTGCCCGCCGACATCGAGTGCCGCTTCTGGCTGACGGTGCCGACGACCTCGAAGCCCAGCGTGTGCACAAGTCGGCCGAGCTCGGCGAGATCGCCTTCGTGCTCGACGTCGCTGACTCCGGGCAACTGCACGCCGACGAGCACTGCGCGGGGCGTGGCGGCGATCGTCTTCGGCATGCGCGCTCGTACCACGTCGCCCTCGACACCGAGGCGCTACCGCATCGCGCACAGAATCAGGGAGTCCCGCCGTCGAGCAACTGGGTGAGGCGGCGCACGATCAGCCCGTGTTGTTCGGTCGCGGAGAGCCCGCGGGCGCGCCAGTCGCACGGCTCAGGCGCGTTGGGCTTCGACGGCGAACAACAGCGCCTCAGGCGTACACGGCATGTCGAGCTTCACCTCGCGCCCGTTCGGCCCAAACGCAGCCACGGCGTTACGCAGCGCGGCAACGGTCGAGAGCGCCAACATCAGCGGCGGCTCACCGACGGCCTTGCTCCCGTGGATCACGTTGTCCTGCGGCGCGTTCTCGAGCAGCGAGACGTGGAACTCGAGCGGCGCGTCACCAAACGCGGGGATCTTGTACGTGTCGGGGCTGTGGGTGCGGAGGTAGCCCTGGTCGTCGAAGCGCAGCTCCTCGCAGGTGAGCCAGCCGACGCCCTGAATGAAGCCGCCTTCGATCTGACCGCGATCGATGGTGGGAACAAGGGACGCTCCGACGTCGTGGAGAATGTCGACGCGCCGCAGCCGGTGCTCGCCGGTCAGCCCGCTCAGCTCGACCTCGCTCACCGCCGCGCCGTACGCGAAGTAGTGGAAGGGCTTGCCGCGCCCCGTGGCCTTGTCGAACGTGATGTCGGGCGTGCGGTAGTAGCCGGTCGACGAGAGCGAGATCTGTTGCAGGTACGCCTCGCCTGTCACCTTCTCGAAGGGCAACGAGAGCTCGGGCCGCGACGAGAGGAACACGCGCCCGCCAGCGAAGAGAATGTCCTTCGCAGATTCCGTGGGCACGCCGAGCAAGCGCGCCGCGACGGGCCGCAGCCGCTCACGCACGATCTCGCACGCCTGCTTCACGGCCTGCCCGTTCAAGTCAGACCCGCTGGAGGCCGCCGTCGCCGAGGTGTTCGGCACCTTGTCAGTCGCGGTGTTCATCACGCGAATGCGATCGGGCACCACGCCCAGCTCGTGCGCGCAGATGGCGAGCATCTTGGTGTGGAGGCCCTGTCCCATCTCGGTGCCGCCGTGGTTCAGCTGCACGCTCCCGTCGCCGTAGACGACGAGCAGCGCGCCAGCCTGGTTCAAGAACGAGGTGGTGAAGCTGATGCCGAACTTCACGGGCGTGAGCGCGAGGCCCCGCTTCGAGTGCGGGTGGCTCGCGTTGTACGCGTCGACCTCGGCGCGCCGCTTCGCGTAGTCAGAGCTCTTCACGAGCTCGTCGAAGATGCGGTGGAGCCGGAAGTCCTTCACCTCCTGCCAGAAGGGCGTGAGGTTGCGCGGCGCAGCGCCGTAGAAGTTCTTGCGGCGTACTTCGACGGGGTCGAGCCCGGTGCGCTCACAGAAGCGGCTGATGATGTCTTCGATCACCGCCATGCCCTGCGGCCCACCGAAGCCACGGAACGCAGTGTTCGAGGGCAAGTTCGTCTTCGTCGCCCAGCCCTGCAGCCGCACGTTCGGCAGGAAGTAGCCGTTGTCGGAGTGGAAGAGCGCACGATCCAGAATCGCGCGGCTGAGATCGGTGCTGAACCCGCCGTCGCTGTAGAGCTTTGCGTCGAGCGCGACAATCGTGCCGTCTTTCGCAAAGCCGACATCCCACTTCGTGAGGAAGGGGTGGCGCTTGCCCGTCCACAACATGTCCTGGTCGCGGTTGAGCCAGCACTTCACCGGGCGGCCCGTCTTCAACGCACCGAGCGCGGCGATGGCGGCGTAGTTGGCTGCCTGCGTCTCTTTGCCTCCGAAGCCACCACCCATGCGCGGCACTTCGACCACGACCTGGTGACGACCCCAGTGCAGCACGTGCGCGACGATGGCCTGCACTTCGCTCGGGTGCTGCGTCGAGCAGTACAGCTTCACCGCGGCGTTCTCTTCGGGCACCGCGAGGGTGACGTGGGTCTCGAGATAGAAGTGGTCTTGCCCGCCGGTGCGCGTCTCGCCTTGAAAGCGAACGTCGGCGGTGGCGAGCGCGCCTGGCGCATCACCCCGCTCCATCTTGTGGTTCTCGCTCAGGTAGCTGCTCTTCTCGATGGCCTGCTCGATGGTGGTGATGGCGGGCAGCACCTCGAGATCGATCTTCACGGCCGCGACGCCCGCGCGACACGCGTCGTACGACTCACCGATGACCACCGCGATGGCCTGCCCGAGACAGAAGACCTCATTGCTCGCGAGCAGCTCTTCGTCGTGAATCACCGGGCCGACGTTGTTGTCACCGGGAACGTCCTTCGCCGTGATGACGGCGTGCACCCCGGGAATCGCGCGCGCTGCCGACGTGTCGATGCCGCGGATCTTGCCGCGCGCGTGCGGAGCGCCGACCACCTGCGCGATCAACATGCCCGTGGGCGCGGGGAAGTCGTCGACGTACTTCGCCTCACCGCTGGTGTGACGCAGCCCGCTCTCGTGCAGCAGCGGCTGGCGCAGCGGCGTGAGCGGCGCGGTGTCGGCCTTCACGGGAGCAGCAGGCGACTTCATCGATTGCGGCTCAGCCATGACGCACCTCCTCGGAGCTCTGCACCGTCGCTGCGTGACGCCCCACGAGCGGAGGCTGTCTCACGTCTCTGGTCTCTTCGAAGAACCCGCGCAGCAAATTGGCCGCGACGATCGAGCGGTAGCCCGCGCTGCCTCGGTGATCCGACATGGGCGTGAAGTCGCTGCCGATGAACTTCGCGGCCGCGTCGACGCTCGCTTGCGACCACGGCTGCCCGACGAGCGCCTTCTCGGCACCTGCCGCGCGCTTCGGAGTCGCCGCCATGCCACCGAACGCGAGCCGCGCCTCGGTCACCACACCCGCCGCGTTCACGTCGACGTAGAGCCCGGCGCTGACGGTGCTGATGTCGAGCTCGCGGCGCTTCGACACCTTGTACGAGACCGCCCGCGCGGTGGAGGAAGGAGGCGGCACTTCGATCGCCGCGAGGATCTCCTTCGGCTGCAGCGCGGTCTTGCGGTACCCGACGAAGAACTGCTCGAGGGAGATGCGACGCTCGCCGCTCTTGCTCTTGAGCACCGCGATCGCGCCGAGGCTGATCAACGCGGGCGGGAGATCGCCGATGGGCGACGCCGTGCAGAGGTTCCCGCCGACGGTGCCGCGGTGTTTGATCTGCCGCGCTCCGAAGTAGCGCACCATGCGGTGCAGCGAGGGCAGCCGCTTCGCCGTGAAGTCTTCGACCTCGGCGATGGTCGCGCCGCTGCCCAACCGCACCACCCCACCCGCGAGCTCGGAGACGCCCTTCAACTCAGCGATGCCTTCGAGCGAGATCAGCTTGGGGATGACCGCGAACTTCTTCGTGACCTCGAGTGAGAGATCCGTGCCCCCGTTGATGAAGCGCGCGTCAGGGTGCGCGTCGAGCTCGGTCCACAGCGCGTCGAATGTCGGCGGCGTGGTGAAGCGCTGATTGGTTGCCGTGTACTGCAGCGCCATCGAGGTCGGCGCGGTGGCCTTCGAGAACGCATCGGCCGGACACGAGCCCGCCACGGCGTTGGCCGCGTCACGAATCGGGCGATAGCCGGTACACCGACACAAGTTCCCGCAGAGCTGATCATCGAGCTTCCACGGCGCGTCGAGATCCTTCCGGTACGTCGCCTCGAACATCGACATCACGATGCCCGGCGTGCAGTAGCCACACTGGCTGCCGAGCGCCTTCGCCATCGCGACCTGCGCCGGGTGGTACTGGTCACCGCTCTTGAGCGCCTCGACGGTGAGCACGTGCTTGCCCTGCAGCATCGGCAGCATCAGCAGACACGAGTTGATCGCGCGCCACGACACGCCGTGCGCGGCGTCGTTCTCGGCGACGGCGACGGTGCACGCGCCACAGTCACCCTCGGCACAGCCTTCTTTCGTGCCAGTGAGGTTCTTTCGATCACGGAGGTAGCGAAGCAACGTCGTGGTGGGGCTGACCTGACGCTCTTCGATCCATTCCCCGTTCAGGTTGAATCGGAGGTGTTCCATCGGGCGGTTTCTACCACCGCTGGCACGATAGGGTGCGCCCGTGCCGTTCCTGGTCCTCGGCTCGCTGCTCACCGTTGCGCCCCGCTTTGCCGCAGAAGCCCACGGGAGCCTCCTCAACTCGGGCATCGGGAGCCCCTTCATCGGCCTGAGCCTCGGCCCTTCCCGTCTCGCCCTTGAGCTGCCGGTATCGAGTTATGAAGCGGCGATCATCAGTTCCCGGCTGAAGCAGCTCGAGCACCTGAGTCACGAGTCGATGTTCCGCCGGGCTCAGCGCAGACAGAGCCTGCGTCCCGCAGAATGAGGCCAGCTCTGCGTACCTGAGCGCCGTGAGCCGTGGCGTCGCCCCACCGAGGTGCGGCGCGGACGCAGGGCGCTGTGGAGCAGGCACGACCTTGATCGCCGCCTCGAGGATCGCATGCGTGACGTGCGTCGAAGCTGAGCAGACCGCTTGCTCGAAGGCGCCACGAAATGGGGGCGACGCGCGGTTACACTCATCTCATGCAACGGCTGGTGCACGCCCTCGACGCCGTGAAGGACACGCGCTCGCGCAAGGCGAAGGTGAAGCACCTGTCGACGTTGCTGAAGACCCTCTCCCGAGAAGAGCTCCCTTTCACCGCGCGGCTCATCCTCGGGCGCCTGTTGCCCCTCTCGGACACCCGCACGCTCGGCGTGGGCTGGGCCCTGCTCAGCGCAGCCGCCGCCGATGCGTCGGGCCACACAATCGCCACCATCGGCCTCAAGAGCCGCGAGGTCGGAGACTTCGGTGACGCGCTACAGGTCTTGTTGCCCGGCGGCTCACGGCACCTCCCGTTGCTCTCCATTCCACCGCTCATCGAGCGCATCGCCTCGACGCCCGATCGCAACGTGAAGCAGGAAGTGCTCACCGAATTGCTCACCCGCGCCGCCCCCTGGGAAGCGCGCTACCTCGTGAAGGCCCTGCTCGGTGAGCTGCGCATCGGCGTGCAGCTCGGCATCTTCGAAGAGGCCGTCGCCGCCGCGTTCGACGTCGAGCTCGAGACGCTGCGCAAAGCCTCAGCGCTCACGCCCGACCCCGGCGATCTCGCGTTGCTGGCGTTGGAGAAGCGCCTCGACACCGCGAGCATCACGCCCGGCCACGTCGTGAGCTTCATGCTCGCCAGCCCGACCGAGACGGTGAAGGAACCCATCGACCTCGCGAAGACCATCTTCGAAGACAAGCTCGACGGCATTCGCGCTCAGGCGCACGTCTTCTCAGGCCAGGTGCGTCTCTTCGCGCGCGGCCTCGACGACGTGACGGTGCAGTTCCCCGAAGTGGCGATGGTGCTCGCGCGCATGCCGCGCCCCGTAGTGCTCGACGGAGAGCTCATCGCCGTGAAGCCCGACGGTCAGGCGCGCCCCTTTCAAGCGCTGCAGGCGCGCCTCAACCGCGCCAACCCGGGCAAGGCCGTCATCGCGAAGACGCCGGTCGCCTTCGTCGCGTACGACTGTTTGTTCGACGGCGAGTCGCTGCTCCAGCGCCCGTGGTCCGAGCGACGCGCGCGCCTCGAAGCGCTGCCCGTGCGCGCCAACGCCATCGCGAAGCTCGACCCTGGCCAGCCGCTCGACGCGCAGCTCGAGCACGCCTTCGACGCAGCGAGAAAGCGCGGCAACGAAGGGCTGATGTTGAAGCACGTCGAGTCGACCTACGAAGCGGGTCGCCGCGGCAGCGCCTGGCGCAAGGTGAAGAAGGCGCTCGCCACCCTCGACGTGGTCATCACGCGCGCCGAGCGAGGCCACGGCAAACGCGCAGGCGTGCTGTCGGACTACACGTTCGCGGTGTGGAACGGAGAGCGCCTCGTCGAGATCGGCCGCGCCTACTCGGGCCTCACCGACGTGGAGATCGACTCCCTCACGGCCCGCCTCGAGAGCCTCACCGTCGAGCAATCAGGGCCGTACCACCTCGTGCAGCCGCGCATCGTGCTGGAGGTCGCGTTCGACGGCATTCAAAGCTCGACGCGCCACGACAGTGGATTCGCCCTGCGGTTTCCCCGCATCGCCCGCCTGCGTGACGACAAACAGCCGCGCGACGCCGACACGCTGGCCACGGTGAAGGCGCTCTACGACGCGCAGCTCGAGACCGGCCACCGCGAGCAGGAACCCCAGCTCGGTCTGTTCGACTGAAATTTCCGAGGGGAATCGCGGCTGCGGGCATAGAGTCGGACCGTTTTGGAGACCCTCGGCGCACCCGTCTGGATTGGTCAATACCGCTTGACCACCCGCATCGCGACGGGCGGCATGGCCGAGGTCTACGTCGGTCGCCACATCTCCCCCGACGGCCAGTTCGGCCCGATGGTCGCGGTGAAGCGCCTGTTGCCGCACCTCGTGAAGGACAGCGCCATCGTGCGCATGTTCTTGAACGAGGCGCGCATCACCGCGCAGATCGCCCACGACAACGTGGTGAAGATCTTCGAGCTGGGCCAGGTCGACGGCGAGCCGTTCATCGCCATGGAGCTGCTCGAGGGCCGCACCTGGGCCGAGCTCCGCACCCGCGCGGCCGAGAACGCGCGCCGCATGCCCGCGGGCGTCGCGCTGCGCATCCTCGCCGAGGCGTGTCGGGGGCTCGACGCGGCCCACCGCGCGGTCGATGAGAACGGCAAGCCGCTCGCGCTGGTGCACCGCGACTTCACGCCCGACAACATTCACGTCGGCGTGAGGGGCGAGGTGAAGGTCATCGACTTCGGCATCGCCCGCACCACGGCGTGGGGCGCAGGCACCGAGCCGGGCACGCTCAAGGGCAAGTTCTTCTACATGTCGCCCGAGATGATCACCGCCAAGCCGGTCGATCACCGCGCTGACATCTTTGCGGCCGGGGTGATGCTCTACGAGCAGCTGTGCGGCCGTCGCCCCTTCACCGGCAACAGCATCGACGAGGTCGTGGTGCGCATCGCGCGGGAGCAGCCCGCGCTGCCTTCGACCTACGACCCCGCAGTCCCCAAAGAGCTCGAAGCGATCTGCCTCAAGGCGCTGTCGAAAGACCCGCGCAACCGCTACCAGTCGCTCGGCGAGTTCGTGGAGGCGCTTGAGCAGGTGAAGGGTGACTCCGTGCTCGCGACACCGGAGCAGGTCTCCGAGTACGTGCTCGCCCTCTTCCCCGAGAAAGAAGATGATCGCCGCAAGACGCTGCGTCGCGCGCGCGAGGCCGATCCCTCGGTGCCGCACATGGCGGGGCTGAACACGCCTTCCAGAGGGGCTCCGATTGAGTCGACGCTCCCGTCGCCGACCCGGGCGCATCAGCCCGGCGATCCGAAGGCGGAGACGCTCCACACCCGAGCCCCTGCCGCGCCGCCCGTGCCAGCGCCCGCGGCGCAAAAGTCAGGGCCCTCTCCAGTGCCGAAGATCTTCGCGGCGCTCGGCCTCGTCGTCGCGCTCGGTGGCGGTGCGTGGGTCGCCTTCAATCGACCGCAGGTGAGTGCCGCTGATCAACTCGCGCTCGCCGAGAAGAGCGAAGGCAGCGATCGAACGCGCGCGCTGGTGAAGTTGTCGAGCGTGCCCGACGCGACCGATGCCCAGCTGCTCAAGGCCGGCACGATGCTGGCCGACGCGAAGGAATGGAACGAGCTGCTCTCGTTCATCGACGGCTGGGTGCTGAAGAACCCGAAGAACTTCGAGTGTCGTTTGCTCGAGGCCCGCGCGGCCGTCGCGGTGCGCAAAGGCAAACGCGCCGAGCAGGCCTTGAAAGAAGCGTCGGCTCTCAACGCGACGGATCCCCGCCCTGACGCGCTCATGGCCGAGCTGCGCGAGGTGCAGGGCGAACAGAGCGCCGCGCTCGAGGCGTGGGGCCGCGCGGTCAGCAAGGCGCCGAACAACCCGCAGTACCTCGCGCGTCAGGGTTTCTGGCTCTCGCAGGGCGGCAAGCTCGACGAAGCCGAGGCAGCGCTGTCAAAGGCACACAAGAAAAACCCGACCGACGCGGCGGCGACGGCCGAGCTGGGCTTCGTGAAGTTCCGCAAGGACCAGAAAGACGAAGCGCTGAAGCTGTTGCGGCAGGCCGCGAAGGAGAAGCCCGACCTGCTCGAGGCGCACTACTACCTGGGCGCGGTGCTGTTCGCGAAGAACGACCTCCCCGGCGCGCGGGCCGAGTACCTCGCGGCCGACGCGCTCGCAGGCACCGACACGCGCCCGCTCTCCGCCCTCTGCGAGATGGAGCAGATGCAGCAAACGCCCGAGCTCGAGAACGCGAAGAAGAAGCTCAAAGAGCGCTTTCCCAAAGAGGCCGACTCGTTGATCTCGAAGTGCGCCGCGTTGGCTCCTGCCCCGGAGTGAGGCCATGGCGCTTCGGCTGATCCTCAACGCAGACGACTTTGGGTACGACCCCGCAGTCACGCGCGGCATCGTGCAGTCGATGCGCGAAGGCATCGTCAGCTCGACGACGATGATCGTGAACTCGCCCCACAGCGCCGAGGCCGCGCGCGACGCGAAGGGGCTCGCCATTGGCCTGCACCTGAACCTCGTGCGCTTCGAGGCCGTGAGCACGAAGCAGCCCCTCGACGAGAAGACGAACCACGAGCGCGCTTTCGTCGAGCAGGAAACGCACGCGCAGCTCGATCGGCTCCGCGCGCTGCTCGGCCGCGACGCGACGCACATCGACGTGCACAAGCATTGGCACCTGAAGAGCGAAGTGCTCGCCGGCCTCGCCGCCGCGGCGAAGCAACGAGGCCTCGCGGTGCGCAGCATCAACGACGCACAACGCACCGAGCTGCAACGCCTCGGCGTGCACACCAACGACGCCTTCCTCGGCGACGCCGGCACCGACGCGTATTGGACGGTGGCGCGGTGGGAAGAGCAGCTCCGCCTCGCGCCACGCGACGGAGTGGTCGAGCTGATGTGCCACCCCGGCTACCGGCCCTCACACCTCTCGAGCGGCTACGGCGAACAGCGCGAGACCGAGCTGACCACCTTCCTCGATCCCCGCGCCCGCGCAGCGCTCACGACGCACGGCCTCACGCTCTCGTCGTGGGCTGGCGTGTGAGCCTCGTCAAATCAGTCGACGGTCGCGTTCGCAGCGGGTGGGTCATCGTCACGTTCGCGGTCATCGCGGGCCTGATCGAGTTCGGAGCGCTCTTGGCCGTCGAGCTCGCGGGCCTCGGTGGCGCAGGAAAAGTCGAGGGGAGACTCTTCTTCCTCACCCTGCCCTCCCTGGTCGCCGGTCTGGTCGCGACGGCGGTGTGCTGGAAGTCGTACGGTGAGCTCACCGGCCTCGAGCACGCGCGTCCGCTGCGACAACTCGGGCTCGGCTTCGCGGGTGGCGCGCTGGCGATCGTCGTCGCGTGTGTCGTGCCTGCGCTCGTCGGCGCTCAGGAACTGCGCTTCAACCGCGAGTGGTCTCCGCTGTCTGCCATCGGCCAATTCATCGCGCTCGCCCCGGCGGGGATTGGTGAAGAGCTGCTGCTCCGCGGGCTCGCGTTTCAGGCGCTGCGGCGCGGGCTCGGCGACGTCGTGGCGGTGAGCGCGTCGGGGCTGATCTTCGGCGTGATGCACCTCACCAACCCGCACGCGTCGTGGGTCGCGGCGGTCATCATCGCGCTCGTCGGCCTCTGGTTCAGCGCGGCGATGGTGCGCGGCAACAACCTCTACGTGCCGATGGGGCTGCACCTCGGCTGGAACTTCTTCGAGGGCTGCATCTTCGGTCAGCCGGTCAGCGGGCTGGCCCCCGGCAACTCCCTCTTCGTGGCCGGCTGGCCGACGAAGGCCAGCTTCTGGTCAGGAGGCGATTTCGGTCCAGAAGCAGCCGGTTGGACGGCCGTCGTGCTCGCGATCGGGCTCGGGTTGACGGTGTTCGCCCGTCGGCGCTCCTTGACTTGAGATCGTCAGTGATTAGAGCACCGCCTCGATGATCCAGGTCGAGGGCCTCACCAAGTACTACGGAGAGCGCGCGGCCATCCGCGACCTCTCCTTCACGATTGAGAAGGGCGAAGTCATTGGCTTTCTGGGCCTGAACGGGGCCGGCAAGTCGACGACGCTCAAGGTGCTGGGGTGCGTGTTGTTGCCGACGAGCGGGCGTGTGCTCATCGACGGCTTCGACGTGACGAAAGACCCGCACGAAATCCGCAAGCGCATCGGCTTCTTGCCCGACACGCCGCCGCTCTACGACGAGATGTCGGTGCAGGGGTACCTCGAGTTCGTCGCCGAATTGCGCGGCGTGGCGTCGAGCGACCTCGCGACGCGCGTAGCGGAGTCGATGAAGAAGACCTCGCTCACCGATCGCAAAGACGACCTCATCAGCTCGCTCTCGCACGGCTACCGGCAGCGCGTCGGCGTCGCCCAGGCGCTGGTGCACAACCCGAAGCTGCTCATCCTCGACGAGCCCACCAGCGGTCTCGACCCGGTGCAGATCGTCGAGATGCGCGAGCTGATTCGCCAGCTCAAGGGCGACCACACGGTGCTCGTGTCGAGCCACATCCTCGCGGAGATCAGCCAGATCTGTGACCGCTACCTCGTCATTCAGCAGGGCGAGATCATCGCGCGCGGCACCGAGACCGATCTCTCGGGCCTGATGGGCAATGCGGGCGCGGTCGACGTCGAGGTGCAGGGCGCTCCACAGAAGGCGATCGAAGTGTTGAAGGCCGTCGCCGGAGTCACCGACGTCACCATGAGCCGGCTCGAAGGCGACGTGGCCACCCTCCGCGTCATCGGCAGTGGCGGCGAGCTGCGACCGGCGCTCGTGAAGGCCCTCGTCGCGGCTGACGTCGCGGTGCTGAAGGTCGACAAGGCCGCAGCCCGCCTCGAGAACATCTTCTTGAAGCTCACCCAGGAGACGTCGTCGTGAAGAACGTCACGTTGATCGCGCGGCGAGAGCTGCAGTCGTACCTCCGCACGATGAGCGGCTACATCATCATCGCGGTGATGCTGTTCATCGACGGGCTGCTCTTCAACGCCTTCGCCGTCGCCGGCACCGCCAAGAAGTCGAGCGAGATCGTCGCCGAGTTCTTCACGCTCACCTCGGGCATCACGATGATCGGCGCCGTCTTCCTCTCGATGCGCCTCATCGCCGAGGAACGCCAGACCGGCACCGTCGCCCTGCTCTACAGCTCTCCGATTCACGACGTGGAGATCGTGCTCGGCAAGTTCCTCGCGTCGTTCGTCTTCCTCTGCCTCTTCTTCGCGACCACGCTCTACATGCCGGTGCTCGTCGCGGTGTACGGCAAGGTCTCGGTGGGCCACATCGCCGCGGGCTACTTCGGGCTGATGCTCGTCGGCGCCACGGGCCTCGCCATCGGCACCTTCGGGAGCGCTTTGACGAAGAGCCAGGTCGTCGCGGCCGTTCTTTCCGGCGTGATGGTGCTCGCGCTCACGACCGCGTGGCTGCTCGGCAAGGTCACTGATCGCCCGCTCACCGACATCGTGATGGGCCTCGCGTGGTGGGGCCACTTCGATGCCTTCCGCACCGGGCTCGTGCACGTCAAGCACGTCACCTACTTCGTGCTCGTCACGTTCATCTCGCTCTTCGCCGCCACGCGCGTGCTCGAAGCGCGGAGGTGGAGGTAATCATGGAGCTCTCTCTTCTCCTCGCGGGCGGCCTGCTGCTCGGCTGGGTCGGCGAACGCATCGTCGAGAACCCCACCGTGCGCGGCGTGTTGTCGGGGCTCGGTCTGGCGATGGTGCTCGCGGCCTTCGTGGCGCGCTTTCTGCGCTCGCGGTCGGCGCCGGCCACCGTGCGTGGTGTGCACCGCACGTTCGCGTTGCTGCACGCGGGCACGGTGCTCAGCCTGGTTCTCTATTTCCTGCAGTCGGATCTGTTCACCAAGCTGACGCAGACCTCGCTGGCCAGCTCGTCTCCAAAGTTCGCAGGCGTGTTGTCTGTGTTGTGGCCGGCGGTGCTCATCGCGTCCTTGCTGCCGACGTTGACGATGGAGCTCAGCTTCGCGTCGATGGTCAAAGCCCCGCAGCTCGAAGACGGGCGCATCAACGAGGCGCTCATGTCGGGCCTCGGGCTCGCGTTCACCTTCATCTTCGCGTTCTCGGCGCAGTACGTGGCCACCGAGCGCGATGAGAAGGCCGACTTCTCGTACTTCCGCGTGGCGAAGGCTGGAGAGGCGACCAGCAAGCTCGTGGGCTCGCTGACCGAGCCGCTCGAGGTGTACCTCTTCTTCCCGCCCGCCAGCGACGTGGCCGACGTGGTGAGCGACTACTTCAAGGAACTGCAGCCAGCGTCTTCGCAGCTCAAGGTGACCCGGCTCGATCACGCGCTGGAGCCGCTGAAGGCGAAAGAGCTCGGCGTCAGCGGCAACGGCACCATCCTCATCAAGATGGGCGGCCGCAAAGAGAGCCTCTTCATCGGCACTGAGGTCGAGAAGTCGAAGACCCAGCTGCGCGGCCTCGACACCGAGGTGCAGAAGCGGCTGCTGCAGGTCGCCAAGTCGCGCCGCACCGTCTACCTGACGGGCGGCCACGCCGAGCGCACGCAGGATCCGAAGGACGGCATGGATCAGCGGGCGACGATCGAGATCCTCTACAAGACGCTGCAAGACCAGAACTTCGAGGTGCGCTCGCTCACGACGGCTGAAGGGCTCGGGCAGGAAGTGCCGAAGGACGCGGCGGCGGTGTTCATCATCGGGCCGCAGCGGCCGTTCACCGAGCCCGAGGCGCAGGCGCTCGAGGCGTACGAGAAGAAGGGCGGTCGGCTCTTCATCGCGCTCGACCCCGAGAGCGCGTTGCCGTTCGACGAGCTGCTCAAGCCGTTGGGCATCTCGTTCAAGCCGCAGGTGCTCGCGCAGGAACGGGGCACGGCGAACGTGCGCCCGCCTCCGGGCATCGCCGATCGCATCAACATCGGCACGCGCACCTTCAGCTCGCACCCGTCGGTGAGCTCGCTGGGTCGCGCCGGTGCGCCCGTGCTGCTGCTCGGAGCGGGTGGCCTCGAGGAGCTGCCGCAGCACCCGGCCGATCTCGTCATCGACTTCGCGGTGCGCTCGCTGGCCGACGCGTGGAACGACGCGACCGGCGACTTCGAGTTCAACGGCGACAAGGGCGAGACGAAGAAGTCGTGGGGCGTGATGGCTGCGGTCGAGCGCCGTTCGCCGTCGAGCAAGGCGGAAGAGTCGATGCGGGTGTTGGTGCTGGGTGACTCCGACGGCATCGCGGATCTCGTGCTGCAGCAGTTGCCGGGCAACCAGTACCTGGTCGTCGACGGCCTCAAGTGGCTGCTGGGTGATGAGCAGCTCGTGGGCGCGACCAACACCGAGGTCGACGTGCCGCTCGCGCGGTCGCGTCAGCAGGACGTGGCGTGGTTCTACGGCACCACCTTCCTCGCGCCGCTCGCCGTGATTGGCGTTGGGTTCGCGGCGCGTCGTCGCTCGAAGTCCACCGGCCGCAAGGAGGCGAAGTCGTGAAGGCCCGCAGCGCAGCCATTCAGGGCGGTCTCGCCGCCGTCGGTCTCATCGCCGCGTACGTCACGTGGCAGCGTCCGAAGGAGAGCCTCAAGTCGGACTCCATCGTCATCGTCGACGCGTCGAAGAACTCGCTCGAGCGGGTTCGCTACGAAGACGGCACGCGCTCGGTGGAGCTCACGAAGAAAGATCGCATGCTCGTCAGCCTCGCGTTTCTGCCGGGCAAGCGGCCGGTGGTCGATGCGGGCATCGCGCTCGTCGAGCTCGACGGCGGGGTCGATGGCGGCACGATGAGCGTGGTGGTGAAGCCCCCCGAGCCGTCGCCCGATCGCACGGTCTTCGCGAACGATCGCGCCGACACGGTGTGGGCGAAGCTGTCGCCGTTCGAGGGCACGCGCGCGCTGGGCAAGCTGCCGAAGGAGAAGCTCGACGAGTTCGGCATCACCGGCAGTGAGCGCAAGCTCGAGATGCAGGTTGCGGGGCTGAGCCACCGGTTCACCATCTCGCGGCCGGTCGCGGGGTTGATCGGCAACTACGCGCAGGACGAGAAGAGCGGCGAGGTGTTCGTCATCAGCTCGGCGTTGTTCAACGATCTCGACCCGAACTCGCAGTTGCTGGTCGATCGGCGCCTGCACCTCTTCAAGCAGGGTGAGTACGACGCGTTCACGTTGTCGGCGCCTGATGGGCGCAAGGCGGCGTTCGTGCAGTCGGGTGGCGACATTCCGCAGACCGCGAAGATCGCCCGCGCCGCGACGCCCGAGAAGCCCGAGGAGCTCGCGAAGAACTGGCACGACAAGATCTGGAATCGGCTGATCGTCACCGAGGTGCTCTCGCAGGGTGAAGTGCCGAAGGCGGGCGAGCCGAAGCCGGCGCTGCGCATCGACTACTCACTCAAGGGCAAGGAGAAGGGCTTCATCGAGCTCGGCCTCGACCCGACCAAGGGCACCTGGGCCCGCTCTGAGAACACGCCGGGCTGGGTGTCGATTCACCAGGGCAGCGAGGAGATCATCCTCGAGGGTGAGAAGCAGCTGCTCGACGCGAAGTGATTCGACCTGCACAGGCGCTCACACGCCGTCGACGACCACCACCTGCCGCATGCCCAACACTGGGCCTGACTCGTCTCTCGGTCGACGCCACAAGCGCGGCAGGTCTCTCGCAGGGTGTCGCTCACAAGCGCCCTCGCTCCTTGCGACGAGGGTTTACGACAACGGCAGGCGGATGATGAAGGTCGCGCCCTGACCGGGTGCCCCTTCTGCGCGGATCTGGCCTCGGTGCGCTTCGATGATGGTGCGCGACACCGAGAGGCCGAGACCTGTGCCCTGCCCTCGCCGCTTGGTGGTGAAGAACGGCTTGAAGAGCTTGTCCTTCACGTCTTCAGCGAGGCCAGGCCCTGTGTCGGCGACCAGGATCTCTGCGAAGCCCGCGTCGGCCGCGCGCGTGGTGACGGTGATGAGCTTCTTGGGTGACTGCTCCATCGCCTGACCGGCGTTGAGCATCAGGTTCAACAACACCTGCCGCAGCTGGTTCGAATTGCCGCGAATGTCGAGCGCCCCCTCGGCAAAGCTCGTGTCGACGCGCACGCCCTGCATCTGCAATTGATGCACACACAGCGCGAGCGCGCCCTTCACCACGTCGTTCATCCCCAGCGCCTCGATCTCCATCTCGGGAGGCCGTGAGAACTCGAGCAGGTTCTGCAAAATCTTGTTCGCGCGGAACGCGTCCTGCTCGATGAGCTTGAAGTACTCGTGCAGCTCCGGGAGGTCCGACGATTCCTGCCCCAGCTGCGCGAAGCCGACGATGCCCACCATCGGGTTCTTCACCTCGTGCGCCACCGACGCCGCCAGCTCACCCACCGCCGACAGCTTCTCGGACTGCACGAGCTGCGCGTTCGTCTTCTGCAACTGCTCACTGCGCCGCACCAGCTCGCGGCTCATCTCGTTGAGCGCCACGCCGACCGACTGGATCTCCGTCGGCCCCGCCACCGGCACCTCGACGCCGAACTCACCCCGCGAGATGACGAGCAGCGTCTTCTGCAGCTCCCGCAGCGGGCGCGTCACACGCCGACCGAGCAGCACCGCCAGCACCAGCGCCAGGGAGACCGTGCCGACGGCGAAGAGCAACGAGCGCCGCGACAGCTCGTTGGTCGCCTTGAACACCTCATCGCGCGGCACCTCGACCACCACCGCGCCCACGCCGTTGTCGACGCGCGCGAACGCCGCCACGCGCTGCGAGCCCTGCGCCTCGTATTCCTCGGTGCCGCGCGCCAGCTTGCCGCCCAGCGCGTCTTTCACCACCGGCAGCGCCGAGAGGTTCTCCCGCTTGATGACCTGCTCCGCCTCGGGGTGCGCCAACACCACGCCGAGGCGATCGACGAGGAACACCTTGTACACTCGGCTCGTCGACACCGCCGAGAGCAGCCACTCTGGCCGCAGATCCGCCACCACCACCGCGCGCCCATCGGCCGTCGCCGTCGAGAGCCGCACCAGCGCGAGGTCGGGCGCGAGCGACGCGTTCTGCAGCACCAGCCCCGCCGTCTGCACCGCGTCGAGCGGCGCCGGCGTGTACTTGCGCGCCTCGGTCAAGTCGTCTGCCGTGAGGTTCAGCGCCGCCAGCCGCCGGTTGTCGACGAACAAGAAGCTGCGCTCGAAGCCACCCTCGGTGCGCTTGAACACCTCGAGCGAGAGCACCGCGTCATCGGCTTCGAACAGGCTGCGCGCCCGCCGCTCGGCGTCACCGGGTGTGATCTCGTATTCCTGACCGAAGTACCGCAGCTTGTCGGCGATGCCGTCGACCGTGCGCTCGATCTGCTGCGCCACCGTGCCCGCCACCAGCGCGTTCACGTCGTAGACGCTCGCCTCTTTGTCCGCCGTGACGATGCGCGTGGCGAGCAGCAGATACACGCCCATCGCAGCGACGAGCATGGCGCCGACCAACGCGACGATCTGCGTGCGCAACGAAAGCTGCAACACCCCTCCCCTACAGAAAGTCGAAAGCGTAGCCCACGCGGACCGCGAGTCCTCCCGCGTTCAATCGCGCGAGCGGACTTTCCAACCGGCCGTACAAGAACGACACCTCGCCCTCGAGCCGCCCAGGCCCGATGCGCCGGGACAACGAGAGCACCGCCTCCACGCCCGGCAACACCTGGAACGACGCCGCCGGCCCCACCGTCAGCCACAGCGGCTGCACCACCGGCCCCGCCCCGCCCTTCAACTGAAAGGAACCCACGTTGTGGTGCCACGCGAGCAGCAACGTGATCGGCAACATCCACGCTTCGCCCTCGACCCGCCCACCTGCGACCTCGGTCGCCGAAGCCGCACGCAAGCCCCCGACCCGCAGCTCGATGCCGGGCCGACGCCGGAAGAATGGCAAGCGCACCGTCACGCCCAGGCCGACACTCGGCGACGCGATGGCCCCCGCATTGAAGATGCCGCCGGCGCGCACTGCGACCGACACGTACGGGTCGAACCCCAGCTCGATGGGCCTCGCGTCGGTGAAGTCGCGCTCCTCGATGGTGAGCACGTCTTCCCCTGACGCGGGCGGCAGCCACGGCACGTCCCACCCGTCACCCGCGCGCACCGACGCCTCGAGCCCGCCGTCACGCACCTTGAAGCGCGGCGTCGCTCCGCTCACCAGACGCCCCTTCGCATCGAAGAGCGTCACGTGGAGCACCTGCTCGACCCGCGTGACCTCCGCCCGCGCCACCGGAGGCACGCCCGCGTAGAGCTCGATCGGCCCCACCCAGTCCGAGAAGCGGTAGCCCGGCCCCGTCGCGCGCAATCGAAACGCGTGCGAGCCAATCGTCAACGCAGGCGTCGTGAACGACGTGGCGGGCCCCTTGCTCAGTTGGCCATCGAACTCGAGCTCGTAGCCCGTCGCCTCGGGGCTGGCAGACCAGCTCACCCTCACCTCGCTCATCGGCTCGACCACCACGTCGCTGGTCGGGTTCACCAGCGTCGGCATCGCGAGCGGCAGCCCGGCCGCGCGCGTGAAGCTGCGCGCCTCCGACGGCGCCGAGGCGTGGTTGAGCGCATCGCGCGCGGTGACACGCCAGCGGTAGACGCCCGGCGTGAGCTCAGGCGTGCGCCACGTCGTGCCCGACACCGACGCCGAGGCCACCGGCTCTCCGCCCCGCTCTCCGTCGCGCAGCAGCTCGACCTTGTACGACGTCGCCGTCGGCACCACCGACCACGAGAGGTCGCGCCGCAGATCGCCCGCCTCGGCCTTGAGCACCGGCGTTGGCAACCGCACGCGAAACACACTCTCGGCGCTGAACTCACCCGCCGTCTTCCGCTCGTCGACCGAGGCGACGCGCCAGCGGTACTCGCCCGCCGCGCCCGCCTTGAACGCCAGCGTGGTGCCCGGCGAGGGAATCGCGACCTTCGTCTTCCCATCGATGGTCGCCTCGACGAGGTAGCTCTCGGCGCAGCCCGCTTCGCTCCACGAGAGCTGCACCTGCGGCACCCCGAGCGCGACATCGCCCACCGGCTTCAATCTCGGAGGGGCCACCTTCACCGCGAAGCTCCGCAGCGGGCCGGTGTCGGTGGTGCGACCCTTGATGTCGACCGCGCGCGTTCTCCAGTACCAGGTGCCTGCGGTGAGGCCCGGCACCTCGAGGCCAGGCGTCGCGCTGCGCAACGTGCGCAAGCCCGAGAACTCCGCGCTGGCCGACAGCTCGATGAGGTACTCCTTCACCAGCGGTGACGCGTCGAGCTCGAAGGTGACCGCCGCACCGCAAGGTATCGACGAGGCGTCGAGCGGCTTGAGCGGCGTGGGAATGGCGGAGTCGACGGCGAGCGAGCGCGGCGGGCTCCATTCACTCGCGCGGCCTTCACCGTCGAAGCTGCGCACGCGCCACCAGTGCGTGGTGGTGGGGAGCTGTTCCCATCGGTAGCCGGCCGTCGTGGTGCGCGTCTGCAGCACCACCTCGACGAACGCGGCGTCACGCGCGATTTGCACTTCATACGCCGACGCACCGGGCACGTCCTTCCACCGCAAGACGATGCGCGCGTTCTGCGCCCCGGCGATCAGCGCGCCCAGCAGCACCGCCACGGCCATCGCGCGAGCGGACTGCGAGGTCAGGGCGTCACCTCGATCTCCGGGTTGAGCAGCTCAGGCGCCTCGGGGATGCCCTTGTGGATCACACGAAACCGCAACGGGGCCGACGGCGCGCCGCTGCCCGACTCGTCTTCTGCGCGCACGCGCCAGTACCAGGTGCCCTCGTTGAGCGAGACCTTGAGGCGGGCCGACGAGCCGGTGATCTCTTCCGACATCGAGAGCGGCTCGAAGCCCTGGCTGGGAGACACCTCGAGGCGGTACTTCGACATGCCGGGCAACGGCGTCCACGAGAAGGCGACCTCGCTGCCGATGGGCGCCAGCACCACCTCGCCATTGCGTGGGATCATCGAGACCGGCGCCACGTCTTCCGCGCAGGTGAAGCGTCGCGCTTCCGACAGCGGGCGACCGTCGGCGTCGACGACGCGCCACCACGTCACGCCGCGCGCAGGCACCCGCACCGAGGTGGTGCCGCCCTTCGCTGGCTGTTCACCGTCGAGAAACGCGAAGAGGCGATCGCGCGCCAGCTGCACCTTCGCGCCGTCGGGCACTTTGCCGGACCAGGTGAGCGCCACCGGCTTGGGCTCGGTGCGGAAACTGAAGCGCGCCTGGCTGTCGGGGCCCACGAGCTCCACGGGCCACGCGGCGAGGTCGGTGGTGCCGGTCTGCGCTGCGGCGACGCGCTGGCCGCCTGCGACCGTCTTCCCCTTCACCTTCGCGCTGCCTTTCTTCACCGAGATCTCGAGCTGCTGGCCGGTGAGTTCGACGCGCGCTTCCGATTGCGCCTCGAGCTTCGCTTCGCCCGCAGGCGTCACCAACGTGATGCCTTCCGTGCCCGCTTTCCCCGAGAACGAGCCCTGACGCAGGCTCACGCTGCGCACGCCCGCGCGCGGCTTCTCGATCACCACCAGCGAGCGTTCGTCGAGCGCAAGCTCGGTGCCGTCGAGGAAACGCACGGTCGCTTCGGCACCGGGAGGCACGAACACCGAGTCGCCGTCATGCACCTCGGTGCCCCTGGTCGCGCCTCTCCAACCGAGCGTGGCCGCGGGTCGCAGCTTCACCTCACCGCTCGACTGCTCGACCGACGCCACCTGCGGCGTGTCGTCGAGGCGAACGTTCGAGCGGCCCCAACCGAGCGCCAGCGTCAGCGCGCCCGCAGCGACGACCGACGAGACCCCGGCCAGCCACAAGTCACGCTCGCCCAGTGCGCTCGCCATCGCTCATTCACTCCCGCTTTCGACGGGTAGGCGAGATCTCAGCCACCACCGCGGCGACCCGTTCCTTCAGGTTGGTGAGCGGATCATTTCGCGAGCTGCGCAGCGCTTCGAGCGCCTCGTTGATGGTGTTCACCACCGCCTCGAGGTTCTTGAACGGCTTGGCGAGCACCGCCTCGGGGCGCTCGGCGTCGAGGTTGAAAGGCTCGGGGTGCGCGGTCACCAGCACGATGGCGACCGTCGGCCAGCGCCTGCGCACTTCGGCGACCACCTCGAGGCCGCCCATGCCGGGCATCAGCTTGTCGACCACCAGGCAGTCGAAGACGCCGTGCTCGAAGAGCTGCAGCCCCGCTTCGCCGCTCGCCGCCGTCTGCACCTCGAAGCCTGCGCGCAGCAACACCTTACCCAGCAGCTCACGCACTTCCGGCTCGTCGTCGATGACGACGACGCGGGTGCTCACGGAGTCGCTCCCGCCCGCGCGCGAATCGCCCGGTCGCAGATGTCGAGGATGTCGTGCACACCGAAGGGCTTGGCCACGTAACCAAAGACGCCGAGCTCGTGGGCGTGGTTGCGCGTCTCGGCCGTGGGGAAGCCGGTCACGAGAATGGCCTGCATCGTCGGCTGATTTTCGCGCGCTTGGCGCAACACCTCGAGCCCATCGGTGCCGGGCAGGTTCTTGTCGGTGATGAGCAGGTCGAACGCGCCCGTGGCGATGGCCAGAAGCCCCTGCTCGGGGTTGTCGACCAGCGTCACGGTGTGCCCGGCACGAACGAGGACGCGCTCGAGCAACAGGCGCGCGGAGCGGTCGTCATCGATGACGAGGATGCGACCAGGAATGCGGGGGGCGGCCTGACTCATCTCACGCGACAGCATACCCGGATACAGTGCGCGCGTGGCTGACAACGAATTCCAGCGCTCGCTGCGCAGAGCCGAGCGTGAATTGGCGAAGACCGACCGCGCGCTGGCGAAGGTGATTGACCGCGTCGGGCCCTGCCAGATCGCCCCCGCGCCGTTCGAGCCGTTCCACGCGCTGGTGCGCTCGATCTGCCACCAGCAGTTGCATGGCAAAGCCGCCGAGACGATTCACCAGCGCGTGAAAGACAAGTTTGGCGACGGCCAGGAGCCCGACCTCGAGCGCATTCACCGCGCGCGCGTGCCCTCGATGCGCACTTGCGGCCTGTCGGAATCGAAGGCGCTCGCCATCAAAGATCTCGCCGGGAAGTGCCGCGACGGCACGGTGCCTGAAGCGCGAGAGCTTCACGGCATGGCCGACGACGACATCGTCGAGCGCATCACCGAGGTGCGCGGCATCGGCCGGTGGACGGTGGAGATGATGCTCATGTTCCGCATGGGCCGCCTCGACGTGTTCCCCATCGACGACTTCGGCGTGCGCAAAGGCTTCACACTGTTGCGCAAGCTGAAGGAACCCATCACCGCGAAGGCGCTGCTCCCGCACGGCGAAGCGTGGAAGCCGTACCGCACGGTGGCGAGCTGGTACCTGTGGCGGGTGGCCGATGGCCTCTGAGCCCACAGGTGGCGACCTCGAAGCGCTTGGCTACAAGCAGGAACTCGCCCGCGACATGGGCGCGTTTCAGAACTTCGCGCTCAGCTTTTCCATCATCTCCGTTCTCACCGGCGCGGTGACGCTCTACGGCGACGGCATTCGCAACGGCGGGCCGCTGGTGATGCTGGTGGGCTGGCCGCTGGTCGCGGTGTTCACCGTCTTCGTCGGGCTCTCCCTGGGTGAGCTCGCCTCGGCCTTCCCCACGGCGGGCGCGCTGTACCACTGGAGCTCGATCCTCGGCGGCCCCGGCGCGGGCTGGGCGACGGCGTGGCTCAACGTGCTCGGCCAGTTCGCCATCACCGCCGCCATCGACTTCGGGCTCGCGGAGTTCCTCGCGCCGCTGCTCGGCCTCGACGGCTCGCGCGCGTCGGTGCTCTTGCTCTACGCGGCGGTGCTGCTCAGCCACGCGGTGTTGAACCACGTCGGCGTGAACGTGGTGGCGAAGCTCAACACCCTCTCGGCCTGGTACCACGTGATCGGTACGGTCATCGTCGTGGGCGCCCTGACGTTGTTCGCGGAGCGCCAGCCGGTCGGCTTCCTCCTCGAGCGCGCGCCCCCGAAAGCAGGCTTGTTCCTGCCGGGCTTCCTCGTCGGGTTGTTGCAGGCCGCGTGGACCTTCACGGGCTACGACGCGTCGGCGCACGCAGCCGAAGAGACGAAAGACGCGGCCAGAGCGGCGCCCAGAGGCATCCTCACCGCCATCATCGCCAGCGCCGTCGCCGGGTACGCGATGTTGATCGCCATCACGCTCGCCATCCCCAATCTGAGCGCCACCATCGAGGCGAAGAACCCGTTCATCTACGTCCTCGAGACCTCACTCGGAAGCCTCGGCACCGCGCTCGTGTGGCTCGCCGTCGGCGCGATGTGGTTCTGCGGCCTGGCGTCGGTCACCAGCAACTCCCGCATGCTCTACGCGTTCGCGCGCGACGGAGGGCTGCCCGCCTCGAAGCACCTCGCCCGCGTGTCCGAGAAGTGGAAGACGCCGCACATCGGCATCTGGGTCTCGGTCTCGGTGGCCTTCGTGCTCGCGATCTTCGCCGACGCGCTCAGCGTGATGGCCGCGCTGTCGACGGTGGCGCTCTACGCGAGCTACGGGCTGCCGGTGCTGCTCGCCCTGCTCGCGCGCAAGAAGGGCTGGCCGCGCGTCGGCCCGTGGACGCTGGGAAACAAAGGCGCCGTCATCAACGTCATCGCCGTGGTGTGGATCGCCTTCATGGTGGTGGTGATGTCACTGCCGCCCAACGGGCTCGCCGGCATCACGCTGCTCTCGACCTGCGCGCTGCTCGCGCTCGCCTGGTACGGGGGCGTGCGCCGCGTCTTCACGGGGCCGAAGGTGAACTTCCACTGACTCCGACGCGGCCTTCGCGCAGCGTGAAGAGCGAGAGCGTGATGGCGTACGCCCCGATGACGTCGATCGTGTAGTGCAGGTGCGCGAGGAACACGCTCGCCACCACCAGCACGTGCGTCACCAGCATCGCCGCGCGCAGCTTCGGGAACTTCCACACGTAGAGCAGCAGCAGAAACGTCGTCGCGGTGTGGCCCGAGAAGAAGAGATCTTTCGTCAGGTAGACGCGCGCGCCGGCCTCGGTGTCGAAGAAGCCGAACGGCGTCACGAGGTGCAGAAACGCATCCCACCGCGTGCCGTCGTCCATTCCGGCGTGCAGGTCTTTTCCGGTCACTGCGCCGAGGCCCGTCACCCAGATGCAGACGCCACGAATCAGCGCGAGGAAGCCGCTGGTCACCATGTAGCGGATGAAGCGCTCGGCATCGGTGACCATCAGCCACAGCGCGATGGGCACGTACGAGACGAGCCACAGCAGGTAGTTGTACTGATCGACCGTCGGCACATACGGCACCAGCTCGAGCAGCACGTCGGGTTGCGGGCCCGGGGCAGGCCGCACCTCCGACAACAGCGCCATCCACACCATCGCCACGTAGCAGCTGACGCGGAACAGGTAGCTCCCCGCGAGGCGCGCGAGCAGCGAGGTGGGAGGCAGCTTCACGGGAGACGCCTTAGCGCCTGCGCCGTGAATCAGAAGATGGTTTCGAGTGCGATCGCCGTCGCTTCGATGGTCGACGCGATGCGCACCGCGTCGTGCACCTGCGCGGTGGTCATGCCGCCCTCGAGCACCACGTGCTCGTGCGACTGCATGCACGCCTGGCAGTTGTTGATCGCCGACACCGCCAGACACAGCAGCTCGAAGTCGACCTGGTTGGTCGCCACCTGCTTGAGCCGCATCATCCGCATGCGCGCGGGCATCTGCGTGTAGTCCTCTTTCCCGATGACGTGGCGGAAGCGGTAATAGACGTTGTTCATGCCCATCAAGATGGCCGCGGCCTTCGCGTCGTCGAGCACGCCGTCTGAGATGCCAGCCGCCTTCGCGTCAGCCAGCAGCGCCTTCGTGAGCTTCTCGTTTCGGGCGGTGTACGCGCAGGCGATGGCGACCCCCCACGTTTGATCGGCGTTGAGCGGCCCGGGCTGCAGCACGTTGCCGAGGTTGATCTTGATGTCGCGCGCTGCGTCGGGGAGCGTCTCGCGAAGCTGGTTCAGCTGTTCCATGGGGGTCTCCTGTGAGGACTTTTGGACAAAAAACGAGCGTGACGCGACGTGCACGCCACGCTCGGTGAACTTCAGACTGCGGTGAGACTCAGCCGACCTTCTTCAGCTTGGCGGTGAGCGTCTCTTCGCCCTTGTTCCAGTTGCAGGGGCAGAGCTCGTCGGTCTGGAGACCGTCGAGCACGCGCAGCACCTCGGCGACGTTGCGGCCGACCGAGAGATCGTTCGCCGACGCGTAACGCACGATGCCCTGGGGGTCGATGATGTACGTCGCGCGGAGCGCCACGCCCGCCTGGGGCTGCAGCAGGCCGTACGCGTTCGCGAAGTCAGGCGAGACGTGCAGCAGCGGGTGGTTGATCTTCTTCAGATCGGCGTGGCTGTTGCGCCACGCGAGGTGGCTGAACTCGTTGTCGGTCGAACCGCCGAGAACGACCGCGCCGCGATCGGCAAAGTCCTTCGCCCTGGTGTCGAACTCGACGATCTCCGTCGGGCACACGAACGTGAAGTCCTTCGGGTACGTGTAGAAGACGATCCACTTCCCGTTGAAGTCCTTGTTGGTGATCGTCTTGAACTCCTTACCCTTCTCGATGCTCACGCAAGCGGTCGAGCTGAAGTCGGGGGCCTTGGTTCCGGGTGAAAGCATGTGTTGCTCCTGGGTGCTGCGGTTGGGTGAGGGGACTCAGCTCTTCTTCTTCTTCTGCACGCGCGGCCCGCCGAGTTTTCGGCCACGCATCACGACCATGTATTCGTTCACTTCGTACCCTTTGAGGGCCTTCACGTCGCCGACCTTCACCGCGTCCCACGGGACGTCTTCGATGCGGCCGGTCTCGTCGTCGATGAAGTGGTGGTGCGGCTCGAGGCAGGGGTCGAACACCGTCTTGCCTTCGGCGAGCACGAGCTGGCGCAACAGGCCCTTCTCAACGAACAGGTTGAGCGTGTTGTACACGGTCGCGCGCGACAGCATCGGGAAGTGACCCTGCACCTGGCTCAACACCTCGTCGGCCGAGGGGTGCGCGTCGGTGGTGAGCACGTAATCCGCGACCGCGAGGCGTTGCGCGGAGGGCTGGATGCCCGCGTCCTTCAGCTTGCTGACCAGTTCTGGACTCATTTCGGGTTTAGACTTAATCCAAAGTTTGACGCGTGCAACCCGATCTTTCGAGGTGCATCGCGCGAGCGTGCGGTGCATGAATCTCGCGCACTCCAACGAGAGGAAACGAGTCATGGCGAAGAAGGCAAAAGGCAGTGGCAGCGCACCGGTCGACATCGGCATCGCGGAGGCCGATCGCAAGGCCATCGCCGAAGGCCTCAACGCGCTGCTCGCCGACACCTACGGGCTGTACCTCAAGACCCACGCGTTTCACTGGAACGTGACGGGCCCGATGTTCCAGACGCTGCACCTCATGTTCGAGACCCACTACAACGAGCTGTGGCTCGCGGTGGATCCCATCGCAGAGCGCATTCGCTCGCTGGGCTTCCCGGTGAGGGCGACCTACAGCGCGTTCAGCAAGCTCTCGTCGATCCCCGAGACCGAGGGCGTGCCCGAGGCGACCGACATGGTGCGCGAGCTGGTGAAGGGGCACGAGGCGGCGGCGCGCACGGCGCGATCGATCTTCCCCAGGGCGGAAAAGGGCGGTGACGAGTCGACCGTCGACCTGCTCACCCAGCGCCTGCAGGTGCATGAGAAGACGGCGTGGATGCTGCGGAGCCTGCTCGAGACGTGACCTGCGAACTGCTCATCAACGCCGTGCAGCCGTACGCGTGGGGGAGCCTGACGGCGATCCCCGCGCTGCTCGGTCGTTCCCCCGACGGCAAGCCCCAGGCTGAGCTCTGGCTCGGCGCCCACCCCGTCGCGCCCTCGAGGCTGACCGACGGCCAGCCGCTCAACGACTGGCTCTCCGCCGACCCCACGGCGCGGTTGGGAAAGCGGGTGCTCAAACACTTCGGCGAGCAGTTGCCCTTCCTGCTCAAGGTGCTCGCGGCTGCCGAACCCCTGTCGCTTCAGGCGCACCCTTCCCTCGCACAGGCGAAGGAAGGCTTTGCGCGTGAAGACACTGCGGGCCTCGCGCGCACCGCGCCCAACCGGAACTACCGCGACGCGAACCACAAGCCCGAGATCATCTGCGCCTTGTCGCGCTTCGAAGCGCTGTGCGGCTTCCGCGCGGTCAGCGAGACGGTGCGCATCCTCGAGGCGTTCGGGCTCGACACGACCACGCTCCGCACGAAGGGCCTCAAGGCCTACTTCGGCGAGGTGATGTCGCTCGACTCAGGCGCACGGCAGGCGCTCGTGGGAAAGCTCACGGCGGCGCGACCGGTCGGCTTCGAGAAGGAGCTGGGGCTCGTCACGAAGCTCGCGGCGAAGTACCCCGGCGACATCGGCGTGCTCGGCGCGCTGCTGTTGAACCACCTCACCCTCGAGCCGGGTGAGGCGCTGTACCTCGGCGCTGGCAACCTCCACGCGTACCTCGAGGGCACCGGCGTCGAGCTGATGGCGAACTCCGACAACGTGCTGCGCGGCGGCCTCACGCCCAAGCACGTCGACGTGCCTGAGCTGTTGTCGGTGCTGGAGTTCGTCGAGGGGCCCGCACGCGTGCTCGAGCCCACCGGCAGCCCCGAAGGCACCTACGAGACCCCGGTGCCCGACTTCCGCCTCTCGCGCATCACGCTCGAGGGCCGCTACCCGCTCACCGCGGGCCTTCCGCAGATCCTGTTGTGCACCGACGGCGAAGTGCAGGTCGGGGCGAACCGGCTTACGAAGGGGGCTGCCCTCTTCGTCGCGGCCGACACCGGGGTGATGCTGTCCGGCCGGGGGACGATCTTCCGCGCCACCCCAGGACTCTGACGTGAAGCTCGCGCATTTCTCAGACATTCACGTCACGCACTTCCCCCTCTCGGGGAAGCCGGCGCTCAAGCGCCTGGCCGCCGTGGCCAGCTACTCGCTCATGGGCCGCGGGAAGCACTTCGAAGGCAGCGACGCACGCATCGGCAAGCTGCTCGAAGACGTCGACGGCCTCGGCGTCGACCACGCGCTGTGCACCGGCGACCTGACGGGCGTCTCCACGGAGGCCGAATTCGACCGCGTGGCAGAGTTGTTCGGCCCCCGTCGCACGCAACCTGCGCGCTTCACCGTCATCCCCGGCAACCACGATCGCTACGTCGCCAGCGCCACCGGCCTCTTCGAGAAACACTTCGCGCCGCTGTGCGAGGGAGGCGGGTTTCCCTTCAAGAAGCGCATCGCGCCCGGCGTCACCGTGGTGGCCATCGACGTGACGCGGCCTACGAGCGTCATCGACTCCTCGGGGCTGTGTGGCCCGGCGCAACGCAAGACGCTGCTCTCGTGGCTCACCGATGCGTCGTTGAAGAACGAGTTCGTCATTCTCGCGCTGCACTACGGGCTGCTGCGCGCCGAGGGGCAACGCGACAAGCGCAACCACGGCCTGCGCGACGATCTCGAGGTGATGGAGCTCATCGATCGCGACGACGTCTCGCTCGACCTCGTGGTCCACGGCCACATGCACCGGCCGTACATCGTGAAGACGAAGAAGCGCACCCTCATCAATGCGGGCAGCGCGACCGACCTCCACGTGAAGGGCGCAGGCTTCAACGTCTACGACATCTACCCCACGGCGCACCGCGTGAAGGTCACCCGTCGCGAGTGGAGCGCGAGCCAGCACCGCTACCTCGAAGCGTCGGGCTCGCCGATGGTGCGTGAGCTGTCAACGCGCGACTGAAGCCGTGGCACACTGCCGCGCACCATGACCTCGAAAGTCGAGACCCTCGATGGTGCCGCGTGGTGCTGCTCGCCGTGACCCGCTGACATTGACGTCAGAGCGCAGTGGAGCATCGGGGCTCCATGCGACGTGTTTCCCCGCGATAACGGGTGGCCTTGTGATTGCAGGAGGCGCGCGCCGTGAACCGTGAGCAGCGCCCCTCTGAGTTCCTTTCGCCGTGGCCGCTGTTGGCGGTCGCGGTGCTGGTGCTCAACGATCACGTCCTCAAGGCGCGCTTCCACAACGGGCTGACCGGCAAGCTGTCTGACTTTGCGGGCTGCTTCGTGCTGCCGCTCTTCGTCTCGGCGGTGCTCGCTCAGTTCACCCACTGGTCGGTGCGGGCGCGCGTCGGTGTCGGCGTCGTGGCCACGCTCGCCCTCTTCGTGCCCATCAAGCTCTCGACGCTCGCGGCGGCCTTCGTCGCGCGGGCCATCGAGGTGCTCTCAGTCCCCCTCGGGCTCGGTGCGCAGCACATCGTCGCCGACCCGAGCGACCTTCTCGCCGTGCCCATGGTGGGCGTCGCGGCCTGGCTGGTCTTGCGGCGTCGCGCCGCGCTGGAGCCCACATGAAGCACAACGTTCGCCGAGTCCTCGAAGTGACTGCGCTGCTCGCCACCTCCATCGCGTTGATCGCGACCTCTCGCGCGCCGGGCCCCTGCGCCGTCGAGACGCTCAACGTGCGCGCGGTGACGACGTGCGGCGCCGACACCAACCTGTCGCTGAACTCGACGATCTCGTGCGGCGTCGTCGCCAACGGTGCTGAGTTTGGCAACCTGCCGGCGACGGGGAACATCGACATCCGCGGCGAAGACGCTGGCTTGAGCTCGGGCTTCACCTTGAGCTCGCTCGACGCCGACGCCGGCACCTCGGTCGACTGCGTCGGGGACGCGATCGACGGTGGCTTCGCGCTCGAGTGCCGCACGACCGGCACGTTCGCCGACGGCGGCACCACGTGCAGCGGCTTCCTCACCCCGCAGTAGGCGCTTCGGCGAAGAGCACCTCGCTCGTCGACGGCTGCACCTTGCGCGGGCGGCCTCGCTTCTTCGGCGCCTCGGGCGGGGCTGCGAGCGCACCGTCTTCGGTGACCGTCGGCTCGGCCCGCGGCTGAACAGGCTTCCTCACGCGCGGCAACGAGAGCCCCGAGAGCCGCTGCGCGAGGGCCTCGTCGTTCTCGGCGAACACCTTCAAGTAGGCGAGCAGGCGGTGGCCCTTCTTGAGCAGCGCTTCCTGCTCTTCGTCGAGCGCGCCCCGGGAGGCTGCGAGCTGGGCTTCGACGTGCAGCACCTCGAGGTGGCGTTCTTTCACCTTCGCGACCGCGTCGTGCAACGCGCTCGCGTCGAGGTCGGGGAATCGCACGTTCGGCAACGTGGTGAAGAGCTGAATCAACTGCTGGAGGTCGGGGGCAAGGAGGTCTTCGGTCATGCACCCCAGGATACTGAACGGGCGTTTAGTGTCCAGTTTTCACCTGAGCCGACAACGCAGGGAAGACCTTCGCCACCTTCCCGCGGAGGTACTCGCCGTACGTGCCGCTCAACGCGTGCACGCTCGCGCGATCCCACCGCTCGGCGGCGTCTTGCTCGACAGGCCGCACGAGGCTGCCGGGCAGTGCGCGCACCTCGGCATCGAACGCAGGGTCGAAGAAGAAGGGCCACGAGAAGCGGTGACGGCCTGACGTGTTGCGCACCCGGTGCGGCGTCGAGCGGTACCGGCCGCCGGTCATGCGATCGAGCATGTCGCCCAGGTTGCAGACGAAGGTGCCCTCGATGGGCGGCGCGCTCACCCAGCCGCGCGGCGTCTTGACCTCGAGCCCGCCACAGTCGTCCTGCTTGAGCACCGTGAGCAGCCCGTAATCGGTGTGCTCGCCGACTCCCCACCCGCCCGCCTTCTCGGGCGCCGGCGGCGGGTAGTGGAAGATGCGAAACAGACTCAAGGGTTCGCGCGTGAGCGACGCTTCAAAATGCGTCGGCGGCAGCTCGAGCGATGCCGCGATGGCCCGCATCACGAACTTCGCCACGTCGCGCTGCGCGCTCATGAAGGCGAGCACCACCTCACGCAAGGCGGGCAGCTCTGCGGGGAACAGGTTCGCCCCGTGCATCGGCCAGCCCTGTTGCACACGCGCATCGTCGGGGCCGAGCTCGTCGCCGAAGTAGATGCCTTCCTTCAAATCGGGCGCGCCCGAGGTGAGCTCGCCTTCCAGCGGAAACCAGCCACGCCACGCCGAGCCGCCGCGCGACATGGGGATCTGTTCCTTCACGGCCGTGGGGAGCGCGAAGAAGGCGCGGGTGACCAGCTCGAGGCGTCGCCCCAGCTCGAGCGGCGTGCCGTGGCCCTTCACGTAGAAGAAGCCGTGCTCTTCACAGGCGCGGCGCAGCTCGGCGCTGGCCGCGGGGTCGAAGCGCCCCTCGCGAATCGGGGAGAGGTCGAACACGGGCAACGCGGAGTTCACCCACCGATGAGTAGACTCGTGGCTTGTGATTGGCCAGCCACTCCACACCGGCACCGTCAGCGAAGTGTGCCCGGTGGCGCCGCGGCCCGAGGTGAAGGCCCCGCTGGTGATGGAGCGGCTGCTCCAGTTCGCGCGCACGCCCGAGATGCTGACCGAAGCGCAGCTGCGCGGTGAACTTGCCGCATCGCTCGGCCCCTCGTGGCAGCGACTGGTGAGCGCCGACTTCGGCACGTTCGATGGGCAGTACATCTACGAGCGCTTCGTGGGCCTCACCCTGCGCGACGTGTCGCTCTCGCTTCGCAACACCAACCGCGTGCTCCCGATGGACGTGCTGCGCCGCGTGTCGGAGATCACCCTCGACGGCCTCGAGGCGCTCGAGGGCCGCAACGTCGATCCGAACCGGCCGATCCACTTGAGCGATCGCAGCGTGGGGCTCGGCCTCGACCGCCGCTGGCGCTTTGCGATTGGCGCCTTGAATCACTGGCTCGCCGACGTGCGCGTGCCCCTCGCGGAAAACAGCGAGCCCCTCTCGCCCGACGTGATGTTCTTCTTGAGCCCCGAGGCCTTCCAGGCGCGTGAAGAGACGTCGGCGTCGGTGGCCACGCGCGGTGGGCTCTTCGTGCACCAGCTCACGACGGGCGGCTTTCACCCGTACCGCGGCAACCAGTTTCAGATCTTCCCCAGCGTGACGCGGTACACGCGCTCGGAGATCCGCGTGCCGGTGACGGTGCACCCCGAGATGACGCCCCTGCTCGAGCGGGCGCTGGTGAAGGGCGTGAACTTCGCGGGCGAGCGATTCGGGTCGATCGCCGAGCTGAAGACCGAGCTCGGCAGACACTGGCCGAAACCCGCAGCTTCAGACGAGCGCACCTTCTCCACGTTGATCAGCGTGTGCTGGGGCTCGCTGCAGCGGCAGCTCCATGCGCTTCGACGTGAGCCGTTGTTGCCGATCTTCTGGGAGAACGTGTGGAGCGCCTCACGCACGCCCGAAGAGGGCCTCGCCGTGCTCGAGGATCAATTCCTCGAAGCGCTGGTGCCGACCCACGAACTGCCCGCGCGGTTCGCCTTCGAAGAGCAGCCCGATGAGGTCGCCGAGCCGGTCGCCCCGGCGCAGGTGCCTCCCACCGACGCGCCGCGCGTCACCATCAACGTCGCGCCTCGCCGAGTGGGACTCCTCGCCCGCCTGCTCTCGATCTTCGGCCGCACGAGCTGACTCGTGAGGAGCGCGAGGTGCCCAGTGGGTGCGCGTGATGTGCCCCCCGACGATGGGGAGTCAGAGCAGAACGATCAGCCCGAGGCTCACACCCAGCTGATGTCGCCACGGGAGATTGAGATCGACCAAGGCGTCGTAGCTGCCGCGAAGCCCGAGCGCGAAGGACTCGCTGAGCACCCACTCGAGCCCTGCACTCGCGCCGCCACCGAGGAACCAGGCCACCTGCGGCGTGGTGATCAACACCGAGCCCGTCGTCTGCACGCCGACCCACGGCCGCCAGGTGTCTTCGTTGAAGAGGTACCGCACGCCCAGCGACAAGCCGGTGCCGAAGACGCGCCCCTGCCCCGTCGCGGTGTTCGCGCCAGCTGGTGTCTCGACGATCAACACGGGTGCACGCGCGAAGAACTCGAAGCCCGCGTCGAGATAGCGGTCGTAGCCAATGGCGAGGCCGTATTGAGCGCCCGTGCCGACGACCGAGTTGAGCAGCAGCCCTGCGCTCAACTGCGCGTTGTTGAACTGCGCGTGCGCAAGGCTCGCGAGGCCGAAGGTCGCAACCGCAAGAATTCGCTTCAGATTTTGGATTTCCACGTTCGTCTCCGTGGCTCGCGCGAGAAGGGGCGAGCACGGATCACGACGGGAACGGGCTGCACGACGGGCGCATCAAAGAGCGACACGTCGAAGCGCTTCACCGCCTTCACCACGTTGACGACGGCACGAAGCCAACGGGTGTGGCCGAAGAGCATGAAGAACTATCGGCGCGTCAGGCCCCCGAGTTGCTTCAGCGCTTCTTCGACTTCTTCGCCGGCGCCTCGTGCGTGCACGTCACGTCGGTGGTGATGCCACCGCGCACCCACCAGTGCCCGTGCACCGTCATCTTGCGCGGCGAGCAGGCCTTCACCAGATCTTCGAGGATCTTGTTCGTCACCGCTTCGTGGAAGGCGCCTTCGTTGCGGTAGCTCCAGAAGTAGAGCTTGAGCGACTTGAGCTCGATGCACTTCTCGTCGGGCACGTAGGTGATCTTGAAGTGCGCGAAGTCGGGCTGGCCGGTCAGCGGGCACAGGCAGGTGAACTCCGGGCAGTCGAACACGATCTCGTAGTCACGGACCGGCGCGGGGTTCTTGAACGTCTCGAGGTTCTTCGAAGGCTGGGAAGGCATGGCGGGGGCTATAGAGAGATCTCGTGGCTTCGTCACCAGTGAGTCAGGCAGTCGATGCGCTTCGTCGGGGTGGCCTCATCGGCCTGCCCACCGAGACCGTGTACGGCCTGGGCGCCGACGCCTCGAACGAGCTGGCGGTGCGACGCATTTTCGCGGTGAAGGGCCGCCCGTCGACCCACCCGCTCATCGTGCACCTCGCGAGCCCCGAGCGGGCGCGGGAATGGACGAGCGGGCTCACGGCAGACGGCGAGAAGCTCGCCGCGGCGTTCTGGCCGGGGCCGCTGACCCTCATCGTCAAGCGAAACGCCCGCGCGAGTGACGCGGTGACCGGTGGGCAGGGGACCGTGGGGCTGCGCGTGCCCTCGCATCCCCTGGCGCTCGAGCTGCTCGGCGAGTTCGGTGGTGGCGTGGCGGCCCCGTCGGCGAACCGCTTTGGGCGCGTCAGCCCGACGACGGCCGAGCACGTGCGTGCTGAGCTCGATGGCGACGTCGACTTCGTGCTCGATGGCGGGCCGAGCTCGGTCGGGGTCGAGAGCACCATCGTCGACGTCAGCACCGAGACGCCGCGTCTGCTGCGCCCCGGAGGCCTGGCGCGCGAGGCCATCGAGCGGGTGCTCGGGCGGCCGCTGACATTGGCAACCCACGCGACCGATGTGCGCGCGCCCGGCATGCTCGAGTCGCACTACGCACCGCGCGCGGGCTTGTGGCTGGTGACGGCCGACGAGGTGTTCGCTGAGGCGGCGCGTCGAGCGGCAGCCGGTGCACGCGTGGTCGTGCTGGCCGCCGAGGGAACTCGCGTGCCGCACGAGGTCACGCTGCTCGCGGTGCCCGCGGATGCCGCCGGGTTCGCGCAGGTGCTCTACGCGCGGCTGCGCGAGTCCGATGCACTGGGTGACGTGATTCTGGCGGTGCCGCCCGGCGAATCAGGGCTCGGGTTGGCGGTGCGCGATCGCCTTCAGCGCGCCGCGGCGCCTCGAATCAGTTGAGCGCGTTCGGCTGCGTGAGCGCGAACTCGGAGATCTTCGCCTCGAACTTCGAGCCATCCTGCCGCTCCATGAGGTACTCGCCGCGCATCGAGCCGAACGGCGTGCGCAACATCGCCCAGCTCGTGTACTCGAACGACTCACCCGCCTCGAGCCGCGGCTGCTTGCCGACCACGCCCTCGCCGCGCACCTCTTCCACCCGGCCGTTGGCGTCGGTGATCACCCAGTGTCGCGCACGCAACGTGGCCACCCGCGTGCCCTCGTTGGTGACCTTCACGGAGTACGTGAACGCCCATTGGTTGTTGTCAGGGGCGCTCCGCTCGGGCCAGAAGCTGGCCTTCACCGTCACGCGCACGCCTTCGGTCTCGGTGTTGCTCACGTCAATGGCCCCCGGCCGCAGTGGGCGAGGCCGTCTTCTCGAGTTCAGGCTTCGGCTTGATCACCGACGACGCGATGATCGAGGCCGTGAGGCTGACGACGATCACCGAGAGCGAGACGACGATCACGATCACCTCGTGGCTGCGCGCCCAGTCGTGAAAGTACGTCTCGGCCATCAGCTTGGCGCCGACGAACGCGAGGATCACACCCAGGCCGTATTTCAGGTAACGGAAGCGATTCATCAGCGAGCTGACGAGGAAGAACAACGAGCGCAACCCGAGGATCGCGCAGGCGTTCGAGGTGAAGACGATGAAGGCGTCCTGGCTGATGCCGAGCACCGCGGGGATCGAGTCGAGGGCGAACAACACGTCGCTGCCCTCGACCATCAACAGCACGAGGAAGAGCGGCGTCACCATGAGCTTGCCACCCTCGCGCACGAAGAACTGCAGCTCGTACACGCCGCTCGCGACGGGGAAGATCTTCCGACCCCACCTCATGATCGGGTTGTCGGAGGTGTCGACCTCGTCGCCTTCCTCTTCCTTCGTGAAGAGGAGCTTCCACGCCGTGTAGAGCAGGAACGCGCCAAAGAAATACAGCAGCCACTCGAACTTGGTGACCAGCGCTGCGCCCAGCCCGATCAACGTGCCGCGCAAGACGAACGCGCCGAGGATGCCCCAGTACAGCAGCCGGTGCTGCGCCCGGTTGGAGATCTTGAACGCGCTGAAGATGACGATGAAGACGAAGAGGTTGTCGACCGAGAGCGCGTACTCGATGACGTAGGCCATCAGGAACGGGCCCGAGGCGTGGGGCCCGTATTCGACGTGCAGGAAGCCCGCGAAGCTCAGCGAGAGGCTGACCCAGATGGCCGTCCAGATCGCGGCCTTCTTCGGGGTGATTTCCTTACCGCCCGAAGCGAAGAGATCGATGGCGATGACAATGACGGCGCCGGCGAGAAACGCAGCCCAAAGTACAGGTGTACCCACGGCTCGCGCATAGCACGGTTCCCGAAGCGGTCTGCCCTGTGCTTCAAGCCCGCGCGATGGACTCGCCAGCCCCCGGTCGTCAGACCTTCGGCCCACCCCAAGTGGCGGTGGGCGCCTTTGCGTGGGCCGCCCTGCAGCTGCCCCGCGCGCTGTGGTGGCAAATGCGGGCGCCGGAGCTGCGCGCGCTCACCGTCGCCCCCGCTCTGTGGACGCTGGTGCTCGGGCTGCTCGCGGCCCTCTCCGCCGTCGTCGCGGCCGGCGCCCTGACCAGCCTCGTCGTTCCACCAGGCGCGTGGTGGCACCTCCTGCTGCGGGCGGTCCTCACCCTCGTGCTCCTCATCGCCGCCGCGCTGGGGACGTGGCAGCTCCAGTCGGCCATCGCGGCGCCCTTGCTCGAGCGCATGACGCTGGTCGTGCAGCGCGAAGTGCTGGGCGTCGCGCCGCCGGCCTCGAACGGCCTCACCTCGGCGCTGCGCCACGCCATCTCGGGGGTGCTGCCGAACGCGCGCAGACTCTCAGCATGGCTGCTCTCGGCAGCGCTCGGCGCGACGCTGGTGCTGGTGCCGGGGATCGGCCCGGTGCTGGTCATCCCCGTTCAGGCCGTGGTGGCCGCGATCTTCCTCGCGCATGGGGCCGTCACCGACAACCGCCAGCGCCTTGGCCTGCCGCGCAGACTGCTGCTGCGCGAGCCGGCGCTCGTGCTCGGGCTCGCCGTGGCGTGCGTGCCGCTCATGCTCTTCCCGCCGTCGCTGCTCTTTGCGGGCGGCACGGTGCACATCGCCGGAGCCCTGGTCGCGCTCGGCTGCCACCGCCGCTTCACTTCGGCGGGTTCGCGTGCCGAAGCACCAGCACCGAGCGCTCCGGGATCTGAAGCGCCTCGCCCGCCGACACCGTGAGCGGTCGCAGCGCGTCTGACGCCGTCTCGAGCACCGCTTCCCAGTTCGCGCCCCACGAGGCGCCGGGCAGCACGACCGGCACCGGGTTCGGGCCTGCGTTCAAGTACGCGAGCAGGCTGTCGCCGACCTGCCGATGCCCGGTCGGGTCGCGTGAGGTGATGGCGTCGCCGCCGAGGAACATGCCGAGGCACTGCAGCTCGACGTCGTTCCAGTCGGCGTGTCCGAGCTCACGGCCCTGCGGGTGGAACCACACGAGATCGCGGAAGGCCGAGTCGTCGAGCGTCTTGCCAAGAAAGAAGTTGCGCCGCTGAAGCACCGGCTGCGACCGACGCAGCGCCGCGAGCCGACGGGTGAACTCGAGCAGCGCCTGCTGCCTCGGCGTCAGCTCCCAGTTGACCCACGAGAGGGCGTTGTCCTGGCAGTAGGCGTTGTTGTTGCCACGCTGCGAGCGCCCGAACTCGTCGCCGGCGAGCAGCATCGGTGTGCCAACGCTCAGGTAGAGCGTGGCCAGCAGGTTGCGCATGGCGCGATCTCGCTGCGCGTTGACGGTGGGCTCTTCGGTGTCGCCCTCGACGCCGCAGTTCCACGACTGGTTGTCGTTCGCGCCGTCGCGGTTCTCTTCCTGGTTCGCCTCGTTGTGTTTGCGCTCGTAGCTGACGAGATCGGCGAGCGTGAACCCGTCGTGGCAGGCGACATAGTTGATCGACGCACCGGGCCGACGCCCCGACACGCGGAAGTAATCGGAGCTCCCCGAGAGCCGCGACGCGAGGTCGGCCACCTGCCCGCCGTCGCCGCGCCAGAAGCGCCGCGTGGTGATGCGGTACCGATCGTTCCACTCGGCAAACGGCATCGGGTACCCGCCGAGGCGATAGCCACCGTGCCCCACGTCCCACGGCTCGGCGATGAGCTTCACGCGCGAGAGCACCGGGTCCTGGAAGAGGGCCGCGAAGAAGGGGGAATACGGGTCGAACTCGCCGTTGGGCCCGCGCGCGAGCGTGGTGGCGAGATCGAAGCGAAACCCGTCGACGTGGAACTCGCGCACCCACGTGCGCAGCGAGTCGAGCACCAGCTTGAGCACCTGCGGGCGGTGCACAGCGAGCGAGTTGCCGCAGCCGGTGAAGTCGCGTGAGCGCGAACGATCTCGCTCGTCGAGCCAGTAGTACGTCGCGTTGTCGATGCCGCGGAACGAGAGCGTCGGGCCCTGCTCGTTGCCCTCGCACGAGTGGTTGAACACCACGTCGAGAATGACCTCGAGCCCGGCGAGGTGGAGCGAGCGCACCATTTCCTTGAACTCGCGCACCTGCTGCCCGCGATCGCCTGACGCCGAGTACCGCGCGTCGGGCGCGAAGAAGCCCAGCGTGTTGTAGCCCCAGTAGTTGGTCAGCCCGCGCTCGAGCAGAAAGCCCTCGGGCGAACACGCCTGCACCGGCAACAACTGCACGCTGGTGACCCCCAGCTGCAGCAGGTGCTCGATGACCGCCGGGTGCGCCAGGCCCGCATAGGTGCCGCGCAACACCTCGGGCACCTGCGGGTGCAGCTGCGTGAAGCCCTTCACGTGCAGCTCGTAGAGCACCGCCTTGCGCCAGATGACCTCGGGGCGCTCGTCGCCGCGCCAGTCGAAGTCGTCGGCCACCACCACCGACTTCGGCACGCCCGCGGCGCTGTCACGGTCGTCGAGCACCTGCGGCTGGCCCTTCTTGTGACCGAGCAGCGGCGCCGCCCAGTCGGCCTGCCCGGCGAACGCGCGCGCGGAGGGGTCGACCACCAGCTTGTTCGGGTTGAAGCGGTGCCCCTCGCCGGGCGCCCACGGCCCCGAGACGCGGTAGCCGTACAGCGCGCCCGGCTTGAGCCCCGGCAGGTAGCCGTGGAAGACGTGGTTGGTCGAGTCGCGCAGGTGCAGGCGCGCGAGCTCCTTCGTCGGGTCTTCCGGGTCGAAGAGACACAGCTCGACGCCGGTGGCATTCGGAGACGCGAGCGCGAAGTTGACCCCCCCGCGATCGACCGTCGCCCCGAGGGGATACGGCACTCCGGGCCAGACGTCGTAACTGCGACTCATCGCGCAGACTGTACCTCCTCGCGTGCGCGGGCGAGGTTGGTTTCGTGCTACCGAAGCGCTCGTGCGTCGGCTCTTCGTCTGCATCGCGCTGGGTGCGCTGGGCTGTGTGCGCTCGAACCTTCGCGTCCCCGCCGAAGACAGCTGGACGACGCCCTTCCCCGGCGTGCGGGTGTTGGAGCGCACCACGAAGAGCCCCGCATGGCGCGTGCACGCCGCGCAGGTGCAGCTCGATCAACCGGGCATCGGCCTGCGCAGTACGAGCAGCAACGAGCGCAAGCTCACCGTGTCGGCGTTCGCGAAGAAGGTCGGTGCGCAGCTCGCGGTGAACGCCGATTTCTTCAGCTACTCCGACTACGCGACCGAGGGGCTGGCGGCCGGTGACGGCGCCGCGTGGCCCGGCACCAGAGACTCGAGTGCGCGCGGCGTGTTCGCGTTCGGCGAGGGCAACCGTGTCGAGCTTCGTCCAGCGAAAGAGGTCGTGGCGTTCGACCCGAGCTGGATGAAGGGCGCCATCAGCGGCAAGCCCGAGCTCGCCCGCGACGGGACGGCGCTCCTCGACGAGAGCGATCGGCGGTGCTGGAACGTGCGGCACCCCCGCACCGCGCTCGGGCTCTCGCGTGACGCGAAGACGCTCTTGCTGGTGGTGGTCGATGGGCGCAGCGACGTGTCGGTGGGCATGACGTGCAGCGAATTGGCGTCGTTGATGGTCGAGCTCGGCGCGTGGAACGCCATCAACCTCGACGGCGGCGGCAGCTCGGAGCTCTATGTCTCGTCGTTGGGGGTGGTGAACGCGCCCTCAGATGGCGTCGAGCGGCCGATGGGCAACCAGCTCGCCGTCTTCGCGCCGCTCCCGAGCGAGTACGGCCAGGTGCGCGGGCGCGTGATCGAGGGCACGAGTCCGCTCGCGCGCGTGCAGGTGCAGCTCGAAGCCGCCCACGTTCCAGGCACGCGGCCCAGGCTGATCACCACGAAGGACGGAGCGTTCGAGGTCGCGCTGCCGCCGGGGCTGTGGGCGGTGACGCTCTCCCGACCGGGCTACGTCCAGGGCTCTCTGTCGCTCGACGTCAAGGCTGGCGCCGTGGTCGAACCGGTGGTGACGCTCGCCCATGCGACCCCGCCGACCGACATCGATGGAGACGGGGTGATCGACCTCTCAGACACCTGCGCGACCGTGGCCAACGTCGATCAGCGCGACACCGACGGCGATGGAGAAGGTGACGCCTGCGACGGCGACGACGACGGTGACGGCATTCCCGACGAAGACGACCCGGCGCCGCTCACCATTTCGCGGTGAAGAGCTCCCGGTCTCCGGGCAGCTTCACGGAGCTCACCGTGCCGTTCCCCCCCCGAGCTGAGCGAACACCTCAAACAGAATGCCACGCTTGCAGGTCGGCACCCCGCCCGTGCCCTCGAAGCTGAGCTCGAACTCGGTGGGGCTCACCTCGCGCGTGCTCACCTTCGTCACGCTGTCGGCCGACCTGGGGTTGTCGGTTGTTGGCGTCGGCATGCAGCGTGTGCAGCGGCCCCTGCAGCTTCATCACGATGAGCAGCGCGCGCCCCACCACGGTGTCTCGCGACCGACCTCTTCCGCGCGAGCTCGCGAGACGCCCCGGGCTTCAGGCTGCGCGGAACGTCCTGGGGCTTGTCGAGATCGATGCCCAGCGCCGTGAGCTCACGCCGCAGGTCTTTGTCGAGGCGCCCCCGCCGCACCACCACCTGATCGATGAACGCCTTCACCGGGTACCTGAAGATCACACCACCCGCGTCAGCCATGCCGTGATGGTGCGTGTGAGAACGGCCCATTCGCTGCGATTTCTCGCTCACCTGTCACGTCGAGGCGTCAGTCGCAGCGTCGCTTCGGACGTCAGTGAGGGTGCGCATGGTATCGATCGCGCATGCGACCTGTCGCTCTCGCGCTCACGCTGCTCGCCACCTCGGCCCTCGCAGCGGACAACTGGACCACGCCCTTCGCTGGCGTTCGCAAGCTGTACCGGACGAGTTCGTCGCCGAATTGGCAGATCCACGCGCTCGAGATTCGACTCGATCAACCTGGGATCAGCCTTCGCAGCTCGGCGAGCGGGGAGCGCCGTCGCACGCCCTCGTCGTTCGCGCGGCTGGTCGGAGCGCAGCTCGCAGTGAACGCCGACTTCTTCAGCTACACCGACTACTCGACGATCGGGCTCGCGGCAGGCAACGGCGTCGCGTGGTCTGACACGGTCGACAACTCGAGCAACGCGACGTTCGCGTTTGGCGCGCCAGCGTCGGGGAACCGGGTCGAGCTCTCGGCGAAGTCGGCCACGGTGACGTTCAACTCGAGCTGGATGAAGGGCGTCGTCAGCGGGCATCCCGATCTCATCCGCAACGGCACCATCAGCGCGGCGCAGCACGCCACGAGCTTGTGCACCACGCGGCACCCTCGCACGGCGCTGGGGCTCTCGCAAGACAGCAAGACGCTCTACCTGGTGGTGGTCGATGGTCGCTCGACAGCATCGGTAGGCATGACCTGCACCGAGCTGTCGAACCTGCTCAAGGGGCTCGGCGCGTACCAGGCGGTCAACCTCGACGGCGGCGGCAGCTCGGCGATGTACGTCGCCGGACAGGGCATCGTGAACCGCCCCTCCGACGGCACCGAGCGCACGGTCGGCAACGCGCTCGCGGTGTTCGCGCCGTCATCGGGCACGCTCGGTACGTTGAGGGGCCTCGTCTACGAGGGCACCACCACGGCGGCGCGGTTGTCTGGCGTGACCGTCCAGGTGACGGGAGGCCCGCGCGTCACCACGGGGACCGATGGGGTGTACGAGTTCGATCTTCCCCCGGGTAACTGGACGGTGACGGCGACGAAGGCGGGCTTTCAGAGTCAGACCGTCACGCGCACCGTCGCCCCGGGGCAGATCATCTGGGGGTCGATGGGGCTGACGCGCGTGGCGAGCACCACGGACACGGACCTGGATGGCGTCATCGACACCGCCGACAACTGCCCGACGGACGCGAACGCCAACCAGCGCGACACCGATGCCGATGCCGAAGGTGATGTCTGCGACGGTGATGACGATGGAGACCTCGTTCCCGACGAAGACGACAACTGCCCGCTGATTCGCAACGAGAACCAGGCCGACGCCGATCGCGATCGCATCGGTGATGCCTGCGACCCGGTGGTGGATCCGATCGTCGATGCGGGCCTGCCAGATGCGGGCATCGAGGAGCCGGAAGTCGATGCCGGGGTGCTCGAGCCGGAGCCAGATGCAGGCACGCCTCCGGTCGAGGTCGTCGACGCGGGCACCGATGCGGGGACGCCCGTTGCGCAAGCGCAGCCGCCGATGAACGCGAGCACCGATGAGCGCGAGGCGAGCCCGCGAGGCTGCTCCTCCGTGCCGCTGCTCAGTCTGCTGCCGATGTTGCTCGTGCTCGCTCGTCGACGTCGGTGACGTGCGTGGCGTTGCCTGAGAGGCGAGGCGGGGGAGCTCGCGCCGTCTCGGAACTTCCAGTCAGAGGGCGCCGGTCCGTTCACGACGCGCGTCCAGGCAGAGCCGGGCTCGCAGCGCGGCCCACGACCACCTCGTCGTGCCACATCCGAAATTGAGGAGCTGCACACTCACCCAGAGCAGTTGCAGCGCATGTTCACACCAGCGACAGGAACTGCCTGAGCAGACGCTCACCCCACGGGGTCTCCCTCGCAACGGCCCTCGCGCGATCCGTCTCCAGCGTGTCTTTCGAGTCGATGCAGAACTGAATCGAGGCGCGATCCATCTCCGGGTGGAACTGCACACCCCACGTGCGCGGCCCCACCTGAAACGCCTGCACCTCGCACGCGTTGTTCCGCGCCAGCACCGTCAACGGCCCGCCTTCGACGATGTCTTCGTGCGTCGCCTGCGAATCGAAGCGCTCTGGAAAGCCGGCGAAGAGCGGGCTGTGCCGCCCCGCACTCGTCAACTCGACGAACACCGTGCCCAGCTCGCGGCCCTTCGGGTTCTTCACCACCCGCGCCCCGTGCTTCCACGCGATGAGCTGATGACCGAAGCACACGCCCAGCACCGGCACCCGCTCCGCTGCCTCGACGAGAAAGTCGGCTGCGCGCTCCATCCACTCCGTCGGCTGCGTCACCGAGAGCGGAGAGCCCGTCATCATCACCGCATCGAACCCGCTCACCGAAGGCGCCCGCTCGCCCTCGTGCAGCTCCACCGGCGTCATCTGCGCGTCGGTGGCTCGCGAGAACCACACTTCGTAATCACCGAGCACCGCGCGAGAGCTCGTCCGCCCCGGCTTCAAGAGCAGGACACGCTTCTTCACTTCGCCCTCGTGCATGACAGCTCGCGACCGTCATCGCGCCCGGCGCACGCCTCATCGCGACACCACGTCTTCGCGAATTCGCCGAACTCCACCGAGGTGCGCGCCCGCTTCGGTGCCCCTTCCGCCAACGGCCTCTCCTCCAGCCACACACGCGCGGCGTGAAAGGCGTCGTCTTCAGCCCACGCCACCAACGGAACGAACAGCAGCACCCAACGCATGGCCCTGCATTCTGTCAGGTGGACGAGACCGTCAGCACCGTCTTTCCAGCGAGCTCGTTCGCGCGCGCGACGATGGGCTCGAGCGTGCACACCTGATCGATGCAACGCACGCCTGCCCAATCGCTGCGTTTCGCGACCTCCTCTGCCATCGCCGCCAACGCGAAGCCGCCCGCCTCCATACCGTCGCGCGAGCGCACCAGCCTCCGCACCTCGCGGTCTCCGTTTTTCGCGACGGCCAGCAACTCGACGGCCGTCCCCACCGACTTCAAGAACACCCGCCGCAACACCGTGAAGTACGCGCGCATGAAGGCGAGGAACCAGCCCTGACGCACGAGCCACCCGGGCATCGCGATGAAGGCCGGCACGAGCAGCCCCGGCTTCGGCGAGAACACGACGTCGATGGTCGGCGCCCCCGTCGACTGCTTCAGCATCGAAGGCTCGGCGAGCGACATGTAGCCGGTTGAACGGCGTGTTCCGCAGAAGTCGAGCTCGGGCCCAGACCGCATCTTCGGCTCCTCGATGCGCGTGCCCTTCTCGAAGCGCACCGCAGGCACCTGCATCGCGCCCACCATCAGCTCGATGGTGCCCTTCCCCGCCCCGCTGAACGGGCTCGAGGCGATGCCCAGCGTGATCGACTCTGCAGTCCCGACTTCGCTGGACGCCTGCTGACAGACCAGGTTGCTCACGCCCGTGAAGATGCCGCCGCCCAGGACGAGCCGCCCCCTCGTCGGCTGCAACTTCTGGAGCCGCTCCACGCAACGCGCGTCGCTCGTCGCCTCGATGACCGTCTTCCCCTGAGAGAGGCACCACGCAATGAGCGCGTCGGGCGGGTGCGACACGGTGTCGCTCAGGTCCACCACCACGTCGAAGGGCGCGAGCGCCGAGAACGTCTCAGGCCTGGTCACGTCAACCACCACCTCCGAGCGCCGTGACGCCACCGAGACGTCGGCCTTCGCGCGTCGCAACCCCTCCACCACCCGCGAGCCGAGAAACCCATTCCCACCGAGGACGACGATGCGTGCCATGCGCCGAACGGTAAGACTGCACGGCCATGGCGCCCACTCGCATTCCGGCGAAGATAGTGACCTTGCTCCCCGAGCGGCTGAGACCCCGAAAGTCCCCGCGGCAGCGCCGGGCGCAAGAGCTCGTCAACGCGGTGCTCGAAGCAGGGTCTCGCATTTTGATCGCGCGCGGGTACGAGCAGCTCTCGATGCAACAGGTCGGGCGCGTCGCCGGCGTCAGCCCCGGCTCGCTGTACCAGTACTTCCCCGACAAGGCCGCGCTGGTCGCCGCGCTCGTCGATCGCATCAGCGAGCGCGAGCTCGCGTTTCACGTCGAGCGCTTCGAAGAACTCCCACCTGGCAGCACCCTCGAGGCCACGCTGCGCCACGTCATCGAGTCGGTGGTCGCTTTTCAACGCCAGGAAGGGCCGCTGATGCGCCGCTGTCTCGACGCGCTGGCGTACCTCGGCCGCTACCCCGCCCTCGCCGAGCGCACGAAGGGCCCCATCGCCTTCGTCCGCGCCATCTTCGAGCGCCACCGCGCTGAGATTGCCGTCGACGATCTCGATCTCGCCACGCACGTCATCGCCAACGCGATGCACAGCCTCACCCACGACGGCATCGCCCCACGCCCTGCTTCGCTCGACGACGAGACCCTGGTGCGCGAGGTGATGCGTCTGACGATGGGCTACCTCACGCGGCGCTCGCCGCACTGAGCCGCCCCGGTAGGCGAGCACCTGGCCCGCAAATTCGAAGCGCCCGCCCCCAGATGTGGGAGCGAGCGCTCGAGGACTGCACCAGCGAAGGAGAATCAGCCCTTCAGGTGCGAGAAGGCCTTGGAGACCTCCGTCATCTTGATGGTCTTCTTGTTGCCGTAGACCGCCTTGAGCTTGTCGTCGAGGTTGATGGTCTGGCCGTCGTTCAGCTTGTTCTTCTTGAAGTACTCCCAGAGCTTCTTGATCACCTGGGTGCGGGGCAGCGGCTTCGCACCAACGACCTCAGCGAGCTGCGCCGAAGGGGTGAGCTCCTTCATGAACGCTGCGCTGGGCTTACGAGCGGACTTCGCGGCAGGCTTCTTCGTCGCTTTCTTAGCGGCCATCGTTCTTCCTTTTTTGTACTGCGGTGGACTGTTTTGCCCCCTCCCCGGGGACTTGTTCGCGGCTTCCTGTTCGGAAAACCGAGAGCGGGTTGCTAGCAGGCTTCCGAGGGAAAAACAGCCCTGTGATCGGTTTTTTCGAGGGAAACTCGCTCGTAATGACCTCGAGACGAGTCCTGATCACCGGCGCAAACGGCTTTCTGGGTACGTGGCTGGCGAAGGCGTTGGTCGCCCGCGGCGATGACGTTCGCTGCCTCGTGCGCGCCTCGAGCAACGCGTCTTCGCTCGACGGGTCGGGCGCCACCATCGTGCACGGCGACGTCACCGAGCCCGCTTCGCTCCCCGCATCGATGGAGGGCGTGCACACCGTCTTTCACCTCGCAGGCATTCGGCGCGCTGCGACGCGCGACGAGTTCATGAAGGTCAACGCCGAGGGCACGCGCCACGTGTGCGACGCGATGGTGAAGGCCGGCGCGAAGCGACTGGTGTTCGTCGGCTCGCTCGCCGCGACCGGCCCGAGCATCGGCGGCGTTCCCCGCACCGAAGACGACGAGTTCAACCCGCAGGAATGGTACGGCGAATCGAAGGTCGAAGCCGAGCGCATCTCGTTTCGCTACGCCGATCGCCTCGAGGTCACCTGCTGCCGCCCGGCGCGCATCGTCGGCCCCGGCGACCACGAGAACCTCACGTTCTTCAAGCTGGTCAAGAAGGGCGTCATCCTCCGCATCGGCGGCGCCGAGCGAAAGCTCTCGTTCGTCGACGTGGAAGACGTCGTCGATCAGCTCCTCTTGCAAGCCGACAAGCCCGAGGCCATCGGCCAGGCCTTCTTCGCCGCGTCAGATGAACAGAAGAGCGTCGAAGAGCTGATGACCATCGTCGCCGAGACGCTCCAGTACAAGGCGAGCGTGATGACCGTGCCCGAGCTGCTGCTCCAGTTCCTCGGCAGCGCCGCCGACGCGGTCACCAACGCCACGGGCCGCAAGCTGCCGCTCAACCGCAAGCTCGCGCGTCAACTCCTCGCTCCGGGGTGGACCTGTCGCATCGACAAGGCGAAGCGGCTGCTGGGCTATTCGCCGAAGCGCACCATTCGCGACTCGCTCATTCGCAGCGGCGAGAGCTACGTGAAGCTCGGCTGGCTCTGACAGGCCTCGCTGGGAGGCCTGCCTGCCACGTCAGCTCAGTTGCCGCTGGCGAGCCGCGTCCACGTGTCGTTCACGTCGGGCGCACCGTTCAGGTTCGCGTCGGTCCACTCATAGAGGTACCAGCTGTCGGTGTACGACATGCGGTTGGGCAACATCACGTTGGCCCAGTACCAGGCCGACGCCTCGGTGCCGCTGCCGGGGCTGCACAGGCCGTAGCTGATGAGCGCAAGGGTGCCCGAGGCCGGGTCGATCGCGAGTTCGACGAGGAACACGTCGTTCACCGCACCGCCGCCGCCACCGTCAGCGCCCGGGCTGCACGCCGACTGCAGCCTCGTCACGATGATGGGGTCGGGCATGCCCGCGTCGGGAACGAGGCGGCGCTTGAAGTAGAACTCCGTGCCCGCGGTGTTGTTCGAGAAGTACACCCGAGTCACCTTCTTGGTCCGCTCGAGCCACTTCACAGGGAGGTTGGGGAACGGGCCACCCGCCGTCACCACCGTGTAGCCACCGCCCAGCAACAGCGCCCCGCCGTCTTGATCGACCACCGCCGGGTCGGTGTCGTCGGCGAAGGTGAGGTTGGTCGTCGCCGAGCAATACTGCGTGATGGTCGACGCCAGCGTCGCGGTCGCCGCGTTGTCTCTGGGGATGCCGTCGCGAATGGCGACCACGTTCCGGTTGGCGCAGAAGTTGGGGAAGGTCTTGTTCTGGCACGCCGTGCCGTCGCAGAACTGATCAGCCGTGCAGGTGACGCCGCAACCGCCACAGTCGCTGGCGGCCGTCGTCGACTTACACGCGCCCGCGCAGCACGCCTGGTTTGCCGTGCACGAGCGGCCGCAGGCGCCACAGTTCGCCTCGTCGACCTGCAGCGACTCACAGCGACCGTTGCAGCACGTCTGGCCCGAGCCGCAGGGAGCGGTGGCCGAGCACGCGCCGACACAGGTGCCGTTCTGACAGATGTTGCCCGCAGCGCACTGCGAGTCGGCGGTGCACGCCTGACACGAGCGGTTCGGCAGGCAGACGCCCGAGGGGCAGTCTGCGCCCGTCTTGCAGCCCTGCTCGCAGCGGAAGTCGGGGCGGCAGTACTGGCCCGTGGGGCAGTTGTCGGTCGCGCCCGGCAAGCAGGCCACGCAGGTGTTGGTGGTGGTGTTGCAGCGCGGCGTCGTGCCCGAGCACTGCGCGTCAGACAGGCACTGCACGCAGCGGTTGTTGTTGCACGTGCCGTTGTTCGGGCAGTCGCTGTTGCTCAGACAGGTGACGCAGGTGCGCGTCGAGGGGTCGCACACGGGGCTGGCCGGGTTGCGGCAGTCGGTGTTGCTCGCGCACTGCACGCAGGTGCCCGTCGTCGGGTCGCACACGTTGAGCGGTGAGTTCGGGCACTGCGCGTTGGTGGTGCATTCCACGCAGCGGCCCAGCGCGGGGTTGCACACCTGACCCGAGGGGCAATTCGGGTTCTGCGCCGAGCAGCCCTGCACGCAGAGGTTGTTGGTGCAGATCTGGCCCGCGCCACACTGCGCGTCGGTCGCGCACTGCACGCAGCCCACGCCCGGCTGGCACACGCCCGTCGGGCAACGATCGGTGTCGGTGCGACAGCCGGCCTCGCACGCGCCGTTCAGACAGACGAAGCCTTCCTCACAGTGCTCATCGACCACGCACGCGACGCACACCATGTTGGTGGTGTCGCACTTCGCCACCGCCGGGTTCGTACAGTCGGCTTCGGTGGCGCAGGTCACGCCAGGCTGGTTGCAGGTGCAGCTCGCGAACACCGAGACCGCGAGCGAGAGGGCGAGAAGGAGAGAAGACTTCGAGGTCATACGGGCTCTTTGTCCCCACATCGACCCACACGTCAAGTCCCCGCGGGGAGACCCGAGATTGCTCGAGGTTCAGGAAGCAGCAGGCGCGGCCTTCGACGCCTTTTCGTCGGCGAGCACCTTCTCGAGATCGATCGGCTTGGCACCCATGGCGTGGAAGCCGCCGTCGACGCGAATGAGCTCTCCGGTGGTCGACGGCATCCAGTCGCTCATGAGCACGCACGCGGTGCGCGCGACGGCGTCGACGGCTGCGTCGCTGCGCGCGTCCCAGCCCAGCGGTGCCTGCTCGCCCCAGGTGTTCTCGAGGTACTTGAAGCCCGGGATGCCCTTGGCCGCGATGGTGGCGATGGGGCCGGCTGCGAGCGCGTTGACGCGGATCTTCTTCGGACCCAGGTCGCGGGCCAGGTAGCGGGTAATGGCCTCGAGCGCCGCCTTGCACACGCCCATCCAGTCGTAGAGCGGCCAGGCCTGCGTCGAGTTGTCGAAGTCGAGAGTGACGATGCCACCGCCCTTGTCGAAGAGCGGCGCGAGCGAGACGGCGAGTTCCTTGAACGAGAACGACGAGACGCGGAAGGCGGTCTGCACGTCTTCCCACGCGGTGTTCGAGAAGCGGCCGCCGAGCGCGCCTTCGGGGGCGAACGCGATGGCATGCAGCACGCCGTCGAGGCGGCCCCAGCGCTTCTTCACCTCGTCGTGCAGCTTGCCGAAGTGCGTCGGGTCAGTGACGTCGAGCTCGAGCACTTCGGGCACCGGGTTCAGCTTCTTCGCCGTGCGCTGCGTGAGCGACATCGGGCGGCCGAACGAGGTGAGCAGCACTTCCGCGCCTTCCTTCTGCGCGAGCTCGGCGACGGCAAAGGCGATCGACTGCGGCGTCAGCACGCCGGTGATGAGCAGCTTCTTTCCCTGGAGGAGCATGGCGGCGCCCTTAGCACGCCCACCTCACATGGCGGACCCGAGTTGGAGGAGGGGGTGGCTGGGCGAAAAGGCGCCCCGCTACACTGGAAGGGCGAGGTTGAAATGCAGAACAACGACAAGAAGAAGGAAGTGCAGCTGGACCCGCGAGTCGACGGCTTGACGAGCAGGGTCGACACACTTGTTACCGACGTCACCACCCTGAAAATCGACGTCAGCGTGCTGAAGGCCGACGTCAGCGCTGAAAGCCGACGTGGTGAAGCTCGCTGTGGGTCAAGAGCAGATTCGAACGGAGCTCAACGAGTTCCGTGACGAGGTGCGTGAGGGCATCGAGGACATCGTCCTGCAGTCGCGGGCGATGACCTCCGCCGTGACCGAGGCGCTCACCCAGCTGAACCTGAGCCGCAGTTATGAACGCCGCATCGCGCGGCTCGAGGCTCGAGTCTTCGGCACGCCTGAGCCCACCTGACCGCGGGCGAGCGCGACGCGGCCCGCGAACCTTCGGCGCCGGTTACTCGCCGGCGCGGAAGGTGAGCGAAATGCCGAAGGTCCAGAATGAACCTCCAAGCGGCTTGGCGAGCGCGATGGTGTTCCCCGCCACATCGCGGTTGTTGTAGTCGCGGTAGTACTTGTCCCAGCTCAGAAAGACTCCGCGCGCGAAGAGGCCGACGCCGAAGAAGCGCGTGAAGTAGTAGTCGGCGTTGAGGCCCCACTCGAACAACAGTCCGTCCATGCCGCCCGGCTGATTGGGGTTGGCGGTCGCCCCACCGACGATGCCGTACCCGACACCGAAGTAGGTGTTGGCGTCGAGGCCGAACGGGCGCTTTTCCTTTTGAAGGAAGAACAACTCGAGCGGGTGCCATGCCACCTTGCCAATGACCATTCCCCCGCCTCCGCGGTTAACGTCGCCCAGCTTCCAGCCAGTCGCCGTCAAGTCGGCGCCGATCGAGGCGTGGCCGAGGATGTTGTAGTAGGCGCTGATCGACACCGTGTGCGTGTTCTCCAGCGCGCCCACGAACGACTCCGCCTCGCCCGGATTGAAGCGCACCCCGTTCGTGCTGGGATCATTGGCGAGCTGCGCCTTAGGGATCGTCCAGAACCCCGGCCCGTACTGAATCTGGAAGTTGAACCCGCCCGCCTTGAAATTCGGCGGGTCGAGCGCGAACGCGCCACTCGAACTCAGAAGCGTCACGAATACGACGAAAGGAATCATGGAGCGGACCGTCGCCAGCGAATAAAAGGCGCTCGCCATGGCGACACTGTCCGACTCGTTTCTCACCGGCGCCAACATCGATTTCATCGAAGCGCTCTACTCTCGTTTTCTGGTCGACCCACAGGCGGTCGAGCCGAGTTGGAGAGATCTCTTCAGCACGCTTCAGCGCGAGGGAAAACCCCTTGTGATCGATGGGCTGATTCTTCCTGCCCCGAAGCGCAACGGCAGCAACGGCGTCGTTCAGGGCAAGCCGGCCGAAGACATGACCCTGCAGTCGAAGGTCGACCAGGCAATCATCGCGCACCGCCTGCGCGGCCACCTCGTCGCGCAGCTCGACCCGCTCGGCACCCCGCGCCCCCCACTCGCGCACGTCGCCGACATCGGCATGGTGTCGAACACCCACTTCACCGAGAAAGAGCTCGACGCGCTCGTCTCGCCGCTCGACACCTTCGACGAGCCCCGCGTGCCCCTGCGCCGCGTCATCGAGCGCATTCGCCGCACGTACACCCACCACATCGGGGTCGAGTTCATTCAGATGTACGACTCCGAGCGCCGCCGCTGGCTGCTGCGCCGCATGGAATCGTCAGAGAACACGACGCAGTTCTCGGTCGAAGAGCAGCTGCGCATTCTCCGCAAGCTGACCGAGGCCGAGACCTTCGAGACCACGATGGAGGCCAAGTTTCAGAAGGTGAAGCGCTTCTCGTGCGAGGGCAGCGAATCGCAGATCGCGATGATCGACGCCTTCCTCGAGTTGGGCGGCACGCTCGGCGTGAAGGAAGTGGTGTTCGGCATGGCCCACCGCGGCCGCTTGAACGTGCTCACCAACATTCTGGGCAAGCCCGCCGAAGAGATCTTCTCGGAAGTCACCGGCCCCACCGACCCCAAGCAGTACCTCAACCGCCACGACGTAAAGTACCACATGGGGTACTCGCGCGATCTCACCACGCAGGCCGGCCACAAGATCCACCTCACCATGGCCTTCAACCCGTCTCACCTCGGGTTCGTTCACCCGGTGGTCGAGGGGCGCGTGCGCGCGAAGCAAGATCGCATGGGAGGCACCCCCAAGGCGCGCCAGGCCGTGGTGCCCTTCGTCATTCATGGCGACGCCGCGTTCGCGGGTCAGGGCCTCATCGCTGAGACGCTCAACCTGTCCGAGCTGCCCGCCTACGACACGGGCGGCACCATTCACCTCGTCATCAACAACCAGCTTGGCTACACGACCGACGCGAAAGACGGGCGCTCGTCGGTCTACTGCACCGGCCAGGCGGCGATGCTCGACGTGCCGATCTTCCACGTGAACGGGGACGACCCGGAGGCCTGCGTGCACGTGATGCGCGTGGCCACCGAGTTCCGCCAGAAGTACCACTCCGATGTGGTCATCGATCTCGTCTGCTACCGGAAGTACGGCCACAACGAAGGCGACGAGCCCCGCTTCACCCAGCCGCAGATGTACTCGCTCATCACCAACCGCAAACCGGTGCGTGCGCTCTACGCCGAAGATCTCGCCAGCCGCGAGCGCGTGAGCCTCGAGACCAGCGCCAGGCTGCATGACGAAGTGCGCGGGCAGTACCTCGACGCGTTCAACAAGTCGAAGCAGGCCAGCCTGGTGCGCGACCCTGACCACCTGCAGGGGCTCTGGTCGAAGTACCGCGGCGGGGCCGACAAAGACACGCCTCAGGTCGAGACCGGCGTCGGGCTGGTGCACCTGAAGCGGCTGCTCGAGCCGCTCGCGAAGACACCCGAGGGCTTCGTGCTGCACAAGAACGTGCAGAGCGTCATCGATCGCCGCCAGAAGATCCTGCGCGACGAAGAGCCGCTCGACTGGGGCACCGCCGAAAACCTCGCCTACGCCACCCTGCTCGACGCGGGCCTCCGCGTGCGGGTGACGGGGCAGGACACGCAGCGCGGCACCTTCGCCCACCGGCAGGCCGTGCTGCACGATCAGCTCACCGGCAAGACCGCCTTCCCCCTCGGCGACATCAAGCCGGGCCTCGCAGAGGTGGTGAACAGCCCCTTGAGCGAGATGGCGTGTATGGGTTTCGAGTACGGCTACTCGCTCGACTACCCCGACGCGATCGTCGCGTGGGAAGCGCAGTTCGGTGACTTCGCGAACAACGCGCAGGTGATGATCGATCAGTTCCTCGCGGCGTCAGAAGACAAGTGGAAGCGCATGAGCGCCCTGACGCTGCTGCTGCCCCACGGGTACGAGGGCGCCGGGCCGGAACACTCGAGCGCGCGCCTCGAGCGGTTCCTCGAACTCGCGGCCGAAGACAACATCCAGGTCTGCTACCCGACGAACGCGGCGCAGATCTTCCACCTGATTCGTCGGCAGGTGGTGCGGTCGATTCGCAAGCCGCTGGTGGTCATGACCCCCAAGTCCCTCTTGCGGCTGCCCGAGGCGAGCAGCAGCTGGCCCGACTTCACGTCCGGTACGTTCCGGCGCGTGATCGCCGAGACCCACACCGGCATCGACCCGAAGAAGGTCAAGCGCCTGCTGCTGTGCAGCGGGAAGGTCTATTACGACCTGATCAAGCAGCGCGAGGCGATCAAGAACACCACCACGGCCATCGTGCGGCTCGAGCAGCTCTACCCGCTCCCCGAGCACGAGCTGCGCGCGGTGCTCGAGTCGTACTCGGCCCTCACCGAGGTGTTCTGGGTTCAGGAAGAACCCAAGAACTCCGGCGCATGGCGCTACCTGATCGAGCCGCTGTTCGCGCTCGTCGGCGAGCTGAGCAAGGCGAAGGTCAAGTACGTCGGCCGGCCCGAGAGCGCCAGCCCCGCAACCGGTTTCACCTCCACCCACACCTACGAGCAGAAGTTGCTCGTCGATGAAGCGCTTTCCTGAGAGACCACTCGAATGGCATCCGTTGAAATCAAGGTCCCCGCGCTTGGTGAGTCGATCACCGAGGCTGTCGTCGGCAAGCTCAACAAGAAGGTCGGCGACACCGTCGCGGCCGATGAAGCGATCGCGGTGCTCGAAACCGACAAGGTCACCATCGACGTGCAGGCTGCCAGCGCGGGCGTGATCAGCGCCCTCAGCGCGACCGAAGGCGCCAAGGTGAAGATCGGCGACGTCATCGGCACCATCGACTCGTCGCAGGCGGGGGCGCCAGCGGGCAGGCCTTCAGCCGCCGCCCCCGCGCCCGTGGTGGCTGCGGCCGCTCCTGCTGCGACCAACGGCACGCTGGTCACGCCCGTCGCGCGCGCCGTCGCTGCCGACAAGGGCATCGACCCCTCGACCATCGCTGGTTCCGGTGCGCAGGGCCGCGTCATGAAAGACGACGTGCTCAGGGCCGCCGAGGGTGGCTCGAGCGCGAAGGGCCCTGCCTCAACGCCACTCAACGCCCCCACTGGCCCCCGCGGCGAAGAGCGCGTCAAGATGACGCCGCTGCGCAAACGCGTCGCTGAGCGCCTCCTGCAGGCCCAGAGCACGGCCGCCATCCTCACCACGTTCAACGAAGTCGAGATGACGAACGTGATGCGCCTGCGCAAGGAATACGGCGAGAAGTTCGAGAAGAAGCACGGCGTGAAGCTGGGCTTCATGAGCTTCTTCGTGAAGGCCGCCATCGAGGCGCTGCGCAACTTCCCCGCAGTGAACGCGTCGATTGACGGCGAAGAGGTCGTCTTCCACCACTACTACGACGTCGGCGTCGCCGTGTCGGGCACGCGCGGGCTGGTGGTGCCGGTGATCCGCGACGCTGATCAGAAGTCGATGGCCGAGCTCGAGAAGACCATCGGCGATTTCGGCGTGAAGGCGAAGGCCGACAAGCTGCAGCTCTCTGATCTGCAGGGGGGCACGTTCACCATCAGCAACGGCGGCATCTTCGGCTCGATGCTCTCGACGCCGATTCTGAACCCGCCGCAGACCGGCATTCTCGGCATGCACAACATCCAGGAGCGCGCGGTGGTGCGCGATGGCCAGGTCGTCGCGCGACCCATGATGTACCTCGCGCTCTCGTACGATCACCGCCTCATCGACGGCCGCGAAGCCGTGCAGTTCCTGGTGCGCATCAAGGACTGCCTCGAGGCGCCCGAGCGCATCCTCCTCGAGATCTGACGGCGCTGGATTTGCGCGTCAGCAGTGACGTGCGTCAGCCGACTTTCTGCGCAGGGGCCATTGTCAGCTCGAATTGCCGACAGCTAGATCTCCGAGGGCCTTCCGACGTGGAAGTGCGGGGGGTCCCCTCGGTGCTGTGCCGCGGGGCTACGCAAGAAAGAGCAGCGCATGACAACTGGTACTGTGAAGTGGTTCAACGACTCGAAGGGCTTTGGTTTCATCGTGCAGGACGGTGGCGGCGAAGATGTCTTCTGCCACCACACCTCGATCCAGATGGATGGCTTCCGTACCCTCGCTGAGGGACAGAAGGTGAGCTTCGAATTGACCAAGGGCCCCAAGGGGCTGCAGGCGCAGAACGTGAAGCCGGCCTGAGTCGCATGACGTCGTAAAGCAGCACCCGCAAGGGCTCGGTCGGGGGACCGGGCCCTTGTTCTTTGCGGGCCCGAACTGACTGAAGAGTCACGATGCGCCGTGCGCGCGCACGCACCTTCGTCGACCTTCACCCCGGAAGTCAGGCGGCACGTCGCTCGCTCATCAGGGTGAGGTGCGAACGCTCTTCCTCGCGGTGCTCACGGCATGCAGCGGGTGTCTCTGTGGCCAGCAGGCCTTCACCCAGGCGCCCTCCACCGTCTGCGCGCTCAGCGACGCAGGGAGGCCGGAATCGGGCGAGCCCTTCGTCGTGCAGGCTTCCCCCGGCTTCGACCACGATGCGGGCTGCACCACGGCCCTCGGAGACCGCACCAACTTCGTGCCCTTCGTCATCTGCACCGTGCCCGCACTGCCTCCGGGCAGGTACGCGGTCTCACAGCAAGGCGGTCCCTTCACCTTCTTCGTCCCCTCGACCGACGCCGGCTTCCCCCGCTGCCCCTGAGCCCGGACCGACGCGTTCTTTGTGCAGCATGCGCAAGCGGCGTGTGGTTTCGTCTGCCCCGTTGTGACCCCTCAACCCCTCGGCAACCTCGGCAAGTACACCCTGGTGCGGAAGCTCGCGACGGGCGGCATGGCCGAGGTCTTTCTCGCGCGTGCCGATGGGCCGATGGGGTTTCAGAAGAAGTGCGTGGTGAAGCGCATTCTTCCGCACTTCAACGACGATGAGCGCTTCATCCAGATGTTCCTCGCCGAAGCGCGACTGGCGGCTGAGCTCAACCACCCCAACCTCGTTCAGATCTTCGACTTCGGGCAACACAACGGCCAGTACTACCTGGCGATGGAGTTCATCGACGGGCCGAACACGCGCAGCCTCAATCAGGCCGTGCGCAAGGCGACCGGGGCCATGGACTTTGCGGTCGCGGCGCGCCTCATCGCCACTGCTGCCGAGGGCCTGCACTTCGCCCACGAGCTTCGCGACGAGAACGGCACGTTCCTCAACCTCGTTCACCGCGACATCTCGCCCGACAACATCCTCGTCTCGCGCAACGGCGCGGTGAAGGTCGTCGATTTCGGCATCGCCAAGGCCTCGACCCAGCCGCACCTCACCAAGTCGGGGATGATCAAGGGGAAGATGGCGTACATGCCGCCAGAGCAGCTCGCGCGCGATCCCCTCGATCGCCGGGCTGATCTCTTCGCGCTCGGCATCGTGCTCTACGAGATGATCACCGGCGGCATGCCGTTCGATGCGACCAGCGAGGTCAGCATCATTCAGGCGATCATGAGCGTGAAGCCGCTCGAGCGCGTCGAGGTGTACCGCCCTGACTGCCCCGTGGAGCTGCAGGCCATCGTGATGCGCTGCCTCGAGAAAGATCGCGAGCGCCGCTACCCGTCGTGCCGTGAGCTGCAGACCGATCTCGAGGCGTTCATTCAGTCGACCGGCAAGGTCGTGGGCACCCGAGAGATCGCCGCGCTCGTCAGCTCGCTGTTCGCCGAGGCCGAGACCTCCACGAGCGGGCCAAAGCTCTCACCGTCACAGAGCGGCAGCGACGCGATGACGCGCCCCAGCGGCAGCGGGTCGGTCAAGCGCAGCCAGTCGGCCTCCATCGAGGTGGTGCCCGAAGATTTCTCTCAGCCCTCGGTCACCAGCACGGGGCTCTCGGGCACGGCGCTGCGCGAGGTGCCCGAGCGGCCGGGCTCGAACAAGGCGCCGCTCTTCGTCATCGGCGGCGCGCTCACGGTCGGGCTTCTCGGCGGCGCAGCGTGGTTGCTGACCCGGCCTCCGCCTCCCATCGCCGCGCCGCCCCCGCCCGTCGTGACAGCGCACGATGCGCCGAAGGTGCTCGTCGTCGACGCCTCGGTCGACACCGACTTGGGGCCAGATGCTGGTGCCCCTGACGCTGCCGAGCCGGATGCGGGCGAGCCAGAGGTCGGTATCGATGCGGGCCAGCCCGCCGTCGTCGACGCGGGCGCCGCCGCCACCCCGACCGAGGCCGTGAAGGCAAAGGGCAAGTTGTCGCTGCGCATTCGCCCCTACGCGACGGTCTTCCTCGACGACAAGCCACTGGGCGACACGCCACTGCCCTCGCTCGCGGTGCCGGTCGGCAAACACAAGCTCAAGCTGGTGAACCCCACCCTCGGCACCGTGACGCTCGAGATCACCATCAAGCCCGGCGACAACGTCATCAAGCACAACTTCAAGGAGTGACGAATGCGTCCCCTCTGCCTGGCCCTCGTCCTTCTCTCGAACGCCGCGTTCGCGCAGAGCGCCGAGGTGAAGAAGTACCTGAACACCGCCATCACCCTCTACGAGAACCTCGAGTACGAGAAGGCGCTCAAGCAGTTGAAGAACGCCAAAGGCAAGGCGAAGGGCCCCGACGACGAGGCAAAGATCGCGCTGCTCGAGGGCATCGTGCTCGCCGACATGGGCCGTGAAGAGAAAGCCTTGAGCGCCTTCAAGACGGGCTTCTCGGTCGATCTCGAAGCGAAGCTGCCGGTCGAGGTCTCGCCGAAGGTGCAGGCCGTCGCCGAGAAGGCACGCGCCAACGTGCGCAAGGTGCTCGCGCCCCAGCTCGAGGCCGAGAAGGCCGAAGAGGAAAAGCGCCTCGCGGAAGAGAAGCGAAAAGCCGAAGAAGAGGCCGCGCGACTCGCCGAGCTGAAGCGACAAGAAGACGAGAAGAACAAGCTGGTGCCCCCGCCCGCGGTGGTGAAACCCGTAGCGACCGGCCCCTCAGCGCGCGCACTCTCCTGGATTCCGGGAGTCATCGGTCTCACGTCGGCCGGCGCGGCCACGGGCTTCCTGGTCTCGGCGAGCGGCAAGCAGACAGCGTTGCTCAACGGCACTGCGCCAGCAGATCAGGCCGTCGCCTACCGTGAGACGGGCAAGACCGACGCCACGGTCGGCTATGTCTTCACCGGCGTCGCAGCGGCGGGCATTGGCGCGGCGGTGGTGATGTTGATCGCCGGTGGGGCGCCAGAGTCGACACCCGCCGTGAGCGTCGTGCCTCTCGAGGGCGGTGGCTACGTGAGCGTCGGCTTCGCGTGGGGAGGTGTCCGATGAAGCGCCACGGCCTGCTCGTCGCCATGGCCTTCATCGCGGGCTGCGCCAGCACGTTCGCCCTTCAAGTGCCGCGGGCGCGGGCCGAGGGCCGCGTCCTGCAACGCTGGGAACATTGGTGCCGCGACATCGACGGCGTTCCCAACAACGATCAACTCGCGAAGGCCGGTGACGAAGGGTGGGAGCTCGTCAGCTCGACCTTCCGCCCGCCCGTCGTGCAGAACGGCAACTCCGTGGGCGGGGGTGCCACGTTCCTGTGCTTCAAACGGCCGAAGTGATGGGCGACGCGGCGGCGTCCTCGTCCATCTTGAGCCACATCGCGGTCTGCTCACCCTCGTAGACGAGCGTGTCTCCCTGGCGAAACTCGAACTTGTAGCGCGCCATGATCTGCTTGTTCATCTTGCGCTGCCGCACCACCGTCGAGGTGAGCGTCAACGGCGTGCCCGGCTTCGCGAGCGCCGCGAACCGCGCCTCGTGAATCTTCGCGCCATAGCCAATCCACCCGTCGGCGTGCCGCAGCCCGAGCACGAAGTAGGCGTGCGCAAACCCCATCATCCCCGTCATGTGCACCATCAGGCCGCCGCTCATGTGCCGCGGGTGCTTGATGGGGTGCACCTTCTGGTGCTTCGTAATCGGCAACTCGGCGTGCACCGGCATCTGCGCGACGATCTTCCCCGTCACTGGATCGATCTCGAGGATGTCTTCGAGCAGCAGCGCCTCGGGCGCGTACGGGCAGTCTTCGACGAACGCGGGGTCAAGCGGCATTTCAGAGCGTCTCCTTGAACCAGGTGGCGATGCGCTCGTAGAGGCGCTCCGTCACGATGGGGTCGGCCACCATGTGCGTGAAGTTGGTGAGCGGCAGCACGGCGTGCGGCTTGCCCGCCTTGAAGAGCGCATCGCTCAGCTTGAGTGAGTGCAGGAAGTACACGTTGTCGTCGGCCGTGCCGTGAATGAGCAGCAACGGTCGCTTCGCGTCTTTCACGTAGCTGAGCACCGAGCTCACCTCGTAGGCCTTCGGCTGCGCGTCGGGCAGACCCAGGTACCGCTCGGTGTAATGCGTGTCGTAGTCGAGCCAGTCGACCACCGGCGCACCGGCGATGCCGCTCTTGAACGTGTCGCCCTTCGAGAGCGTGAGCAGGCTCGCCATGTAGCCGCCGAAGCTCCAGCCGTAGACGCCCACGCGCGTGAGATCGAGCTCGGGGAACTTCTTGCCGAGCGCGGTCAACCCGTTGAGCTGATCAGCCACCGTGGTCGTCGCGAAATCGCGAGCAATCGCGCGCTCATACGCCCGCGTGCGCCGCGGGGTACCGCGCCCATCGAGCTTGACCACCACGAAGCCCTGATCCGCCAGCCACTGCAGCAGGAGGTTCTCGCGCATCGCGTGGTTCACCTCGAGGTGGTGCGGGCCGCCGTACACCTGGAGAATCACCGGGTACTTCTTGCCCTTCACGAAGGCCTGCGGGCGCAACACCATGGCCCACGCGCCATCGTCAGGCAGCTGCAGCACCTCGCCGTTTGGCTTGAACTTCGGCTCGACGCCCACCGACGGCACGGGCGTGCCCTTCTGGCTCGCCAGCTCGAGCACGGCGAAGCTCGACATCGCGTCGAGCGACTCGGAGAACGTCGCGAGAAACTTCCCGTCGCCCGTCAGCGTCGCCATCACGCTGTCACCCTTCACCGACACGGCCTCGGGCGCTGCGCCATCGACGACCTTGAAGACCTGCGAGCGCGTCGGGTTCGGCCCGCCGCTGAAGAAGAGCGTCTTGGTCGCCGCGTCGAAGCCCGCCAGCAGGTTGAACCCCGCGCCTGGCTTCACCCAGCTTGCGGCGAGTGAGCCGTCTGGCTTGCGGAGCTCGATCTCAACCGCACCGTTGCGTTCCGTGCGCCAGAAGAAGCCCGTGTCCTTCCACCAGAGCGGGAAGCTCTGGTCGAGGTTGAGCCACGCCGCGTCTTCTTCGGTGAGCAGCACCGTCGTCTTGCCGGTCTTCGGGTCGACCGAGAGCACTTGTTCCTTCGTCTGCTCGCGGTTCTGCACCACCAGCGTGAGCGGCCCGTCTCTCCACACCACGGTCGCGAGGTAGGGCCAGGCCGCCGAATCCCAGCTCACCCAGGTCGTGGCGCCACCCGCAACGGCGGTGATGCCGAGCTTCACGTTCGCGTTCTGCTTGCCGGGGCGCGGGTAGTGGAACTGATCAGCCGCGCGCTCGGGGTGCATCGGGTCGGCGATGCCGAAGACCTCCATGCCGGCGTGATCGGTCTCCTGGTACGCGAGCCACTTCGCATCGGGGCTGAACCAGTAGCCCACGAAGCGCCCCATCTCTTCCTGCGCGACGAACTCTGCGAGGCCATGCGGCTTCTTCTCGGTGCCGCCCTTCGTCACACGCTTCTCGACGTTCTTCGCCAGGTCGATCACCTGCACGTCGTTGTCGCGCACGTACGCGACCAGCTTGCCGTCGGGGCTGAAGCGCGGGTCGATGGCCCCGCCCTCGCCAATCTTGAGCTCCGTGACCTTCAACGTTGCACGCTCGACGAGCCACGGCTTTCCCGAGAGCCCCACCAACAACTTCGAGCCGTCGGCCGAGAGCTGATAGCTCGTGAAGCCGCGCGCGCTCACCCTCATGCGCTCGAGGCGCGCCTTCTCGGCGACGCTCAGCGACTCGCTCGCGCCGTTCAACACCGCGTCGGGCGTCAGCACCTCCTTCACCATGCCCGTCGCCAGCTCGAGCTCGAACAACGTCTGCCGGGGATCTTTCGCTCCGCTGCGCAGGAAGAGCGCCGACTTCCCATCGGGCGTCACCTTCACCGACACCGGCCGACCCGCGAGGTAGCGGCGCGTCTCGGCGTACTCGCGCAAGAAGGTTCCTTCGGTGACGGGGCTGGCGGTGAGGAGCGTCATGATCAAGGTTTCCATTCGCCCGCGCTCATACCGCTCGATTGCCTCGCGCGCGCGGTTGGTGTTCAAGTCTGCCGCCATGCATCGACCTCTCGGCTCGCTCGCTTTCGTGGCCCTCACGTTTTCCTGCGGCAACCCCAACGGTACCGGCCCGGGCGGTGGCGCTGGCGGGGGCGGAGCGAACGGCGTGACCTATTTCAAGGACGTGCTCCCCATCACGCAGGCCTCGTGCAACGGCTGCCACACCACCGGGGGCATCGGCCCCTTCGCGCTCGACAGCTACGAGGCCGCGAAGCCGCGCGCGGTGTTGATCGCCGACTCCGTGAAGAAAAAGCGCATGCCGCCCTGGCCCGCGAGCAAGGAATGCGGTGGGCCCTTCGTCGGCGATCGCACCCTCACCGACGCGCAGATCGACACGCTCGTGAAATGGCACGAAGGTGGCGCCGCCGAGGGCAATGCCGCTGACGCGCCAGTGGCCGCGGCCCCCGCCGAGCAACTGCCGAAGGTCGACCTGACGCGCGCGATGCCGACCGCGTACACGCCCACGCAGCGCGACGACTACCGCTGCTTCACCATCGACCCGCAGCTGACGCAGCAAGAAGTGGTCGTCGGCTACGACATCTCGCCAGGCAGCAAGCGCGTGGTGCACCACGTCATCATGTACATCGTGCCGCGCAACGCGGCCGCGACGAAGGACGCACAAGACGCAGCGCCAGGGTGGGAATGCTTCGGCGGCGCGAACGTGAACACCAACGGCACGCTCGGCGCGTGGGCCCCGGGTGGCTCGGCGGTGAGGTTCCCCGCGAACACCGGCATTCGCATCAACCCCAACGAGGTCATCGCGATGCAGGTTCACTACAACCTCGACAACGGCAGCGACTCTGATCAGACCTCGGTCAAGCTGATGTACGGCACGGGCAGCGAGCGCAGCGCCTTCCTGCTCCCCCTGGTGGCAGACAGCTTCAACATTCCGCCCAACGCGGTGAACTACGCGCACGCGGAGAGCTTCCCCAACTCACTCGGCTTCCCCCTCTACCTCTGGGGTTTCCTCCCCCACATGCACACCAAGGGGAAGCACATCACCATGCGTGCTGGCGCAGCCAACGACTGCCTCGTCGACATTCCCCAGTGGGACTTCCACTGGCAGAACCAGTACTTCCGCAAGACGGCGTACACGCTGGCTCCCAGCTCCTCGGTCAAGCTCGACTGCACGTGGGACAACCCCTCCTCTTCGTCGGTGACGTGGGGCGAGGGCACCAGCGACGAGATGTGCTTCGCATTCGTGTACGCGACCCCGTAAGAGCCACCCATGAGCTACACGGTTCTCGCGCGCAAATACCGGCCTCAGGCCTTTGAGGCCATGACGGGGCAGGAACACGTCGTTCGCACCATCGAGAACGCCATCAAGCTCGACCGCGTCGCGCACGCGTACCTGTTTGCGGGCCCTCGCGGCGTCGGCAAGACCACCGCAGCGCGCCTCCTCGCGCGCGCGCTCAACTGCGAGCAGGGGCCCACCGCGACCCCGTGCGGCGTGTGCAAGGCGTGCACTGAGATTCGCGACGGCACCAGCACCGACGTCGCGGAAATCGACGGCGCCTCGAACAACGGCGTCGAGAACGTTCGCGAGATTCGCGAGAACGCGAAGTACCTGCCGCAGGGCAGCCGCTTCAAGATCTACATCATCGACGAAGTGCACATGCTCTCGCAGGCGGCGTTCAACGCGCTGCTGAAGACGCTCGAAGAGCCGCCTGGCCACGTCAAGTTCATCTTCGCGACCACCGAGGCGCACAAGCTGCCCGACACGATCCTCTCACGCTGCCAGCGCCACAACTTCCGGCGCATCTCGGCGGCGGCCATGTTGAAGCGCCTGCAGGAAATCTCTGCGCTCGAGAAGGTGAACGTCAGCGGCTCGGCTCTTTCGCTCATCGTTCGTCAGTCCGAAGGCGGCATGCGTGACGCGCTGTCGTTGCTCGATCAGGTGATCGCGGCCTGCGGCACTTCGCCCAGCGACACCGATGTCGCCGAAGCGCTCGGCGCCATCGACCGCACCGTCATTCACGCCATCGCGGTCGCGCTGATCAAACGTGATGCGGGCGCATTGCTCGCTCAAGTGGAAGAGCTGTGGAACCGCGGCGTCGATCTGCGGCGGCTGGCGGAAGACCTCTCGTTCCACCTGCGGCACGTGTTCGTGGCCAAGGCGACGGGCAACGCGCCCGAAGAGCTCGCTGACTCCGACCGCGAGGCGGTCGTGGCGCTGGCCCGCGAGAGCGACGCGGCTCAGGTCGCTCGGCTGTTCGACGTCGTCCACTCGTCGGTGTGGGAAATCGCGCGCGCCCCGCAGCCGAAGCTCGCGCTCGAGATGGCGTTGCTCAAGGGGCTGCACCTTGCGCCCGCTGCAGCCATCCCCGAGCTGATCGCCCGCGTCGAGAAGCTGACGAGCGGTTCCGCTGGAGCGCAGGGAGGTCGCTCCAGCCAGGCACCCTTTCGCGTCTGACCGCGCACCGCCCCCCGCCTCGCCGCAGGCATTATCGAACCTTGCGCCGCCGACCGCGAGTGGCAGCTCGTCCGCCCGGCCGGGAGCCTCGGCCCCACGCGCACAGTCATGGGGAGCACAGTCATCGGGAGGCGCACAGTCATCGGGAGGCGCACAGTCGTCGGGCGCACAGTCGTCGGGCGCACAGTCGTCGGGCGCACAGTCGTCGGGCGCACAGTCGTCGGGCCCACAGTCGTCGGGCCCACAGTCGTCGTCGGGAGCTTCGGCAGCGCAGTCGTTGGCTGTTCAGCGAGCGGAACTGCAGCGCTCGACCGTCGCCCACCCGAGCGCTCAGCCCGAAGTGCGCCTCGTCAATCGTGTGCTCCCACCGGCCGCAACGGAGAGCGCCTCGGGCGACATCAAGCTCTTCGCTCCTGAAGGCAGCGCCGAGGGGTGCGCCGCAGGCGAATGCCTGCCTGGGGAAGAGCCGCAGAAGACCGGCGTGCTCTCACCCGAGCCGCCCCCCATCGAGCTCGCCGAGGCCGACGAGCCGCCGCCCGACATCGTAGAACCGCCGCGTGCCGCACCTCGGCCTTCCGGCAGCAGCGACGACGACCGCTGGCGCCGAGCCGTCGACGGCGTGCGAGAGGCCTCCCCCCGCCACGGCAAGTCGCTGAGCTACGCGCGCTTCCTCGGCTTCATCTCCGAGGGCGTCAAGGTCGCCTTCCCGCCCGACGCAGCATTCCATCGCGCGCAGGTGACCGGCATGAGCCGCTCGCTCGTCGAGACCGAATTGGCGAAGTCGCTCGGCCGCCCCATCAAGCTCATCGAAGACACCAGCGCCGCCGCGTTGAGCGCCGCCCCGAAGAGCATCGCGGAGGTCGAAGCCACCGATCGCTCGAGCCGCGAGAAGATCATCGCCGACAAGGTGAAGAGCCACCCCGCCCTTCGCAACGTCCTTCGCCACCTCGGCGGCGCCCTCGAGCACATCGCCTACCTCGAGCCTGCCCCGCGCCCCATCGTCGCCGGCCCGAGCGCTGCGGCCGACGAGGGTGACGGCGGGCCCGCCGTCGATTAGACCCACCTCCTCATTCGCTCCACGGAGTTCCCATGCCCGGCGTCGATCTCAACTACTTCATCCGACAGGCCAACAAGCTCACCGAGAAGATCGAAAAGCGGAAGCTGGAGCTGGCCGAAGAGACCATCGAAAAGAAGTCGCAGAACGATCTCATCACCGTGAAGGTGAGCTGCTCTCAGGAGGTCAAGAGCATCAAGATCGCGCCCACCGCGGTCGACCCTGCCGACCTCTCCTTGCTCGAAGACTTGATCATCGCCACCGTCAACGCGGCGCTGCAGGACAGCAAGGCACACCTCCAGGCAGAGCTCGGCAAGGTCAGCGGCGGCATCAAGATTCCCGGCATCACCTGAGCCCCGCGTGACGCCAGACGCGATCAACCGCCTCGTCGCCCAGCTCGCCAAACTTCCCGGCATCGGCGAGAAGACCGCCCAGCGGCTCGCCTTTCACGTGCTGCGCTCGCCCCCCGAGTACGCGCGCGCGCTCGCGTCGGCCCTCAACGAGGTCGTCGACAAGGTCAAGCTCTGCAACCGCTGCTTCAGCCTGCACGACGGGCCTGAAGGCACCTTCTGTCTGTTCTGCAGCGACACGCGCCGCGACGACAAGCTGGTCTGCGTGGTCGAGGGCATCACCGACGAGCTCGCCATCGAGCGCACCCGCGAATTCAAAGGGCGCTACCACGTGCTCCACGGCGTGCTCTCGCCGCTCGAGGGCATTGGGCCCGAACAGCTCCGCATCAAGGAGCTCATCATTCGGCTCCAGGACACGCCCATCGAAGAGGTCATCGTCGCCACCAACCCCGACGTCGAGGGTGAAGCGACGGCGCTGTACCTGACGCGCCTGCTCAAGCCGATCGGCGTGAAGGTCTCACGGCTGGCGCAGGGCATCCCGATGGGCGGAGATCTCGAGTACGCCGATCAGGCCACGCTCGCCCGCGCCCTCGCCTCTCGTCGCGACCTCTGATCAGCGAATCCGGCGCCGGCCGGCCGGCCGGGCAAAATCAGGGCCTGTCCCAGGTGATCGGCAGGGGCACCCCGACCGCCACGTCAACGTGCCGCGGGAAGGCGAGCGAGCGAATGATGCCTTCGACGCACTTCGACACGCCGGTGCCCGGCAGGCTGGTTTGCACCTTCGTGACCTTGCCCGACCCTGCAATCTGGAAGTCGACCCTCAGCGTGCCCGAGGGGGTCGGCAGGTCGGCCTTGTGCTCTTTGAAGCACCTCGAGAACCGCGACTTCACGGCCGAGATCTGCTTCGAAATCATCAACGGCGTGAGCGTCACCGGCCGGTTGTTGATCTTCGGCGCCACGCCCGCATCGACGACGGCTGGCTCGGCCCCTGCGTCCGCCTCCGGGGTCGCCCCGGCATCGGGTACCTCGGCAGGCCCCGCGTCGACGATCGGGGCGAATGCGGGGCCGGCATCGGCGACCAGCACGGGAAGCGGGGGCGTCACCACGGTCGTTTGCTGCGCCTTCATCACCCCATAGGCACCGCCTGCGCCGACCACCACCATCACCAGACCGACGACGGGCGCCAACCACTTGCGCTGACCTCCGCCCGACTTGTCGAGGCTGATGTCGGGGTCGGTGCCCGTGCTGCTGCCCGCCTTGGTGCGCGCCGGGAGCGAGAGCCCGATGTCGGTCTTCGGCGCCAGCGGGTTCGACCGCCCCGGCACGTCGACACCACGCGCCGAGAGCTCGTCGAGCGACTCGATGCGCGTCTTCGACTTCATGCGGTCGGGCCCGAAGAAGCCCGCCATGAAGTTCATCAGGGCCTGCCCCCCCGTCGCAGTGGTGGCGCCGATGTACTTCTCGATGTCCTGCGCCATCGCGAGCGCTGAGGGGTAGCGGTGCTCTGCTTCCTGCGCGAGCGCCTTGTTGATGATCTGCTCGACCTCGAAAGGGAGATCGGGCCGCAGCGCGCGCACCGGCTGGTACTCACCTTCCAGCAGCGCCCTCAAGATCGCGAGATCGGTGTCGCGCGCGAAGGGCCGTACCCCGGTCACCGCCTCGTACAGCGAGACGCCCAACGAGAAGATGTCGCTGCGCTTGTCGATGGTGTCCCCGCGCGCCTGCTCGGGAGACATGTACTGGTACTTGCCCTTCACGACGCCCGCGCCGGTCGACGTCACGCGCGACTCGGCCTTGGCGATGCCGAAGTCGAGCACCTTCACCTGGCCCGAGTAGGTGACGAAGATGTTCGAAGGCGAGATGTCGCGGTGTACCAGCTGCAATGGCACGCCCTTTGGGTCGACTGCCTCGTGCGCGAAGTGCAGCCCCACCGCCGCCTCGCTCAGCACGCGCAGCACGATGTGCAGCGGCGTCTGCTCACCTCGGCGCTTGGCCGTGCGGAGCACCGTGGCGAAGTCTTCGCCCGCCAGATACTCCATGCAGATGAAGTAGGAGCCGTCGGCGAAACCGAGATCGCTGATCTGCACGATGTTGGGGTGGCTGAGCGAGGCCGCCAGCCGCGCTTCGTCGAGGAACATGGTGACGAAGTCAGGTGCCGTCGAGAGGTGCGGCAGCATGCGCTTGATGACGACGTTCTTCTCGAAGCCTTCGACGCCCACCGCCTTGGCGAGGAAGATCTCCGCCATGCCGCCCTCGGCGAGCTTCCGCACGAGGTAGTAGTTGCCGTACGACCTCACGGCGATGTCGCCGATGGCCATGCGGGCGCTGGGCGAGCTGATCGACCGCTCACTCACTTCGATCTCACCGTCCTCACCGTCCAGCTCTCGCTGCCGTTCGACACCAGCCGGTAGACGATGCGGCCACCGGGCAACGGCGCCACCGAGGTATCAAAACGGGCCTGAGCGTCGAGCTCGATCGCGCGACCGTTGATGTAGAGCTTGCTGCCCACGGGCGCGACCCCCGAGGTCGACACCGCACGACCGCCAGCGTCTCCGTTACGCGGAGTCTTGATCAACAACGACGCAACGCCATTGTCGAACCGCATCTCGAGCTTGTTCATGCGGCCGCCCTTGAGCGCCTCACCCTTGCCGTCGAGCGGGGTGACGGACCACACGTACTTGCCCTCGGCGAGCGTGTTCTCGGGCAGCGACACCAGACGCTCGCCCACCGTGCGTTCGGCGACCGTGCTGCTCAACTGACCATCGCGGTAGACCCGCAGGGTGTACTTCGCGGCGCCCTCGTCTTTGTCCCACGTGAAGGTCACCACCGGCGGCTTGTCTTTGTCTTGAAAGTGAATCGCGGTGAGCTTTTCGTCGCCCGCCTTCACCACGTTTTGCAGTCGCGAGAGGTCGGCGGAGGGCGGCTCGGGCCCAAAGAACACCTGCCCCTTCGCGTGCTCGTCGCCGACCGCCTGGTTGCCCTTGAAGACGCGCCAGAACCACGCCCCCTTCGGCAGCGCAGGAATCGAGATGAACGGGTCGTGCAGCACGCCGTCACGGGCGGGGTTGGCGAAGCCAGGCTCGCTGGCGAGCTGAAACCGCCATTCCTTCGCGCCTTCCTCGTCCCACTGCACGGAAATGCGCTTCAAGCCGGAATGAAAGAGCTTCACCCCCCGCGCCGGCAACACCACCTGCTCGCGGGTGGACTCGCGCACCGCTGCAGTGCCCTTGAGCGGCACGGTCGCCGACTGCCCGCCGGGGATCGTCACGTTCGCTTCGCCTTCTCGCTCGATGAGCACGTCACCGGCGAGCGCGTCGACGTCGAAGCCGCTGCCCGTGCGCCGCAGCGTGAACTGGCCACCGAGATCACTCACCAGCGTCACGCCGGGGGCCACGCCAAGCCGGGTCGTCTGCCCGCTCGGCGCCGCCACTTCGAGGTTGCCCTTCTTCACATCGAGCGCCGTCGCGTCTCCGCCCCCGCCCTTGCGCGCCTCGACGATGCCCACCTCCGCGCCCTTGAGCAGAGAGACCCGCGTCGCCGACCCCTCGGGCGCGAGACTAAAACGGCCGTCTTTCACGCGCACGGTGTCGCCGCTCTTCAACTGCGGCGGCTTCTTCGGGTTGATGGCCACGAAGCTCTTCGCGTCTCTCGCCTTGAGCTCGGCCTTGCCGTTGCTGCCCGAGACGACGATGGAAAGCGGGATCTCGGGCATCTCGCGCACCTTCCCGAGGTAGCCCTTCTTGCCGGCACCGACCTTCGTCACCTCACCTGTCTTGGTCACCAGCTCGATCTCGCCGAGCTTCACTTCGACGTCGGTCGCGCCATCCTGCACCTTGAGCGCCAGCTCCGCGCCACCGATGCGGGTCAGACCAAAAGGCGTATTGATGGTGACCAGCACGTCGCCATCTTCCTGAGCAGGCGTGGCCTTGATGCGCGTGAGCACCAGACCATCGAGCACGTTGAGCTGAAGGCCCGAGCCATCACTCGAAATCTCGAACCGCCCATCGGGCCCGAGCTCGACCACGCGATCCCCGGCGAAGCGCAACACGGCCGAGCTGTCAGCCCCGGTCTCGATCATGTCACCCGCGAACAGCGGCTCGGTCTTCGCGGCGCGCTTCTCTTTGGCCCGCTCGAGGGTGACTTCGCCCGTTGGTGCCTCGAGCTGACCGAGCGCTCGGGCCTTCGGCATCTCTGGAAGGCCGGCGTCGACCGAAGGAACGGTCGGCAGCGCAGGAGGATCGCTGCCACACGCCGACCACAACGTTCCCACGACGGCGGTGCTGAGGAGGAGTCGTCTCACTTCGGCGCGAGATCCAGGTTGAAGATGGCTTGATCGCCGTCGCGCACCGTCACCGTCTTGGTTTGCGTGACGAAGCCGGTGGCCGAGATGCGAATGGTGTACTTCCCGCCGGGAATCTGCAGCGAGAACTGACCCGATTCGTCACACGACACGGTCTGCTTCAGCTCTTTGAGCTCGAGGCGAGCCGCAACCGGCTTGTCACCCCGGGCGTTGCGGACCTGACCACTGAGCGTGGCCGGCACCTGCTTCTTCTCGGGCACCAGCGTGATGACGACCTCGGAGTTCACTCCCGCGACGACCGACGCGGCGTCTTCACCCGTCGTGAAGCCGGGCGCCGTGACCTTGATCGACACCGGGCCGGGGTTCAAACCCTCGACCATCAACGCGCCCGTGGCGTCGGTCGAGACGCTCTTGCCGTTCACGTCGATGCTTGCGCCCGCCACAGGGACTTTGCCGTCGAAGTTGACGACCCGAATCGCCAGCCCGCCGAACTTCGGCTTTTCCTTCTTCATCGTCAGCTCGAGGGTCACCGTGTCGGCCGCGTTGAGCGAGGCGCGGGTCTCGACGCGCTCGTAACCGACGAGGGTGCCGACCGCGACGACCTCGCCCGCGCTCACATCGGCCAGAGAGCCGAGGCCCTCGGCATCGGTCGTGACCGTGCGGTGCATCGCGCCTGAGTCGACGGTCACCACGGCGTTGGCCAACGGCCCGGTCTCACTGCGCACCCTCACCTCGACCGTGCCGGTCGTGACGTCCTTCTCGAGCGAGGGATCTTTCCACTGCACGTCGAGCGCCGCACCCGCGCGAATCACATCTTGCCGCGTCGTCAGTGTGCTGCCCGCCAACGTGTCGCGGTGCCACAGCACTTCCGCGACCAAACCCCACTTGAGCGAGCCGGTGCGCAAGAGCTGCACCCGAACGCCGCCCCCTGCGCCCAGGCCGAAGGAAGTTGCCGTAACGGTGGGCAGCGCGAGCGACGGCGTCGCCTCAAAACGACCTTCGACCGTGATCGGTCCCAGCTCGAGCAAACCACGAGCGGCGAGGAGAATGCCGTGACGGGGTGCCGCCGAAAACACAGGCGTGGTGATGGTGCCGAACACCGGCACCTGGTGGAAGGCATACGACGCGGCGGCCTCGAGGCGAACCGGGCCGAAGCGAACCCGGCCCGTGGGACCTGCGCTGAACCGAATCAGCCCACCGCCCGTGATGGGGCCTGTGTCGGACACGAGGCTGAACCCCTCACGACCGAAGCTCGCGGTCAGGCCGAGGTGATTGCCGAACAGAAACCAGAGCCACAGGCTGCCCGCGAGATCGTTGGGCGTGACCCCCGAATAGGTCAGGCCCGGCCCACCATCGTCTTCGGTGCCGTTGCGCACGGCGACGCCGTAGTGGAAGCGAACCTGAGCCACCTCGTCCGTGTACCCCGCAGGTGCAACCAGACGAGCAGTGACGCCCGTCTGGCCCCACGAGAGGGAGGCCAACACCACGACGGCGGCCAGCGCGTTGCGGAGCACAGTCGAAGACTACTCTGCTCTTTGTCATGTCAGAAGAAATGACGCCGTGACAGACATGCGCGGCTGGGCCACACTTTCGCACCTGACGTTCGTCGCCACGCCGTTGACACCACGACCCTTTCGCCGTTCTCAAAGCGTGCACAACCACACTCCGTCTGCTAGACCGCACGGACCGTTTTGACAGGAGCACCTCCACCTCATGGCCTCGCAGCTGGTGATGTACGAAGAGGAGTTCCACCGGATCAACGCGGTGTGCGACCGACTCACGAAGGACGCCAACGCAAAGGTGGTCTTCCTCGTCGATAAGAATGGGCAGCTGATCTCCGCAGCAGGTCAGACCCACAACATCGACACCACCTCACTCGCGTCTCTCACCGCCGGCAACGTGGCGGCGATGGGCGGTCTCGCCAAGTTGATCGGCGAAAACGAGTTCCCCAACCAGTTTCACGAAGGGGCGAAAGACTCGCTCTACATGACCATCGTGGCGAGCCGGGTGGTCCTGGTGGTCATCTTCGACAACCGCACCTCGCTCGGCCTCGTGCGCCTGCGCATCAAGAAGGCGTGCGACGAGCTCGAGAAGGTCTTCACGGCTCTCAGCGCGCGTGCCTCGGTCCCCGGTGCTGGTTCGCCGTTCGCCGAGATCTCCGACGCCGACATCGACAACCTTTTCAGCGAATAATCTTCGAAGACAGGCGGGCTCCACGAGATGTCGTTCATCAATTACTCAAGCCGCGAGATCAACTGCAAGATCGTCTACTACGGCCCGGGTCTCTGCGGGAAGACGACGAATCTTCAGTACATCTACAACAAGACCAACCCTGAGACGAAGGGCAAGCTGATCTCGCTCTCGACCGAGACCGATCGCACGCTCTTCTTCGACTTCTTGCCGTTGTCGCTCGGTGAAATCCGCGGCTTCAAGACGCGCTTTCACCTCTACACGGTGCCCGGTCAGGTCTTCTACGACGCGAGCCGCAAGCTGATCTTGAAGGGCGTCGACGGCGTGGTGTTCGTGGCCGACTCCCAGGTCGAGCGTATGGAAGCGAACATCGAGTCGCTCGACAACCTGCGCATCAACCTCAAGGAACAGGGGTACGACCTCGACAAGGTCCCCTTCGTGATGCAGTACAACAAGCGGGACCTCCCCAACGCCGTGCCGGTCGAAGAGCTGCGCAAGGTGCTCAACCCGCGCAACGTCACCGAGCGCCAGGCCGTCGCTCCGACGGGCGTGGGCGTGTTCGACACCTTGAAAGACGTCGCGAAGCTGGTGCTCACCGAGCTCAAGAAGGGCGGCCAGTAATCATGAAGCACCTGGGGGGGGTTCTCAGCCTGCTGGTGTTGTGTGCCGGTGTGGCCTCGGCTCAAGCCCCTTCTGTCGACGGCGGTGTTGCCCCCTCTCCTCTCGCGGTCGAGGTGCCCGCCCAGACCGCCGACGAAGCCTTCACCACGCGGGTGAAGACGCTTGAAGAGCAGGTCGTCGACCTCAAGGAGAAGATCTTCCGCACCAAGGCCCGCTTGCTGCTGCTGCAGGAAACGGTGCTGGGCGGCGACCTGTCGAGCGGCGCCCGCGCCGTCATCTTCCACCGCAACGAGATGGGGGCCCAGTTCATCCTCGAATCGGTGGCGTATGCGCTCGACGGCGCGCCCGTGTACACCAAGGTCGACGCCAACGGAGACCTCGACAAGCGCGAGGAGTTTGAGATCTTCAACGGCCGCATCGTTCCCGGCAACCACCAGATCGCGGTACGCATGGTCTACCGCGGCCACGGCTACGGCATCTTCAGCTACCTCGAGGGCTACAAGTTCAAGCTGCAATCGAACCAGACCTTCAACTCCGAAGCGGGGAAGGTCACGACGGTGAAGGTGGTTGGCTACGAGAAGGGCGGCATCACCGCCGACATCAAAGACAAGCCGGCCATTCGCTACGACATCACCTCAGCGAAGGACCAGGCCATCAACCGAAGTGGTGGAGACGCGGCCGCGACGCCTCCTGCCACCGAGGCCAAGTGACGGTCGCATGACCCGCAGCCCGCTTCCGGTCGTCTTCCTCGCCGCGCTGACCGTCGCGACGCAGGTGCGCGCGGAGAAGCCCTCCACGACCGAGCTGCAGGCTCAGGTCGAAGAAGTGGCGCGGCAGGTCGAGGTCGCTCGCAACAACATCGAGCTGGTCGAGAAGCAGTACACGCTGCGCGAGGAGACCTCTGACGACGCGGCGCGGCTGCAGCGCTTCAGCGACGGTGAGATCCAGTACCTCCTCAACGACTACGCCACCGCCGCGGTGCTCTTCTACGACCTCGTCGCGAACAAAGACTTCCAGAAGAGCCAGCGCTACCCCGACGCGCTCTTCTATCTGGCTGACTCGTTGTACCAGCAGAAGAACTACCTCGGCTCGCGGCTCTACCTGCGCCAGCTGCTGCAGCTGCGCGCCGGTCACTACAAAGAAGCGCTCGCGCGGTATCTCGAGATTGCCGGCCGCCTCAACGAGTTCACTGGCATCGACGAGTACATCAACCAGGCGCGCGGGCTCTCGGGCGGCGCCCTGCCCCCCGAGCTCACCTACGTCTACGCAAAGTGGATGTTCCGCAGGCAGGATCTCACCCTCGAAGAGCGCGTTACCCGCAGCCGGCCCATCTTCCAGACGCTCGCGGGCGACCAGTCGGGCCCCTTTCACGTGCAGGCCGCATACTTCATCGGGGTCGGGCACGTGCGCCTCAAAGAGTGGGACAAGGCGCTCGCCCAGTTTCTCGCGGTGACGCAGGGCGCAGTGCGTGACGACAAGGAGCGGGCGGTGAAGGAACTGGCCGACCTCTCGATGGGGCGCGTGTACTTCGAGATTGGGAAGTACGACGACGCGATCGATCGCTACGCGCGCATTCCCCAGCAGTCCGAGAACTTCCCCGACTCGCTGTACGAGATCGCGTGGAGCTACGTGCGCAAGGGTGAGCTCGAGCGCGCCAAGAACGCGACCGAAGTACTGCTGTTGGTCGCTGAAGACTCGGTGCTGGGCCCTGAGGCGAAGATTCTGCAGGGCACGCTCTTGCAGAAGCTGCAGAAGTACGACGAGGCCATCGACACCTACAACCAGGTCATCAACGCCTACGGCCCGGTGCACGACGAGATCAACGCGCTGCTCACGACGCACAGCGACCCCGTGCAGTACTTCGACGAGCTCCTCGCGCGAAACGAGAAGACGCTCGACGTGACCAAGCTGTTGCCGCCCGCGGCGCTCAAGTGGGCCAGCACCCGCCAGGAAGTCGCCGAGGCGGTCGAGATCACCTCGGCGCTCGACGCCAGCCGCAAGGGCATCGAAGAGTCGCGCTCCATCGCCGACCGCATCTTGCGCTCGCTCGACGAGCGCGGTGTCGAGAGCTTCCCGGTGCTGCAGGAGGGCTACACCCGAGCCGACGCCGTCGACACCGCGCTCACCCGCGGAGAAGCGACGCTCACGAAGATCGAAGAAGAGCTCGTCGACGGCCTCATGAACGACGAGCAGAAACGGCAGCTCGGCACGCTCAAGCAGCAAGCGCTCGACATCAAGCGCCGCATCGACACCCTGCCCACCACGACCGAGCAGGTGCGCGCCCGCAAGGAACGCATCCAGGTCGCCATCGACGCGCTCGAGAAGCAGGCGTTTCAGCTCGGCGTGCAGCTTCAGTCGCAGTCGGCCCAGCTCACCGCGATCCGAAAGTTCGTCGACGACACACGGGCCCAGCGCAAGAACAAGGCTGAAGACGAGAAGGCCTTTCTCGAGAAGGTGACCTTCGAGCAGCGCGCCCTCGAGGGCATGCAGGTGCAGCTCGACGAGCTCCGCGCCCAGTTGCTCGCGGAGCGCAACAACGCCGATAAGGCGGTCGGCGGCGAAGGCCAGCTCAAGACCGAATACGCCGCCCTGATGGAACAGGAACGCCAGATCCTCGCGCAGGCGCGTCAGGGCTCGACGGCCGACGCGCAGAAGATCCTCCTTCGAGCCGACGTGGTGCGCGCCGACGCCAACGCGCTGCGCGACCGGGTCACCCGCAGCAAGACCATCGTGCGCGAGCGCGTGGCGCAGAAGGCACAGAAGCTGCGCGAGCAGGTACTGCTCGAGCAGCAGTTGCTCGAGGGCTACCGCGCGGAGGCCGCCAGCGTGACGGGTGAGACGCGCAACCTCGTCGGTCGCATCGCGTTCGACAGCTTCCGCCGCGTGCGCCAGAGCTTCTACGACCTCGTGCTCAAGGCCGACGTTGGTGTGGTTGACGTCTCGTTCCAGCGCAAGCAGGACAAGACCTCGAGCATCCAGAAGCTCGCCGCCCAGAAAGATCGCGAGCTCAAGCAGCTCGACGAAGAGTTCCGCGAAGTCTTGAAGGACGTGGACTGAGCCATGCGCGCGACGATTCTCTTCAGCGTGCTGGTGGTGAGCGCTCTGCCCGGTGCGGCGTTCGCGCAGGCGAAAGGCAAAGCCAAGCCGGTCGACGCAGGCGTGCCGGTCGTCGACGCTGGCATCCCCGGGATGCCGCAGGTGAGCGCTGGTGGCTCCGATGCGAAGAACGACACGGCGCCCGCCGAGAAGCCCAGGCCGCGATACCTCGACGGGCTCAAGGTCACCGACGTGCAGCAGGCGCAGCTGGAAGAGATCTCGCGCGCGCTGGAGCTGTACGAGGCCGAGTCACGCGAGTTCAAGCGAGAGGTGCAGCTCCTCGTCGAGAAGAAGTACGAGGAAAAGCGCAACACCCTCGCCAACAGCTACGAGAAGGCGATTCGCGATCTCGAAGTGCTCGAGCGTCGTGAGCGCCTCGACGCCATCGCCGCGTTCGAAGAGTTCCTCACCCGCTACCCGAACGACGCCCGCTACACGCCCGACGTGATGTTCCGTCTGGCCGAGCTCTATTACGAGCGCAGCTCCGACGATCACTCGGTGGCGATGCGCGAGTACGAAGAGACGCTCAAGAAGCTCGACCCCGAGAAGAACCCCAACCCGCCGCCCGAGCCGAAGATCGATTTCGGCAAGTCCATCGCGCTCTACCAGCGCCTGCTCAACGACTTCCCGACCTACAAGCTCAACGACGCGAGCTGGTACCTGCTGGGCTACTGCCAGGAAAAGCAGGAAGACTTCCAGAAGGCGCGCGGCAGTTACGAGCAGCTGATTGCGCGCTACCCGACCTCGCGCTTCACCACCGAGGCGTGGGTGCGCATCGGCGAGTATTTCTTCGACGCGTACGACGTGCCCGACGCGCTGCCCCGCGCCGCTGAGGCGTACGAGCACGCCGTCGCCGACACCAGGCACCCCCTCTTCGACAAGGCGATGTACAAGCTGGGGTGGACTTATTACCGGATGGATCGCTTCGACGAAGCGGTCGCGCGGTTCCTGGCCCTCGTCGACTTCTACGAAGACGACGCGAAGAGGAAGGGCGAAGAGGAAGCCGGCGGCGACCTTCGCAATGAGGCGCTCCAGTACACCGCCATCAGCTTCGTCGACGAGAAGTGGGGCTCCCTCGCCAGGGCGCAGGAGACCTTCGCGAAGCTCGGTGGCCGTCGCTACGAAGGTGAAGTCTACCGACGCATGGCCGACGTCTACTTCGATCAGACCAAGCACCCCGAGGCCATCGAGGCCTACCGCCTCGTGCTCCAGAAAGACCCGCTCAACAAAGAAGCGCCGAAGATTCAGCAGCGCATCGTGCAGGCCTACGAGCGCGATCGCCGCCTCGAAGAAGCGTTCGCCGAAGCGAGCAAGCTCTCGAACATGTTCGTGCCGGGCACGCCGTGGCACGAGAAGTGGAAACGCGACCCCGACGTGGTGCAGGCCGCCGGCGAGCTCGCCGAGAAGAGCCTGTACTCGACCGCGATTTACCACCACCAGCAGGCGCTCGTTTACAAGCAGGAGGGGAAGTTCGATCAAGCGAAGGCAGCCTTCGAGACCGCTTCCAGGGCGTACGACGGCTACCTGCAGCGCTTCCCCAGATCGAAGAACGCCTACGAGATGGAATTCTACCTGGCCGAGTGTCTCTACAATTCGTTCCAGTTCGGGCCAGCCGCGAAGCGGTACGCCAACGTGCGCGACTCGAGCCAGGACGTAAAGTACCAGGGCGACGCGGCCTACGCAGCGGTGCTCGCGAACCAGAAGCAGCTCGATCTCGAGGTGAAGAACGGCACCGCGAAGCAGTACCCCGTGCTCAAGAGCACCGACCGGCCCGAGGGCGAGCAGCTCGTGCCCGTGCAGCTCACCCCGCTCGAGCTCTCGCTGATCGACGCCTCAGACAAGTACGTGGTCAAGTCGAAGTCGGGTGACGACAAGGCGCCAGGAATCGCGTACCGCGCCGCTGAACTCTTCTACACGCACAACCAGCTCGACGAGGCGCGCAAGCGGTTCGAAGACATCGTGAAGCTCTACCCGAAGGCCGAGGTGGCCAAGTTCGCGACCAACCTCATCGTCGAGAGCTACCTCATCGACAAGAACTACGCGGCCGTCGAACAGGTCGCCAAGCGCCTGCGCGAGAACAAAGACCTGATCGACCCCAAGTCCGAGCTCTACAAGCAGCTCACGAAGTTCGAGCTCGGCGGCAAGTTCAAGCTCGCCGAAGAGCTGATGGCGAAGGGCCAGTTCGACGAAGCCGCGAAGAAGTACATCGAGCTCGTCGCGGCTGAGCCGAAGCACGAGTTTGCCGACAAGGCGCTCAACAACGCCGCCGTCTGTTACGAGAGCGTGCAGCGCTTCGATTCGGCCCAGAAGCTCTACGAGCGCATCTTCAGCGAGTACCCCAGCAGCAAGCTCGCCGACGCCGCCCTCTTCCGCGTCGCGGTCAACGCCGAGAAGTCGTACGACTTCGACAAGGCCATCGAGAAGTACCAGAAGCTCGTGAAGGACTACCCGAACTCGAAGGATCGCGAGTCCGCGCTCTTCAACACCGCACGTCTGCTCGAAGGGCTGCAGCGCTACACCGAAGCCGCTGCGGCGTACCTGCGCTACGCCGACGTGTACCCGAACAGCGAAGACGCGCCGAAGAACCAGTTCCGCGCGGCGCTGATCTACGAGAAGCAGGGCGATTCGACGAAGGAGATCGCGGCCCTCAACGAGTTCGTTCAGAAGTTCTCGAGCAAGACTGCGCAGGCCGAGCTCGTCATCGACGCCAGGAAGCGCATCGGCGACGCCTTCAAGAAGCAGAAGAACGAGACCGGCGCGAAGAAGGCCTACGAGGCGGCGGCCGACGAGTTCGACAGGCGCAACTTGAAGCCCGAGACCTCTCCCATTGCGGCAGAAGCTGCTGCGTACTCGCGCTTCGAGCTGGCCGAGTACATCTTCGCCGACTTTGAGCGCATCAAGATCGGTGGCAGCGGCAAGGCGCTGGCGAACTCCTTCGTGGTGAAGAAGGAAGCGGTGAAGAAGGTGAACACCGCCTACGACCTGGTCGTGAAGTACAAGCGCGTGGAGTGGATCCTCGCGGCGTTCTACCGCAAGGGCTACACGCTCGAGCGCTTCGCCCAGACCATTCTCGAGACGCCGGTGCCCCCCGACATCAAGCGCCTCGGTGAGGAAGCGGTCGTCACCTACCAGGACGCGCTCTCGGCCCAGACCGTCGCGCTCGAAGACAAGGCCGTCGAGGTCTACTCAGCGGCGTGGGCCGAGGCGAAGAAGAACCGCGTCAGCAACGAGTGGACGAAGAAGACCCTCGAGTCGCTCAACCGCTTCCGCCCGAAGGAATACCCGATGCTCAAGGAGCCCAAGTCAGCGGTCTCTCAAGAGCTCGTCTTCCCCGACGGCGCCGTCAACGCGGTCAGCGGCAACGAGAAGGCCCTCAGCGCTCCGCAGAAGCTCGGTGAGGGTGACAAGTGAAGCGCCTCGTTCTCACCACGCTCGTCTTCGCCGCCGGCTGCGCGACCACGCCTGAGACGACCCCCGACGGCACGTCGAAGACGCCCGCCGCGGAGACGCCTGAGGTGCCGTACACGCCGACGACGGTGAGCGAACCGGCCCCTGCGCCGACACCCACCAACACCACGACGCCGGCTGCCGGGGGGCAGCAGCCCGCTCCAGCACCCCAGCCCGAGGCCCCTGCGCCGCCGCCCGCGCCTGCGTTCGATCCCGAGACGCAGTCGCGCTTCAAGGAAGGCGTCACCGCGCTCAACCAGGGCAACGCCGACGCCGCAGAGGCCGCGTTCAAAGACGTGCTGAGCCGCAACAACAAGGCGGCCTACGCGTGGACCAACCTTGGCGTCATCGAAGAGCGCCGCGGCGACTTCAGCGACGCCGCGCGCAACTACCGCAAGGCGCTCGAGATCGAGCCCGGCCAGGACGTGGCGTGGGACTACCTCGCGCGCCTCGAGTGCCGGCAGCGCCGCTGCTCGCAGGTCGAAGCTGAACTCCGCGGCGCCATCGGCAAAGACCCGGCCCTCATCGGGCCACGCAACGCGCTCGTCTACACCCTGCTCGCGCAGAACAAGCTCGAGCCGGCGGCGGCCGAAGCGAAGAAGGTGCTCAAGGCCGACGAGCGCAACGTGCGCGCGATGCAGTTGCTCGCGCAGGTCTACTTCCGCGAGTCGAAGGTCGAGCTCGCCCGCCTCGTGCTCGAGAACGCGCGCACCATCGACGCCAACGACGCGGCGACGCACAACGCGCTCGGCCTCGTGTTGCTGCAGCTCAAGCAGCGCCCGCAGGCGCTCGAGTCGTTCCGTCAGGCCACGTTGCTCAAGCCCGACTTCGCCGAAGCGCGAAACAACTTCGGTGCGCTGCTCAACGAGGGCAGTGACTACGAGTCGGCCGTGAAGGAGCTCGAGGCCGCCGTCGCCGCCGCGCCCGAGTTCGTCGTCGCGCACTTGAACCTCGGTAACGCGTACCGCGGGCTGCAGCAGCCACAGAAGGCCATCGCCGAGTACCAGCTGGTGCAGAAGGCGAAGCCCGATCTCGCCGACGTCTCTTTCAACCTGGGCGTCACCTACCTCGACCAGGAAGTCCCCGGTGTCGACCCCACCGAGCGGTTCCGCACCGCCATCAGCTACTTCAACCAGTACCGCGAGCGCGGTGGCAAAGACGATCGCATCGACACGTACATCAAGGATGCGAACAAGGGCATCGAGAAGGAAGAGCGCAAGAAGGAGCGCGAGAAAAAAGACCAGCTGAAGAAGGTCGAGCAGGCGAAGAAGGCCGAAGAAGACGCGAAGAAGAAGGCGGCCGAAGACGCGCAGGCGAAGATCGAGGCTGAGAAGAAGGCGAAGGCCGACGCCGAGGCGAATGCAAAGGCTGACGCAGAGGCCGCAGCGAAGAAGGCCGCCGAAGACGAAGCGGCACGCAAGAAGGCCGAGGCCGAGGCCGCGCGCAAGGCGTCACTCGACGATGCCGCGCGCAAGAAGGAAGAGGCGGCCGCTGCGAAGAAGACGGCTGCAGACGAGGCGAAACGGAAGAAAGAAGAAGAGGCCGCGGCGAAGAAGGCGGCGGCCGAAGCCGCGAAGCAGAAATTGGCTGACGAGGCTGCGGCGAAGAAGGCCGCTGCCGAAGAGGCCAAACGCAAGAAAGCCGAAGAAGCCGCGGCGAAGAAGGCTGGCGGTGCCAAGCCCGCGAGCAAGCTGGGCGACGACGATGCTCCCGCGCCTGCGCCCGCTCCTGCCCCTGCCCCTCCGCCCGCGGGTACGGGTAAGCTGGGAGATGACGACAAATGAAGACCTTCGTCCTCACGCTGGTGCTCGCTGCGACCGCCGCTTCGGCTCAGGACTCGACGTCTGCGCCCGCGAAGAAGAAGAAGGTGATTCGACTCGATGCCATCACGGTCGAGGGGCGCATTCAGAAGCCGCAGGCCTTCTACATTCTGCAGCGCAGCACGCTGAACTTCGACGAGCTGAACCGCGCCGAGTCGTTCGTGCCCAAGGTCGAGAAAAGCGTCGAAAAAGAGGCGTTCTGATCGCCTGTCCTGATCCTTGAGATGGGTCTCCAGCGGCGCTAAGTGTCCAGTGTCCCTTTGTTTTCGCGAGGGGGAACCCGAACTGTTTCGGGCTGTCTAAGGGAAGGTCATGGCTCCTCCAGTGCAAGCCGGTCGGAAGCTGCTGCGCATCGCGCTCATTCAGAGCGGCAGCAAGATCACCGAAGATCGCACCCTCAAGCGCCGCGCGTCGGTGTCGGTCGGCCAGAACGCCACCAACACCATCGTCGTGCCCGTCTCCAACTTGCCGCCCTCGTTCACCCTCTTCGAGGTGGTGAACGATCAGTACTCGCTCGTCTTCACCAAAGACATGGAGGGCAAGGTCACGGTGGGCAGCGGTGAAGTGCCGCTCGCGCAGGCCATCTCGGGCGGGTCTGCGAAGGCCCGCGGCGACAAGTTCGTGCTCCCGCTCACCGACGCCTCGAAGGGGCGCGTGGTGCTGGGCGAAGTCTCGTTGCTCTTTCAGTTCGTCGCCCCGCCGCCAGAGCCGCCGAAGGCCGAGCTCCCCCTCGAGGTGCGCGGCGGCATCTTCAAGCAGATCGACCAGTTCTTCTTCCTCGTGCTGGCGGGCTCGCTGTTCCTCCACTTCTCCGGCGCGACGTTCATCGCGTGTCAGCCCCAGCCTGAAGAGCGTGAGCTCAGCCTCGACGAGCTGCCCGACCGCTTCGTGAAGGCGATGATGCCCGTCGAAGTGAAGCCGCCCCCGAAGACCGAGGTGGCCGGCAACGACAAGAAAGACGAGCCGAAGGAAGACAACAAAGACACTCTCGAAAAGAAGGCCGACAAGCCCGCAACGAGCAACGCCGACAAGAAGGCGGCGCTCCAGGCGAAGGTGGCGAAGTCGGGTCTGCTCAAAGTCATCGGCTCGGCCGGTGGCGGGGGCGCCTTCGAAGACGTGCTCGGCGGCTCGAACGGCGTCGGTGACGTGGCCAGCGCGCTGAACGGCGCGAGCGGCGTGGGCGTGGCGACGTCAGATGCACTCGCGGGTGGCCCCAAGGGTGCCGCGTCGGGCTCTGCGGCCGGCATCGGCGATCTCGGTACCAGCGGTGGCGGTAACGTGGCGCTCGCCGAAAAGGGCAACGCGACGGTGCGCGGCGGTGTGTCGATGCAGGCGCCCGAGGTCGAGTCGTCTGACGTCGATCGCGAGAAGCTCGCGGCGTACGTGCGTGGCCGCAAGGGCGCGATTCAGCAGTGCTATGAGAAGGAGCTCAAGCGCAACCCGAGCCTGAAGGGCAAGGTCGTCGTGCGCTTCAACATCACGCCTGCCGGTCGCACCAGCGAGATCGACATCGAAGAGAACACGCTGGGCAACGAGGCTGTCGCCTCGTGCATCAAGACGACGATTCGCGGGTGGGTCTTCCCCTTCAAGCCCGACTCCGATGTGCCTGTCGCGTACCCGTTCGTCTTTGCGCCCGCGTCGTAGTCGGCCGTCCTGACAAACTGGCAGCTGCTTTGCCCCGTGGCAGACTCAGGGGCTCATGGATCGCGTCGCCCTGCTCGCTGGTTCGCCGTTGTTCGAGATGCTCTCGAACCAGGAGCTCGAGTCGATCACCGGGCTGCTGACGCCTCGCCCCTTCCCCGCCGGCGCGACCATCTTCGCTGAGGGCTCGCTGGGCGACGGCCTGTACGTCATCGAGTCGGGCGAGGTGGAGGTCTTCCACAGCGCCCGCACCGGCCCCCTTGCCACGCTTGGGGTCGGTGACTGCTTTGGGGAGATGGCGCTGGTCGACAAGGACTTCCGTTCGGCCACCGTTCGCGCGCGCAGTGACGTCGAACTTTTGCACCTCAGCCCCGAGGGCCTCGCCCAGTTCCGGAAGACCCAGAAAGACGGCTTCGGCTTTCTGGTGATGAACATCGCGCGCCTGTTGTCGGTGCGGCTGCGTGAGGCGAATCGCCATTGATCCCGCGGGTTGGATGAATCGATGCCGCTCGCGTGGGCACTCAATTCGTGTCAAAGCAGGAATCGAGTCTTCTCGTTGACTTAGGGCCATGTGGGCCCTACTTTTCGGTGTCTCTTTCTGGGGGGTCCGGTGATCCATCGCGCAATCTTGATCGTGGCTGTGGTCGCGGCGAGCTTCTCGCTCGCTCAAGCGCCTGCTGCCCCCGAGAATGACGCGTCGAAGGTGCCTGATCCCGAGAAGGTGAAGACCAGCGCCGAATCGGTCGGTCGCATGCGCGGCGCCCTCAAGGACGTCTTGCAGAAGCTCGAAGAAGCGCGCAACACGAAAGACGTCGTGAAGCTCAACTGCGTCAACGAGAAGCTCACGCAGATCAAGGGGCTGCTCCGCATCTCCGAGCAGTCTGACGTGCAGCTGCAGGAAGCGGTAGCCCGCAAGGAAACGGCGACCGCTGAGCACGAGTTTACGAAGGTGACCATCGCACGCTCGAAGGTCGAGCAGCTCCGGGCCGAAGCGGAGCAGTGCATTGGTCAGCTGGCCTTCCGCACCGACGAGAACCTCACGGTCGAAGTCGACGTGCCGGACTACCTGCCGCCCGGAGATCCGACGCAGATGCCGCAGCCCACGCCCATCGATTCGCGCCCGCCTCCGGCGAGCCCGACGAGCTGATTCGTGCCGATGGACGCGATGATGGCGTGTGCTAAGGCCGAGTGACCGCGATGAACTGGGTGAGGGGAACAGCGGTTCGAACCGCAATCGTGCTGGGTCTGCTTGCGGCGATGACCGCGAGCGCGCAGGAGGTCGCCAGGGCACCGGGCTTCAAGATCGGTGAAGGGCGCCTGCACCCGTTCCTCGAGCTCGACGGTCGCTTCGATTCCTTCATCGGCTACTTCGTCAACAGCCAGGCGACCGGCGACATCGTTCTGCACGTGCGGCCCGGGGTGAAGTTCGATCTCGACACGCCCAGCACCTTCGTCGGCTTCAACGGCGCAGCTGAGTACCTCTGGTTCACGGGCGCGCTTTCGGGTGGCGCCTCGTCGCTGTTGTCGCGCTTTCAGGCCAATGTGGGCATCGACGCGAAGTTCAACCGCGACGGGCCCGTCGAGTTTCAAGTCGGCGACAACCTGGTTCGCAGCGATCGCACGCAGAACCCGGCGGTCGGCATCGGCGTCATCTCACTCTTCAACAACCTCTATGTGGCTGCGCCCATTCACCCTGGCGGGCGCGCCCTCGAGGTCACGCCCAGGGTGGCGTGGGGCATCGAGTTCTTCGAGCCGCTGCTGACTGGAACTTCGCCGGGCTGCCCGACGGGGGCGGTCGGGTGCGGCGAGCCTCGGCTCTCGAACTACAGCAACCTGAACTTCGGCGCGAACGCACGGTGGAAGTTCCTCCCCAAGACGGCGATCGTGCTCGACGTCAACGCCGACTGGCGAACGTACTTCGCCGGCCCGAGCGTGCAGGCTGACAAGGTCCTGTTTCGGGCGCAGGCGGGCATCGCCGGCTTGATTTCCCCCCGCATCGGCGTGACCCTGCTCGCGGGCTACGGCGGCGACTTCACCAACGGCTCGATTCACACCTTCATCGGCAACGCCGAGTTCTCGTACACCGTCACTGAGCAGTCGCGCATCGCCATCGGCTACATGCGCACGGTCAGCGCCGTGCCCATCCTCGGGTCGATGGTCGACGACCGCGGCTACCTGCGGGGCGGGCTCGGGCTCTTCGGTGGTCGCTTGTTGCTCAATGCCCAAGTCTCGGCGGACTACCTCACCTTCCTCGCCCAGCCGATGATGGCGGCGCCGCCCGTGTCAACCCGCAACGACTTCCTGCTCAGCATCAGCGCCGGCCCGACCGTCATCATCACCTCGTGGTTCGATGTCGGTGCGAACTACACGTTCAGCCTCCGTACCTCGACCTCAGGTCTGCCTGGCTTGAACAATCCTCGCCACGAAGTCTTCCTGCGGCTGACCTTCCACTACTGATGCGGCTCGGTGCGCTGATCGCCCTGGCAGTGGTGTCCACGACAGCCTGCCGATACCCGGGGACGCTGGAAGGCGTGCGAGCCGACCTGCTCACCACCGACGCTGGCATCAACAGCAACACGCTGGCAGCGAACGACCTGCTCGAAGTGAAGGTGCTTCAGGAGACCGAGCTTTCGGGCGTGTTTCGCGTCGACCCGAGCGGCCACATCGACTTCCCGCTGTGCGGCAAGGTGATGGTGGCGGGGCTGACGCCCAGCGGGGCGGCCGAGAACATCACCACCTGCCTGAAGAATGGCTACTTGCGTCGCCCGCAGGTCTCGGCCGCGGTGAAGGAATTCAATTCGAAGAAGGTGTTCGTCTTCGGAGAGGTGAGCAAGCCCGGCTCGTTCTCATGGGAAGAAGGCATGACCATCATTCACGCCATCTCGCAGGCAGGCGGGCTCACGCGCGCGGCGGCGAAGAACTCAGTGAACGTCACGCGCGTGGTCGACGGCAAAGAAGTGAAGGTGCCGGTGAAGGTCGAAGACATCGTCATCGGCCGCGAGAAGAACTTCGCGCTGGTGCCGGGCGACATCATCTTCGTGCCCGAGAGCTTCATCTGAAGTGACGGGGTGTCCACGCGATACCCGCCACGAAGTCGCGGCAGAGCTGAGTCAGCTCGGCGTCGAGCGCGGCACCGCAGGCGAGCACGTCGAGGTGTTCGGGCAGCCAGGCTTCACCGTCGATGCGGCGCATCACCCCGCCCGCTTCGGTGATGAGCAACGCGCCGGCTGACGTGTCCCACGGCTTCAAGCCAAACTCGAAGAAGCCGTCGTAGCGACCCGCGGCGACGTAGGCGAGGTCGAGCGCGGCGCTGCCCATGCGGCGAATGCCCTGCGCCTTGCGCACGATGCGCGTGAAGAGGCCGAGTGGGGCTTCGGGGTTCTGGGTGACGTCGTAGGGGAAGCCGGTGCACATGAGCGCGCGGTGGAGCGACGCGGCGGGGCTGGCCTGCAGCCTGCGCCCGCTGAGGGTGGCGCCTTCGCCGCGCGCGGCGAGGAAGAGCTCGTCGCGGGTGGGATCGTAGGTGGCGGCGGCGAGCATGGCGGTCTGACCTCCACCGACGGGGCCTTCGACGCTCAGGGTGACGCAGAAGTGCGGCACGCCGTGGGCGTAGTTGGTGGTGCCGTCGAGCGGGTCGACGAACCAGCGGTACTCGCCGGTGTTCACCGAGCCTGATTCTTCGGCGAGCACGCCGTGGGTGGGCACCTCGCGCGCGAGCCACTCGAGGATGAGGGCTTCGCTGGCCTTGTCGGCGTCGGTGACGAGATCGGTGTGGCGATCACCCTTGAACGAGATGTCTCGGGTCTCGGTGAACTTGTCTTGCAGCACCCGGCCGGCATCGCGGGCGATGGCTTCGGCGAGTCGGGAGAGGTCACTCATTGGGAACCACCTTCAGTGCGGGGTGAGACGATCACCCCTCTCCCCGACCCTTTCCCCTGCGGGGGGAGAGGGAGACGAGGAGTCATGGTTTTTCGGCGACGAGGGTTTGGATCTCGTCGAGCCAGGTCGAGAGCATGTCTTCGTTGAACCCTTCGTGGACCCAGCGAATCACGCCCTTGCGATCGATGAGGTAGGTGGTCGGCATCACCTTCACCTTGAGCACCTTGTTCGACTGCACCGAGTGCGGGTCGATGACGATGGGGAGGCCGATCTTCGTCTCGTTCAAGAAGAGGGGAATCTGAATCGGGTCGTCGTCGACGTTGATGGCGATGACCTCGAAGCCGTCGCGGCCGAATTCCTTCCGGAGGTCGACGTAGAGCGGCAACGAATCGCGGCACGGCTCGCACCAGGTGGCCCACACGTCGAGCAGCACGACCTTGCCGCGCAGGCTCGAGAGCGTCCACGGGGCGAGGCCGGGGTAGGTCTGCAGCGTGAGCTCGATCTTCTCGTCGGGGTTCACCACGCGCCGCGAGGGTGAGGTGAGCTCGGGCTTGTTCGGCGTGACGCACCCCACCACGAGCAGTGACAGCAGCAGCGCCGGTCTCATGCGCCGAGCCGTTCGAGCAGCGTGCCGATGAAGCCGCCGAACGCTCCGTTCGACATCACGAGCAGCACGTCACCCGGCTTCGCGTCGCGCACCGCTTCGTCGAGCAGTTCGGCGACGGTCGAAGAGGCGACGGAGGGGATGCCGGAGGCGGTCAGTTCCTTCGCGAGGCGCGGCACGTCGAGTTCTTCGCCCGAGGGGATCTTGTCGTGCCGCTCGGGGATCTTGATCGACGCGCGCGCAGCCCCAGTGAACGAGTGCGCGTAGTCGTCTTGATGAATGTTGCGGCGCGAGGTGTTCGAGCGCGGTTCGAAGATCGCCCACAGCCGGCGACCGGGGTACCGGCTGGCGACGGCAGCGATGGTCTCCTTCACGGCCGTCGGGTGGTGCGCGAAGTCGTCGATGACGAGCACTCCCTTCGGCTCGCCGCGCACTTCCTGGCGGCGCTTCACGCCTTCGAACGAGGCGAAGCCCTTCTTCACTTCGTCGGCCGAGAGACCGACTGCCAGCGCTGCGCCGAAGACGCCAAGGGCGTTCTCGACGTTGTGCGCTCCGGCCATCGGCAAGAGAACGTCGCAGAGCTTCTCCCCCTTGTGCATCACGGCGAAGCGCGCGCCTTCGGGGCCGAGGGTGAGTCCCGCGGGAGCGAGATCGGCGCCGAGATCGGCACGCGCGCTGTAGGTGAGCATCTTCGCCTTCGAGCTGCGCGCGAGCTTCACCGCGTTCGGCCAGCCCGCGCTGACGACGATGGTGCCGTCGGCAGGAACCTGGGCGACGAGCTTCTCGAACGACGACTCGTAGTGCGCGAGGTCGCGGTAGATGTCGGCGTGGTCGAACTCGATGCTCGTGAGGATGAGCGTCTTCGCCTGGTAGTGCAGAAACTTGGGGCCCTTGTCGAAGTACGCCGTGTCGTACTCGTCGCCCTCGACGACGAAGTGCGGCCCTTTTCCAAGCCGGTAGTTGCCCGAGTAGTTCTTCGTGACCCCACCCACGAGGAAGGTCGGATCGCGCCCCGCATCGGCGAGCACGTGCCCCATGAGCGACGAGGTGGTGGTCTTGCCGTGCGTGCCCGCGACGACGATGGAGTGCCGCTGCTTCAAGAACAATGAGCCCAGCGCGGCGGGGAAGCTCATCGACGGAAGCTTCCGCTCGCGCACGGCGGTGGCTTCGGCGTTCACCCGGCGAATCACGTTGCCGATGATGACGAGGTCGGGCTTCGCGACGTCGAGGTTGCCGGGCGCGTACGGGGTGAGCGCCTGAATGCCCCACTTCGCGAGCATGTCGCTCATCGGCGGGTACACGTTCTCGTCGCTGCCGGTGACCTCGTAGCCCGCAGCCTTGAGCATGCCGGCGAAGCTGCCCATGCCGGTGCCGGCAACTCCGACGAGGTGGATGCGGCGGGGGAACGTGGGGTCGACGGTGTCGAGGACGAGGCCGTCGTCCGAGGGGACGGTGGTCATGAGAGGCACCCTTTCATTGCAGCCCGAGCGCGTCGAGCACGGCGTCGTGCACCTGCGGGCGGAACGCGCGGATTCGAACGTTCGCGCGACCGAGCGCGACGCGGTTGGTGAGGAGCGCGACGACGAGCTGGCGATCGAAGTCGATCCACACGCTCGTGCCGGTGAAGCCGAGATGGCCGATGGCGCCGCGCTTCCCTGCCCGGCCGAGGCGTTGACCGCACGAGGCGCCTTCGAGTGACGGCGTGTCGAAGCCCAACGCGCGCGTCGAGCCGGGAGTCACCGCGTCAGGCGCCCACGGCGTCGAGGGGAACCAGCGCTCGTCGAGCATCGCCTGGCCGAAGCGGGCGACGTCGAGGGCGGTGCCGAAGAGGCCCGCGTGGCCAGACACGCCGTCCATGCAGAAGGCGTTGTCGTCATCCACTTGACCATGCGGTCCAGACAAGGGCGCCAGCGACCACATGCCTTCCTGCCCTGGCGCGGGCTCTCGCGGACGATCGGTCTGGGTCGGCGCGAAGGACGCAGGCAACGGCAGCGCAGACGAGAGGCGACGGAAACCGGCGGTGAGCCCGAGCGGCGTGGCGATGCGCGAGGCGAAGAGGCGATCGAGCGGGAGACCGGAGGCCGTCTCGAGCACCGCTCCGAGGAGGATGAAGCCGAGGTCGCTGTAGACGGCGGCCGAGCCGTTGGGGGCGACGGGGGCCGAGGCGCAGACCCGATCGATGACCGAGGTACGCACCTTCGCGCGCAGTTCGACCTCGGGCGCGGGCGTGCGCAGGGCCGGGTGCGCCTTCAGCTCGTCTTCGAAATAGATGAGGTACGGGGGCAGCCCGCTGCGGTGAAAGAGCAGATCGGTGAGGCTGCACTGCACCTTCGCGGTCGGCAGCCAGCGCTGGAGCTGCGATTCGATGGCGAGCTGTTGATCGAGCACCAGCGCGGTGGTGCACATCACCTTGGTGACCGAGGCGAGATCGAAGACGCAGTCTTTCGAGGCGTTGCCGGTCGAGAGCACGTGCTCGCCGCGGTGGAACACTTCGAGGCGGGCGAGCGGGAAGACGCCCTCCTCCACTCCGCGCTGAAGCAGGGAATCGAGCCCGCTCATGCGAGGGGAGTCAGCACCGGCAGCGTGGAGCGCGTCTCGAGCTGCACTGTTCGACCGAGCGCGACGGACCAGTTCTGGTCACCGTGGCCGATGCGGAAGCCGGCCGCTGCAGGCACGCCCAGCTCGCGCACGAGCTCACCGAGCACGTCGGCCCACGAGTAGCTCGCGTCTTTCTCGTCGCAGCCGGTGAAGTCACCGAGCACCACTCCGCGGACGCCCTTCAGCGCGCCGCTGAGGACGAGGTGCTGCCACATGCGATCGAGGCGATACGGGCGCTCGCCGACGTCTTCGATGAGCAGGACCGCTCCGTCGAGCGAAGGGAACCACGGGGTGCCGATGAGGCGCGTGAGCACCGAGAGGTTGCCTCCGAGGAGGGGACCTTCTGCGAGGCCGGACACGAGGGGAATCGAGCCAAGGAGCGGCGTGGCCGGGGCCCCTTCGAGCTGCGAAAAGAAGTGCTCGACCACCTCGGGCGGCTGCTTGCCGAGCTGGGTCAACACGGGCGCGTGGAGCGACTGCCAGCCCTTCACCTGCGCGGCGCAGTGCAACGCGGTGAGGTCGGAGAAGCCCACGAGCCACTTCGGCGACGAGAGCGACAGAGACGGCAGGAGCCGCATCGCCCCGTAGCCACCGCGGGCGGCGAAGACCGCCTTCACCTCGGTGTGGTCGAGCGCCGCTTGCAGGTCAGCGCCGCGCACGGCATCGGTGCCCGCGAGGTAGCGGTGGGTGTCGAAGAGCCGCTCGGTGAACACCGGCTGGTAGCGCGTCTTGAGCACCTCGAGCCCCTTCTCGAACGAGGGGCGATCGAACGGGCCGGCGGGAGCGACGACGGCGACGCGATCTCCGGGGCGCAAAGGCGGGGGCGCGAGGAAGCGCATGGGCACCGCTCGTTGTACATTCATGACGTGTCGTCGTCCCCCCCGAAGAAGCCGAAGACGCGTACTTCCTCGCCGGCGGTGAAGAGGCTCCCGGCGGAGTCTGAGGCGGCGGCACCGAAAGAGCCCCCGAAGCCGCCCTCGAAGTGGACGAAGGTGCCGTGGGGCCTGCTCATCGTGCTCACGGTCTACGCAGCGGGCGTCTACGCGTACATCTGGACGAACTACTACGACAGCCCTGAGTACAAGGCTGCGATCTCGTACGCGAAGGCGCTCGCGATTCTGGGCGTCAACGATGGGCGGCGGTGCAGCGAGGCCGAGCTCAACAAGGCCTTCGAGCTGACGATGCAGGCGTCGCAGCTGCTCCCGGAAGAGAAGATGCTGGTCGACCACCTCGAAGATCTGCGGCACCGCTTCGAAGAGAGAAAGTTCAAGCTCAACAAAGAGTGGGTGAACGCGGTCGAGATGATGTCGGCGCGCACGCTGCGCATCGAGCACGAGCGCGCGGCGTACCTGGTGGTGGGTTCGCGCGATCGCGGGTGGGCGCCGGATCAGCTGCTCAAAGGGCCGGAGCGCGTCGTGCTGTGGAGCATCCCCGGCGGCGTCTTCATCATCCTCTTCTGGGCGTACACGCAGTTCAGCACGAAGGCGAAGCTCGACCGCGAGCACGAAGAGAAGCTGAAGAAGCAGGAACAGGAAGTGGAAGAGCTCGGCGAGTACCGGCGCAAGCTGGGGCGCGATGGGCGGCCGCTGCCGAACCCGGGGGAAGACGAGCCGACCGATACGATTGCGTCTCCGCAGCCGGTGAAGGTGAAGCCGCACAACATCTCGCGGGTGTCGGCGCCGGGGTTGCGGCCGGTCACGAAGACGCGGCCTCCCGTGCAGCGGAAGCGGGAGCCGGGCCCGGACGACGAGTGAGCACGAAGCCGCGGAAGCCATCGGTGCCGTGCGTGTGCGGGTCGACGCGGAGCTGCTGCACGAGCTCGAGCTCGGGGTGCGCGGCGAGGAAGGCGTGCACGAGGTCTTCGTTCTCTTCACGGGTGATGGTGCAGGTGGCGTAGGTGAGCGTGCCGTGCGGCGCGAGGTGCTGCAGGCCGCGCTCGAGCAGCTCGCGCTGTACCACGACGTGCTGGGCGACGGTCTCGGGCTTCAGCCTCCAGCGCAGGTCGGGCCCGCGGCGCAGCGAGCCCAGCTCGGAGCACGGGGCGTCGATGAAGACGCGCGGCGCGCGGAGGGACGGCGGCGGCACCCGGCCCTGAATGAGCACACGGGCGTTCGCCTTCGAGGCGCGGGTGCGCAGGCGCTCGAGCTTCTCGAGGTCGAGGTCGCACGCGTGCACCCTGCCCTGCGGCCCGACGAGGGAGGCGAGGTGGAGCGACTTGCCGCCGGCTCCGGCGCAGAGCTCGAGCACGTCTTCGCCCGGCTGCGCGCCGACGAGCAGCGAGAGCAGCTGGCTGCCTTCGTCTTGCACTTCGAAGGTGCCGAGGAACTCGGGCGGCAGGCCGTAGAGGTTGGGGCGCGGGGTGATGACGAGGAGCGCGTGGGGGGCGAGCGCGCCAGGCGTGGTCTCGAGGCCGTGGGCGGCGAGGCGACGGGCGAGCTCGGTGCGATCGTCGCGGGCGCGCAGACAGACGGGGCCGGGCACGTTGAGCGAGGCGGCGAAGCGCGGGGCGTCGTCGGGGCCGAAGACGCGGGTGAGGTGCTCCGCAATCCAGTCGGGGATGGAGTGGAGGTCGCACCAGTCGGTCGGCGTCGGCGCGAGCGGAGGCAGCGGGTCGAGCTCGAGCCAGCGCGTCGCGTCGGGGGCGTGGCCGAGCTCGGTGGCGAGCACGGCGAGGAGCTGCAGCGGCGTGCCCGAGGGGAGGTGTGCGCGGAGGCGACGGCGCCAGAGGCCGACTCCGAAGAGCGACTCGGCGGAGACGGCGCGTTGCTCGGGGGTGAAGGTCTTGTGGGCGCGGAGGAAGCGGTCGAGCACGCGCTCGGCGGCGGTGCCGGAGAGGACGTCGGTGAGGGGCGGCGCGAGCAGTGGGCCGAGACCGGCGAGGGCGTGCCAGGGAACGGCGCGGAGACGAGCGGTCACGACGCGGCGAGCGTGCGGCGGAGGTTGGCGCGGGCGCGGGCGTCGAGGCGCGCGTGGAAGAAGTCGGACAGGAAGAGGCGGTCGGCGTCGGCGAGGTGCTTCAGGAAGCGATTGCGGTTGAGGCGGTAGACGGGCTTCGGCACGGCGGCGTACTCCTCGGCGATGGCGGCGTCGTAGGCGTCGAAGGCGGCGGGGTCGCTGCCGAGAATCGCCATGTCACAGTCGAGGAAGAGGCGCGTCTCGTCGTCGAGTTCGTCGCGGTGCAGCTTGCCGTGGCGGGCGGTGAGCTCGATGAGGGTGCGGACGCGGGCGGTGTCGAGCGGCTGGTGGGCGAAGAATTGGGCGCAGGCCTCGAGCGCGAGGTCGGCCGACCTGGGCTCGTTGTCAGACCGGCCGGGGACGTAGATGGCGTCGTGAAAGAGGATCGCGAGAAAGACTTCGTTCGGGTGCTGCCAGCCGGGGCCGGTCGCGGCGACGTCGTGGAAGTGGCGGATGACTTCCTGGACGTGGGTGAACGAGTGGTACGCGCGCGGGGGCGTGGCGTAGGCGGCCAGCAGGGCCCGGAGGAGGCCCTCAGGAATCGGCAGCGGCGTGTTCGTCAGTGTTGACACGGTGTTTCGTCCAACTTAAGAGCCCCGGCCTCGCAAGCGCTGAATATTCCCTGATAGCTCAGCTGGTAGAGCAGGCGACTGTTAATCGCCGGGTCGTAGGTTCGAGTCCTACTCAGGGAGCTACCAGGGGCCGGTTGCGAAGAGCACCGGCCCCTTTGCTTTACAGGTCGCCGGTTCGTTCCCCCGAGGGAACGCTCTCTGCGGGCCCCGAACAGAGAATGCTGCGGCGCACTGTGGTGGCGCCTGGGACAGCAGAAGCTCTCCGTTCTCGTCCTTCCGGGAGAGAGTTTCGCAGAGCGTTTAACAGCTTCTGCTAAACGCTAAACGTTGGGTCCGGCGAACCTCGCGATTTTTCGTGGTGCTCGTAAGCGGCGACCAACGACCCTGTAGGGCGCTGCTCACCAACTTCGACGGCACTGCTGGAGGTCGCGGTGCCGAAGCACACCCTCACGCTCGGTCGTGTCCCGGCGAAGGCGCTGATCGACGCCGTGTCTTCGCTCATCGAGGGGGCTCGAGTTGCGTCACAGTACGACGGCTGGGGCGAATCGGAGATCGAGATCGCCAACGTCACCGGCGGAGTGGTCACCCTCGAAGCGCCGGCGTTGGCCAACGGAGTCACCGCCATCGACGTGTTCGCAGACGCGCTCTCTGCTGCTCTCTCAGAGAACCGCGAGTCCATGTTCGCCGACGGGCCGTTGCTCGAGCTCTTCGTTCGATTCTCACGGTCGAGCGCGGAAGGGCTCGAGTTGGTCCGCTCCAACGGCGTCGCGTTGAAGCTCGGGCCGGCGGACGTCTCCCGGCTCGAACACTTGCTTCACGTCACGCCAGGGAACCGCGCCGTGCGCGTCGTTGGAGACCTGAAGCCCGAGTCCACACCGGGAATGGCGGCGCTCGTCGTTCCGAACGGCGACTCGGTCCGAGTTCGATTCACGGGCCTGGTCCCCGTCGGCGTTCGCACGGTCGTCTCAGGCATCGGCCACTTCGGCACTTCGGGCGCGTGCTTCCTCGTCGATGCGGAGTACATCGGCCGCGCGGTCCCCGGAGATGAGATCTTCGAGGAAGTGCCCCGCTCGCACCCATGGGACTTCGTGCCGCCGTCGGTCCCTCAGGACGCGCTCACCGGTGTGAACGCTTTCATTGGAACCTGGCCTGGCGATGAGACAGACGAGGAACTCCTCGCTGCGCTCAAGGCCATTCGATGACGACCGAGCGGTACCTGCTCGACACCTCCGTGATGCTGTTGCTGGCCCGCGGAGAAGAACCAGGCCGAGCGATTGACCAGCGGTTTGGCCTGAGCACCGCCGTCGAGCGACCGTTCGTGAGCATCGTCACTCGCGCTGAACTTCAGGTGCTTGCGCGCCGAAACGGTTGGGGACGGAGGAAGCTCGAGTCGTTGGCCACCGCGCTCGCGAACGTGGTGACCATCGACGTGCAGAGCGGTCCGTTGCTCGATGCCTACGACGCGATCGAGTTCGCATCGCAGCAGCAACGGCCAAGCGCTCGCACGATGAGCCACAACGACATGTGGATCGCCGCGACCGCGAAGGTTGCGCGTGCGACGCTTCTGACAACGGACAAGGACTTCACGCACCTCTCGCCGAACCACTGCCGCGTCGTGCTCATCCACCCGCAGGCAAGGAGGAACCGAAACGATGATGCCGTTTCACGTGCTCTTTGAGGACCTCGCTCAGAAGGAAACCCGAGCTCTCCACCCGCCACCGGGAGACAGCCTTCCACTGGGCACGTACCTCTTCGTCGAGGCGTACTGCACCGAGCCAGAGTGCGACTGCCGCCGCGTGCTCATCCAGGTGCATCACGCCGAGACGCAGCGCCAGGTTGCGACCATCAACTACGGCTTCGAGCCCTCGGAGCCACCGTATGAGGACGAACCGCAGGTCTTCCTCGATCCGATCAACCCACAGAGCCAGTACTCGGACCGACTGAAGGACGCGTTCGTGATGCTCATGCTCACCGACCGCGACTACGTCGCTCGTCTCCACCGGCACTACGACATGTGGAAGCGCGTCGTGGACGACCCGAAGCACCCCGACCACACGAAGGTCTGTCCGCCCGGCCGCGACTACGGCAAGCCCGCGTTCCCGAAGAAGCCGGTCCGCAGGGAATCGCCGAAGGTCGGTCCGAACGAGCTGTGTCCCTGCGGCAGCGCCAAGAAGTTCAAGAAGTGCTGCATGGGGAAGGTGTCGTGAGCCGTAACAAGTCGCGCGACCAGAAGGACCTCCGCGAGCGTCGAGGTGAAGACGCGTACCTGTTTGGACCGAACGACCAGTGCCTCGGCAAGGTCGAGCGTGACCGTTGGGAGGACGCTGTTTCCTGGGTCGGCGGAAGCGTCGCAGAAGCCGCTCGCGAATGCGGTCTCGAGGTTCCCCGCTCGACGCGAGTCCTCTGGGGCCGCTCAGCGCAGGAGGCACTGGCGACGTACCGCAAGTGGCAGGCCCGAAAGAAGAAGTAGCGACCAGAGGAGCGCGAAATGGCGAAGAAGAAGAAAGCCGGAGTCGAGTGGGTCGGCGGAATCGCGGTGATGCCCGGCTACGTCACGGGTGAAGGGGAGCCGTATCGGCCTGAGATGCTGCTCTGGCTCGACGACAACCAACTGGTCCTCGGCGTCACGACAGAGAAGCCGGGGCACTTGTTGGCGCGGGCCTCCGACAGCCTCGCGGAGACGATGGCGAAGCCGATGGTTGGCAAGGCTGGTGCGCCCTCAAGAATCCGCGTCGCGACCAAGGACCTCGCCGACGTGCTCCGTGCAGAGCACCCGAACCTCGAGATTGTCATCGCGCCTACGCCTGAGCTCGACGCGGTGATGGCGGTGATGCGCGAGCACATGGGCGACCACACCGAGGAGGAGCGGACCTACCTGGGCCCGGACTTGAGCCCCGAGACGATGGCGTCGTTCTTCCGCTCGGCGGCGACGCTGTACCGCGCGCGCCCGTGGGCCCACATTCCCGCCAACCGGAGCCTCTTCTCCCTCACCATCGAGCAGTTCGGCCTGCGCGAGGCCGCGCTCGTCGTCATCGGGCAGATGGGCGAGAGCCTCGGCTTCATCCTCTTCTCGAGCCTCGACGACTACGCCCTCTACCGCGAGGCAGCGAGCGCGCTCGAGCGCGACGAGGAGATGAAGCTCCCGCATCACTTCGCCCTCAACTTCGAGCGCGGCGCCGACCTCTCACGGGCGCTACGCAAGGAGGTCTCGACGCACGGCTGGGAGGTCGCGGGTCCAGACGCCTGGCCGTGGCCTGTCGCAGTCGACCCCGACCTCGTCGCCCGTCCGCCAACCGCGAAGGAGGTCACCATCTCCGAGGCCATCTGCCTGTCGCTGCCGCAGTTGCTGACGCAGAAGAAGGCGCTCGAGGCCGCGTGGAATGGCGATGGCCCACCGGTCACCACCACCGTGAAGGTGAGCACGCACTCAGGCGACGTCGAGGTCTCGCTGCGAGCTCCCCACGAGCAGGTCATCGAGCGCCCGCCCTTCGACCTGATGGCAGACCTCTTCGAGGTCGGGATGCAGGAGGAGGTCGACGAGGATTCGCGCGCGGACCTGGAGGAGGAGTTGCTGCTCCGCTTCGAAGATTCACCCGAAGCCCAGGCACTCGCCGAGCTCAGCTTCGCGCCGCTCTTAATGGACTACGCAGCCAGCTCCTTCAACGCGACCATCGCGACACTCGACGCTCATGAGTTGCGCCAAATCGTCTTCGACATCGTTCCCCGAAAGGTCAGCATTGACGCGGCAGCCGCGAGCGGAATCATCGCCGAGCTCCGAGCCTTCTATTCGTTCCTCAAGCGCGAGTTCGGGCTCAAGCAGGCCGACGCGTGCCTCCGCGATCTCGGCAGCGAGGCGGTGAAGAAGCTGTCCACGGCGTTGTCGGACAAGCGCAACTTCGGAATGGCGAAGTCGCTCTTCGCGGCCGGCGCCGAGGCGGGCTTCGACATGCGCAGCCAGAAGGGCATCGACGAATGGATGCGCCAGGCCTCGTCGATGCCGCTCGACTCGTTCCCCCTGCCGGTCGGCATCCCCGCGCGCCCTCCTGCCCGCGCAGATGCGAGCGCCAAGAAGAAGCAGCGCAAGGAAGCGAAGAAAGCGCGCCGGAAGAACCGATGACACACACCGCGACAAGCCACTCCAACCTGGGCCTCGTCGAGGCACCACAGGTCCCGGGGTCCTGGCTCTGGGCCTTCACCTGCCCCACTCCCAATTGTGCCTGCCGAACCGCCCTTCTCCTCTCGACTCCCGAAGGGAAGGCGCATCTGCTCGAGAGCGGCCGTGTCGTCGCTGATGCGTGGCAGCGCCGCGCTGACTACCCGGCGGCGGCGCAGGAGCTGAAGGGCGTGACCACCTTCGCGATCGATCTCGACACCCTCGAGGTCTTCCCGCCGGTCGGCGACGCACCGATTGACCCGCTCGTGGAGCCCTCCGTGAAGAGCGTCGTCGCGGGACTCGATGACGACGTACTCGACGCCATCGCTCGCGTCTGGCACCTCGGCAAGGGACAGGAACCTCCAGGGGCGCCCGCCGCTGGAAACGGGACCATCGAGGTCGAGGGCTGGCGCCCAGGGGACCTGGTCGTCTGGGATGACAGCCAGGCCGCGCTCCGTGGCGACACCTACGTCCTCGGTGAGCACATCTACGACGCCGTCGAAGTCTACTGCGTCGAGCCGGACTGCGACTGCGGCCTCGCCATCGTCGACTTCGAGCCAGTCTCGCCGCGCGGCGCCTCACACCCCGGAGACGTCGAGTTCGACGGCAGGTCGGCAACGCTTCGACCTGAGGGCCGGCAGTCTCGGCTGCCCGAGCTGTGGGCCGCGTACCAGGAGCGGCATCCACGCTTTCAGGAGCGGTTCGCCCGACGCAGCGCCATCATGCACGGCCTCGCAGGCAGAATCGTCGCGAAATCACCGAAGTCGACCGTCAAGGTCGGAAGAAACGAACGCTGCCCCTGCGGCTCGGGGAAGAAGTTCAAGACCTGCTGCGGTTCATCCTGAAGAGCCGAGCACGCGGCGATCCGGAGTGTCCCTCAGGCCCCCGCTCGCCGTCGGTGATGGGACTTGCCCGCATCAGCGACCGATGAGGCCAGATGAGACGCCCTTGGCCACGGCCTCCTCGATGACCTCGGTGAGGGTGACCTTCTCCCCAGCCCAATGGCGCGAGGCTCGAACGAAGCGAAAGTTCAGCGTGTTCGCCAGGTCACCCATCTGGTCGTTCTCGTCTTCCGGGTGACACGGGAAGTCCTCGACCAGGGGCACGTCGATCTTCCTCCGCGCGTCGTGCCACTGCGCCCAGAGCGCCTGCCGCTCCTGTGGGGTCTTGCCGCGGTTGATGAAGGCGTCCATTTCGTCCGCAGCGTCCTCCCAGCGGATGACCGTCACGTTCCGGTCCAGCCACTTGTCGAGCTCCGGGAGCCCGTCGGCCAGTTCGCTCGCGGCGAACCACCGGTTGACGACCCGTGCGCGAACCAGCTTGCCGCTGGCGCCAAGCAACGGGCGCAGGAAGCGAGCGACCTCGGTTGCGCGCGCGATCGAACGGACCTCCAACACCATCGACTTCACGTCTGGAAATCGGAAGGTCCCGAGAATGACGAGTCGACCATCAAGGGGACTCGGAGGAGCGCCCGGCATTCCGTGTGAGGTTCCGAGTTTCAGCTGCTGCGCCTCAGCGATGTTCCAGAACGTCAGCAGGTTTGTCTCGGCATCGAGCCCAACGCACTCCAGCTTCTTGAGCCGCTGAAGGCAGTACGCCTTCGAGGGGACGGTCCACTTCAGACGCACGGGCTGGTACGGCTCGCCCGTCGTCGTCACGAGCAGCGTCTTCTTCTCGCTCATCGACATCGCTCGCGAAGCCCTGAATTGGTGCGATTGACGTCGAACCCCTCGGGGTCGAAATGGCCGCCGACCCAGGTGACGAGGTCGTCGTGCTCTTCGTCCTTCTCGTCCTTGAGGACCTCGAGCAGGTGCTCGTACCCGCCCGCCCCTCCGCAATCTTCCGGAGGACACGCGCGCGCACCGCCGACACACAGCGGGTACGGCAGTCGAGCGTCGAACTCGAGCTTCTTCTCGACCTCGACGTGGTGGAGCCACCCGTCGCCGAAGTCGTACTCGTACCCGATGCTCTGCCGCTCACCGACGAGGGCATCGAGACGCACCTTGCGCTCGTCCTCCAGCTCGAGTTCCTCCGAGTCGGGCATCGTCACGTCACCGAAGCGGCGGTCACGCAGGATGAACTGGTGAAGGTGCGAGTTCGTCCAACCCATCACCTCGTTCAGCGCGGTGTGGAGGTCGGCGAGCGTGATGTTCGACGGCACCAGCAGCTTGCGCCAGATCGGCGGGGAGACGTCCTCGAGTTCGACGTGGAGTCGGAATACGGCAGCAGGCTTCTTCGTGGCTCGCTTGGGCATCGGCGGAAGGTACGCGGACTACTCGTCGGTCGTCACGCGCAAGCGCTCGAGCCACTCAATCAACGCCTGCACACGCGGCTCGAGTGGCTGCGCTTCGCTTGGCGGGGGTCTTGGCCTCCTCGGGGCACGAGGACGCGGCGTTCGCGGCACGACGGGCGCCCGCGTCAACTCCGACAGGACGTGGCGCATCGAGAGCGCGACACCCAGCTTGGACGACCAGTCGAAGTCAGAGGGCTCGACGATGAAGACGCTGGCCGCGACGTCCCACGCGAGGAAGGAGAACAGCAGCTCGGCGCTGCGGCGTCGGTTGAGCGGCGTGAGGTAGGCCCAGAGCGAGGAGCGAATGAGCCCCTCCTCACACTGCGCCTCGGTGAAGGTGGCTGGCAGCTGCGCCAGGAGGACGCTGAAGCGCTGCTCCACCTCGGCGGCGCTGAGGGGCTCGCCCTCGCAGCCAAGAGTGCGACAGCGGTAGTAGCGCGGCGTGGCGGCCTTGAGCGCGCGCATCGGCACGTTCGCCGCTGGAATCATCGCCTTCCGGCAACGCGCGCACTTCAGCGTCTTGCGAAGGATGAACGGGTCCTCCTCCTTCGAGAGACGCCGCATCTGCGCGCGCGCCGTTCGGCGACCGGCGATGGCCGCGCCCGCGCGCTCGAAGAGGTCCGCGGAGACGAGGGGCTCGTGGTCGCTCGGAGCGCCGTCTGGATGCCGACCCATGTACACGGGGTTCCGGAGCATCCGCGTCACCGCGCGGGCCGACCATCGGGCGAGCGCTCCGCCCCTCCGCTTCCCTTCGGCTGCAAGCTCGGCGGGAAGTGTTCCGGCCGCCGCGCGCGTGAAGCACGACCTCACGAAGGCTGCCTGCTCCGGGTGGGGAACCAACTGCTTCGTCTCAGGCGATGACGTGTAGCCGAAGGGCAGGCGTCCCGCTGAGCGGAGCCCCTGGGCGCGTCGTGCCGCGTGCGCATCTCGCAGTCGCTCGGAGATCATCGAGTGCTCGAACTCGGCGAACGTGGAGAGCATGCTGAGTTGGAGCCTGTCGAGCGCACCACCGCCAGACGCGAGCGCGCCGTCGACGAAGGAGATGCCGACGTTGAGCTGCGTGAAGAAGTCGAGCAGGTGGACGAAGCCGCTGAGGTTCCGGGAGAGCCGGTCGACCCGGTGCACCACCACCTGGTCGATGGCCCCGTTCTCGGCGGCGAGCATGAGGTCGATGAGGCCGTCGCGCCCGAGCGTCGCCCCGCTCTCACCCTCGTCGTCGAAGCGCTGCACGAAGTGCCACCCGGCCGCGCTCCGCTGCTCGATGAAGCCGAGGCACCGCTCGGCCTGCAGCTCGCACGAGGTGACCGCGGCGTTGACGCCAGGCCGCGCCACGGACTGCCGCGTGTAGATGGCGCAGCGAACGATGCTGGGCGTGGAGGTTCGGGAGGCCAGGCAACGGTGGAGGGTATCTGAGGCATGTCGTCTCCAAAGCCGGAACTTCGCGGCTGCTGGGGACCACACCTCTGGTGGCCAACGTCATCCAGTCGTTCCGTGCGGCCCAACGGAGCGCAGCAGCTTGAGGTCCTGACCTTCGATGGCGGTCTCGGCTCGGGCGCCGCGCGGCTGAATCCTACGTACGGACCTCGTTCCGCTGCGGCACGCCGTCGTCGCAGCCCCGCCGCCTCGCCTGAACAGCCCGCCTTGCGCGCGCGAGCAAGTAAAGCTATTAAGACAAGCTGGACTCAATCCCCGAACTCATGCTCTTGCGTCATCGCGCAAGCATGCCTATTTAAGCAAGCATGGCTCCCTGGAACGACCTCGAAGCACTCGCGCGGAGCCGGCTCCCGCAGGTTCTCGCTGCGCTCTTCGACCTCGACTCGAAGGAGGCGCGCGTCGCCCGGGCGACCCACGAAGCGTACGACTTGAGCGCGAAGGTCGGGGGGAAGTCGTTCATCCTCGACGTCCTCGGGGGCTCGACGCCGGCTCTTCTCACTCACTGGCAGCGGGTCAGCTCGGCAGCACGGAGACAGGAGATTCCCGTGATGGTCGTTCCCTCCATGAGCCGCTCGGGACGCGACCTCTCTCAGGCGCACGGCATCAACTGGGTCGACCTCGCCGGGAACGCGAGCATTCGGGCGCCAGGACTCCAGATTCGCATCGAGGGGCAGCCCAACCGCTACGCGCGACCTGGGCGCCCCGCATCGGTCTTCGAGCGGAGGAGTTCGCGGCTCACCCGCCTTCTCCTCCAGCACCCCGGACGCGAATGGACGGTCCGCGAGTGCGCGAAGGAATCTGGGTTGAACGAGGGTCACGTCAGCCGCATCGTCTCTCGCCTCGTCGCCGAGGAATTCCTCCGAAAGGAGGGCAAGCGACTTCGTGTCGCCGAACCTCTCGGCCTCCTCGATGCCTGGAGGGATGCCGCTGACTTCTCGAAGCACCGCGTCCTCCGCGGGCACGTCGCTGCGCGCTCAGGAGAGGAGCTGCTCGCCCTCGCATCACGCCGTCTGGCCGACGCGCACCTCGAACACGCAGCGACGGGCCTCGGGGCCGCCTGGCTCTACGACCGCTTCGCGATGTTCCGGCTCGTGTCGCTCTACCTCCGCGAGTGGCCCAGCCCGGCCCAGCTCGAGCAACTCCACTTCAGAGAGGAGCCCAACGGTGCGAACGTCTGGCTGGTGCTTCCCGCTGATGACGGCGTGTTCGACGGCGCTCGCGTGGTCGAGGGCGTCCCCTGCGCTCATCCGGTCCAGGTGTACGTCGACCTCAAAGACCAGCCGGAGCGCGCCACCGAGGCGGCCGACCACCTGAAGCAAAACCCTGTCCTCCTCGGAGTCGGCAATGGCGCCTCGTAAGCCGCCGACCGCCGTGCACTACACGCCCAGAGACGTGGCGCTCGTGCGCAGCGCATGTCTCACGCTCGCAACCTACCTCGGGAGTTTCCTCGAGGACCTCGTCGTGGTCGGAGGACTCGTTCCGACCCTCCTCATCCCGCCAGACGAGAAGCGCGAGCCGCACGTTGGCACCCAGGACCTCGACCTTGGGCTCAGCCTCGCCCTGCTCGAGGAAGCCCGATACGTCGAACTCGTCGCCCATCTGCGCAGCGCGAACTTCGAGCCCGACCAGAACGAAGCCGGGAAGCCTGCGAACCACCGCTGGAGGCACCGCGACGAGCGCGTCACCGTCGACTTCCTCATGGCGCCATCTGGTGGCACCCCAGCCAGCAACGCCAAAGTGCGCGTCATCGAGACCAGCCTGTCGGCCGTGCTCGCAGCCGGTCTGCCCCTGGCGTTCCGCGACCGGCAGCGCATCACGCTCACCGGCAAGACCCTTCGCGGCGAGGAGGCCACGCGAGCTCTCTGGGTCTGCGGTCCCGGCGCCTTCCTCGTGCTCAAGGCGCTCGCGTTTCGCGGGAGAGGCGAGCCCAAGGACGCCTACGACCTGCTCTACGTCCTCGAGAATTTCGGCGCGACCTACGTTTCCGACGTCGCGAACGTGCTCCGTCCGCTGCTCGACAACGAGCCAGCCAACGACGCTGTCGTCATCCTCAAGGAGGACTTCTCCACAGCGGACCGTCCTGGACCGATGCGGGCAGCCGAGTTCCTGGGCCGCTCGGGTGATGCGGCATTCCGAGCCGACAAGGCGGGAGCTGTGAACGAGCTCCTTCGCTCCTTGGGGCGCTGAGCCGGACTCGGCACCGATGCGGCCATCGATATCGATGTCCCCGGGCCCAACCTGCGAGCGCTTTGTCTCGAAAGCACAGATGGAGGGACCCGACCGGCGAGTTGACAGCTCGAGCTGGGCGGACGGATTTTGAGAAACGAAGCGAAGGCCTGAAAGCAGAAAAACCGCAGTCCTTCTGAGGACCTGCGGCTTCTCCCACTACCGTCAAACTCTGCTCCCACCCACCTTCGGCGTGATCACAATCCGGCCGTCGTGGTGCACGACGATGCGATCGATCAGGTGCTGCACGTAGTGCCGTGCAACGTCATCGCGACGAAGCAGGTGGCGCCATTCCGTCACGACCGCGTCGACTGGCGCGCCATGACGGTGAGCGAGCAATCGTGCTCGCTCCTCGGTGCACGCCACCGCTTCGATCGCATCGAGCACCGCGTCGTCGAGCGTCTTCAGCGGAATGCGAAAGCCCGCGCACGCTTCCTTGCCGACCCGCAGCAGGTTTCGGCAGTTGTAGTACCCGTAGGTGTACTGCCCATCGACCACGCGCTTCCCGCTCGTCTCGTACTGGTAGCTCGCTCCACACACGCCGCACCACGCGAGGCCTTTGAGCAACTTCGGTTGCGATGGAGCTCGACCTGGTGAGCGACTCGGCTCGCGGTCGTGCCTGAGCTTCTGCACCAGGGCCCACGTGTCACGATCGACGATCTCGGGAACCGGAAGCGACAGCCACTCCTCGCGCGGCCGCAGCACCCCACCCTTCCTGATGCCCCAGTGCACCGTGCCCGTCAGCGCCTCCCCACCGAGAATCAACACCACGCGGCTCTTCGACCAGAGGTCGCCCGCACGTGTTCGACGACCGCGCTGGTTGATCGTTCGCGCGACTGCCTTCGCGCCGCTGCCCGCGATGTAGAGGGTGAACACCTCGCGTACGAGGTCTGCCTCGAGCGGATTCACCTCCAGGCGGTGATGCACGACGCCTGGTCGCACTTCGACCGGAACACTCCGGTAGCCGAACGGCGCACGCGCTCCCGGCCAGAACCCCTGCTTCACCGCCTCGCGCATCGCGGCCGAGGTCCGCAGGCCGTTCAGCTCCGACTCGTACTGGTCGATGCACTCGAACAGCCCCTCCATCAACGTCCCCATCGGGTCGTCAGCGAAGTCCTGCAGAACGGAGATCACTCGAACACCTGCCTTCCGGAGCTTGGACTTCACGACTCGTGCGTGGGTCGCATCGCGCGTGAAGCGAGACGTGTGATGGACGACGATGGTGCTGATGGCGCTCGTCGGCTTGAGCGCGTCACCGAGCAATCGGTTGAACACCGCGCGATTCGCATCGGTGCCCGAGGCACCAGCCTCGATGTACTCCTGCTCGATGGACTCGCCGTGCCGCGCGGCAAACTCGGCGATGGCCTTGCACTGCGCTGGCAGCGAGAGGTCCTTCTCGGCCTGCTCCGTCGTACTGACGCGCGCGTAGGCCACCCATGTTCGGCGGTCACCGTGCGGGCGCATCGTTGCGCTCCGGGCTCTTCTTCTCATCAAGCCGTTCGACGAGGAGCCGCTCGATCAACTGGAGCTCCCACGCCGGGAGTACGACTGGCATGGGCTCGAGACGGGTGACTGAAAGGGAGAGGTCGCGACGGCGTCTTCGACGGGGTTGGGGGTCGTTCATGCCGGGCCAAAGCCCGGTTCGAGCCCGACAGGGGACAGCCGTTCGCCAGCCAGAAGGAGAGCTGACTGCGGATGGTGCGCGTTGACGAAGGAGAAACGCGAAATCGAAGGGCGCTGCGGGACAGGACGCGCGCCATTGTGGATGCGGAAGCGCCCGGGTCGCCCCAACGCTCTGAGTGACCTCGGCTTCGGCTTGCTCGCCGTCGCGCCCAAACCACGCCGTGAACGTTCGACGGCCTCGACCAGGGTGGCCTCGTCGGGCAGCGCAGTCCGGTACTTCGCGGCCATCACCTTGTTGGGCAAGCCGTCGAGCGCGTACCTCGCCACCGCGTGGTCCTTCTCCGCGCAGAGGATGAGACCGACAGGCGGGTTCTCGCCCGTCAACGTCCAGTGCTTGCGTGCGTAGTTCAGGTACAGGTGCATCTGCCCCGCGTCCGCGTGCGTGAACTTGCCGATCTTCAGGTCGATGATCACCAGGCAGCGCAGCTCTCGGTGGAAGAAGACGAGGTCGACGCGGTACCACTCGTCGCCCACCCGGAGCCGCGGCTGCCGTCCCACGAAGGTGAGGGCGCCGCCGAGTTCCATCAGGAAGGTCTCGAGATTCCTGATGAGCGCCTCCTCCAGCTCGCTCTCGGAGTACTCGTCTTTGAGATCGAGAAACTCGAGAACGAACGGGTCCTTGATGGCCTCCTCAGGCGAAACGGCGTCACTCGGCTCGGCGACCTGGCCCTTGCTGAGCATTCGCGCCTTGTTTCGTGAGAGCGCGGTCCGCGCGTAGAACTGGCTCTGGATCTGGCGATCGAGCTGCCGGCTCGACCACCCGCCCCGCAGCGCCTCCACCGCATAGAAGCGCCGCGCGATGGGCGAGTGCTCCGTCAGCAGCCGGACGTCGTGCGTCCAGGGAAGAGGGAATGCCTCGGCGAGCCGCGCTACCAGACCAGATTGTGCAGGCAGTGCCTGCACAATGTCTCGGTGCTCGACGAAGAACGAGCGCATCAGGAACAGGTTCCGCCGGCCGACCCTCGTCCGAATTGCCGCGTCAAGTCGCCGGAGAGCGGCGCGAAAATTCGTTGGTCTGAAGTCACACCCATCGTGCGCCCGCGTCGAAGGTCCGAACGAGCGAGAAGCAGTCGTGCCGACCTGCCCGGCGCTCGTACGAAAGGACCAGTACGTGTCGACCCAACCTGCCCCTGTTCTCGAGCTCGCCGTCTTCACCGTTCACACACCGGACGCCTTCCCCAAGGTCCAGCAGCGCACGCACGAGGCACTCGCGACCCTTTCTGGGCATCGCGCGGGTCTGCGTCTTCGTGGCGTAACCGACGGGCTGTTCGCTGATCTCGTCGCCTGGGACTCGCTCGAGGCCGCGCACCGGGCCTCAACCACGGTTCGCGAGGACCCGCGGTTCGCCGCACTCATGACCAGCATCGCGGAGCTGAAGCTGTACGCCCACTATCAACTGGCCGTAGATGCGACGGCGCTGCTCGCCACGCTTCGGCGGGCACCGGTGGTTGAGGTGGCCGCTTACGCCGTGCGCGATGTTGCCGTTCACGTCGACGTTCACGCTCGAATGCATGACGCGCTGCACGCCCTGGCCGGTCACCGAGGTGGCGCGCCTGCACGACAGGTTGAGGACCCCGCCCAGTTCGCGGACCTGATCGGCTGGGAGGACGCGAAAGCCCACCGGTACGCCGGCGCGGCTCTCCAGGAGCGCAGCGACCTCGCGGCCTTCTTCTCGGGCGTCGGCGAGATGAAGGTGTTCGAGCTCTTCTCGGTGCTCGGGTAGGAATTGCACGAAGGAGCGACGCTGATGTCCGAACCGACCGAGAACCCGTTTCGCGCTGAAGAGGACACCGACCGCGGAGACGTTCGTCTCGCATTGGCCGCAGCTGAGGGCGATCGCGAAGCACTCGAGACTCTCATCCGCAAGCACCAGCGGTGGGTGTACGCCATCGCCGTCAGGATGATGCTGAACCCCTCCGACGCCGCCGACGTTGCTCAGGAGGCGTTGCTCAGAGTCATCACCCGCATCGGGCAGTTCGAGGGACGCTCGAGCTTCCGCACGTGGGCCTACCGCATCGTGATGAACAGTTTCCTCGACGCCCGTCGTGGTCGTCTTGAAGGCGTGGTGACGAGCTTCCGAAGCTACGGCGAAGAGCTGGACAAGATCCCCATCGAGGACGTCGGGGGTCTTCCTTCCGCGGAACGCACGGTGCTCGTCGAGGAGGCCAAGCTCGGCTGCATGCTCGGCATGTTGCTCTGCCTCGATCGCGAGCAACGCGTCGCCTTCGTACTCGGCGAGATCTTCGAGTGCCCGTCACCGCTCGCCGCAGAAATTCTCAACATCACACCGGCCGCATTCCGCAAGCGCCTCGAGAGAGCGCGGGCCGATCTCTCGGCGTTCATGCAAGACACGTGTGGACTGATGAACCCGTCGAACCCATGTCGCTGCGAGAAGAAGACCAAAGGATTCATCGCCGCGGGCTGGGTCGACCCGCGCAACCTGAAGTTTACGGCCGCCCACGTGCGGCGCGTACGCGAGGACGTTCGGCAGCGCGCACGCACGCTCGAGGTCATCTACGAAGAGCGCGCGCCCTGGCTCTTCCGCGACCATCCGATGCTCGAAGGGCCAGACGTCGCGGCGCGGATCACGACGCTGTTGAAGGACGAGGCTGTTCAGCATGCGCTCAAGCTCGAATCGACCTGAGGCTCGCCTCATCCACGCGCTCGATGCGAGGCTCGACGCGCTCGCGACCGAAAAGAGCCGTGCTTTCTGGGAGCGCTACTTGAGAGGCGTCGTGCCGTTTCGCGGCGTTCCGATGGCCGCTCTTCGCAAGGCCGTTCACGCATGGTGGCATGCGGACGGCCCTTCGACGCTCAGCGTGCGTAACCAGAAGGAGCTCGCGCTCGGACTCTTCCGGGGTTCATTCTGTGAAGACAAGCTCGCTGGCACCCTGGTGCTCCAGGAGATCCTCCTTGATGAACTCGCGCTGGAAGACGTGAAGGCGTTGGGAGGGCTCTTCGATCGCGAACTCATCGCTGACTGGAACACCTGCGACTGGTTCTGCGTGAAGGTCCTCGGCAATCTCATCGCGCGCGAGCTGCCGTCGCGGAGGGTCGCCGAAGAGATTGCTTCGTGGCGTGCCGCGCGGACGTTGTGGCAACGGCGCGCCGCAAACGTCGCGTTCGTGAATCTCGCGAAGCGGGGAGATGCGAACTTCGAAGGCTTCACCACGCTGATGCTCGACACCTGTGTCGTGACCGTTCGCTCCGAGGAGCGCTTCGCGCAGACCGGCGTGGGGTGGCTGCTCCGCGAGCTCGCCACAGTGGACCGCGCTCGCGTGCTGGCTTTCACCGAACAGCACTTCGAGCAGATGTCCCGCGAGGCGGTGCGCTCCGTGGTGGAGCGCATGCCGAAGAGCGAGCAGGCGCGCGTCCTCGTCAACCACAAGCGCGCGAGCGCGAGGTGAGGCCGGCTGGCGTGCTCTGACACCGCCTTCGCTCGCTCAAGATGCGAATGCCAGGAAGGCCGACACCAGTGCGTCGGCTGCCTCGGCCGCGGCCTGGCTTTCCATGGGCGATTCGCAGGTACACTTCACCGGCTCACGCTCGTTCATCTCCGAACCGAAAGAGACCAACACATGCAGAACGCGAACATCGAGGGCTTCGTGGCGCCCGGCTTCGAGCCGGTGCGCGAGGTGTTCGCCGAAAACTTCCGCTCCCGCGGCGAGGTGGGCGCGGCCTGTGCGGCCTACCTGCACGGCGAGCCGGTCGTGGACCTCTGGGGCGGCGTGGCGGACCCCACCACGGGGCGGCCCTGGGAAAAGGACACGCTGGTCCTGGTCTTCTCCACCACCAAGGGCGTGGCCTCGATGGCGATCGCCGTGGCGCACTCGCGCGGGCTGCTGGACTACGACGAGAAGGTGGCCCGGTACTGGCCGGAGTTCGGCGCCCACGGAAAGAGCGAGGTCACCGTGCGGCAGCTGCTCTCCCACCAAGCGGGCCTGGCCGCGGTGGACGCGCCCATCGACCTGGCTACCCTCGGCGACCCCGACCGCCTGGCCGAGGTGCTGGCCGCCCAGCCCCCCAACTGGAAGCCGGGCGAGCGCCACGGCTACCACGGTGTCACCTTGGGCTTCTACGAGAGCGCGCTGCTGCGGCGGGTCGACCCTCAGCGCCGCACCCTCGGGCGCTTCTTCGCCGACGAGGTGGCCGCACCGCTGGGGCTGGAGTTCTACATCGGCCTGCCGGCCTCGGTGCCCCGCGAGCGGGTGGCGCGCATTCTCGGCGACCGCTTCGCGCTGCGCATGCTGGGCAACCTTCACAAGCTGCCCGGGGCCTTTGTGCTGGGCTTTATCAACCCCTTCTCGGTCACGGCGCGGGCCTTCTCCAACCCGGCCGCGCTGGGCCAGCCCCACCAATACAACACTGAGGCTCTGCGCGCCCTCGAGCTGCCCGCGTCGAACGGCATCGGTCAAGTGCGCAGCGTGGCCAAGGCCTACGGCGAGCTGGCGCGTGGCGCGCCCACCCTGGGCCTGAATGCGGCGACGCTTGCCGCCCTCGAGCAGCGCGCGGTCCTCCCCAGCAGAGGGGACGAGGATGTCGTGCTGCGCCGGAAGACCTCCTTCTCACTCGGCTACTGCAAGCCCTTCCCGGGCTTCGATTTCGGCACCGACGGGCGCGCCTACGGCACCATGGGGGCGGGCGGCTCGCTTGGTTACGCAGACCCCTCGAGCGGCCTCGGCTTTGCCTACGCCATGAATCGGATGGACTTTTATCTCTTCAATGACCCGCGCGAGCACGAGCTCTCGAAGGCGGTGCGCGCTTGCGCCCTGGCCGCCGGAGGACGCTCCGCCGCGCGCGTGCCGTGAACCTCTGCCCGGCGGTCAAGATGCGAAGGCCAGCAATGACGACACCAGCGCATCGGGTGCCTCGGCCGGGACGAAGTGGCCCACCCCCTCGAGGCGGTCGACGCGAGGGGTCCCCAGCGCCGCGGCGAGGGAGACGCCGACGGTCGCCCACGGCTGATACGGATCCGCGAGCCCCCAGGTGAGCTGGGTGGGGAGGCCGTCGACCGGCAGCGTCGTGGTCTGCCGCGCGAAGTTCACCTCGTCGAGGTGCGCGACGAAGTGACCGAACGCTTGACGGCCGGCGCCAACCTTCGAGTCCCAGAAGACCCGCTGTGTGAGCTCCGGCGTGAGCCGCGAACGGTCTGCGAAGGCGCGCGCCAGGGCCCGCGTGTTCGCCTTCCGCGTCATCAACCCGAGCCTCGCCAGGAGCGGCACCAACCCCAAGCGCGCAAGTGAACGCAGCTGTCGGACCGCGGGCACCGGCCAGCTCGTTTGCCAGGGGCTGTTGCAAAGGGTGAGGCGGGCGAAGCGCTGCCGGTGACGCACGAGCGCGAGCTGGGTGACGGCCCCGCCGAGGTCGTGCCCCACCCACCAAATGGGCGCGGGGTGCTCCCGCTCGAGGAAGGCACAGAGCGCGTCGGCGTTCGCCTCGAGACTGGTATCTGACGGGCGCTGGTAGGTGGTCTGCCCGAAGCCGGCGAGGTCGGGGGCAACGGCATGGAAGCCCTTCGCGGCCAGGCCCGGCAGCACGTCGCGCCACAGCTCCGCCGAGGCGGGGATTCCGTGGAGACACAACACCCAGGGGTGGCTCGGGTCACCGGCGATGAGCGCCGAGAACTGCGTCGAACCTGCGTCAAGCGTGCGTCGCGTGAGCATCATGTCGTATTTTTGTATCGACTGACACAGAATGGCAAGTCCGGCGAGACTGCGACTCTATGAAGACCCCACGCCCCTTTCCTGGCCGCCCGCGGCGCTTCGACGAAGGCGACGCCGTCGCGCGGGCGATGCGCTCGTTCTGGCGTGAAGGCTTCTCGGGCGTCGGGACCCGGGCCCTCGCCGAGGCCATGGGCGTAGGGGCCTCGAGCTTCGCCAATACGTTTGGGACGAAGGCCGAGCTGCTGGCCCGAGCGCTCGAGACCTACGATGAGGCCATTCGCGCCGACGTGCTGCCGGCGCTGGCGGACGGCGACGGGCGGGCCGCCGTCACGGGATTCTTCACCCGCCTCGCCGACTGGCTCGCGCGTGGAGAGGGCGGCTGTCTGCTGCTCAACCTGTCGATGGAGCCGGGCCGCGACGAGCCGAGCCGGCGGGTCATTGGCCGATACCAGCAGGACCTCCGCAGGGGCCTGGCAGGCGCGCTGCGGCGGGCAGAGCCCGGCCTGTCGGGCACTGCCCTCGAGGCGCGGACCGCGGTGGTGTTCCTGCTCGTGCTCGGCATGAGCAGCGCCAGTCGCGCGGGCGCCTCGGCCCGCGACCTCCGCCAGCTCGCCACGGCGGCCGAGAGCCTGGTCGACGCCTGGAGCCAGGTTCGAGTTCGTCCAACGTCCACGACACTGAGGCGCCGACGGGGTCGAACGCCGAAAGCGTGACCGGCTCGGGAGGGCTCTGCTTTGATCCGGGCGGGGGCGGCTCATCGCTGGGTCGACGCGCGCCATCAATCCGGCCATCATGGCCGGATTCTCGAACTGCGCTTGGCGTCCTCGGACGGAGCAGCGCCTCTCGCCACTCAGGCACCGCTTCCCTCTGCCACCCGGTCATGAGCGCAGCGACCAATGGGGCCCCACTCGCGCATGGACGGCGCGAACTTGATTGAGCTGGCCGATCAATTCCGAGTCACATCGCCCGCTTGCACGCGAATGGCCGGCGCGAGCGAAGTTGTGCTTTCCCGAAATCGGACGCAGAGAGTGGTTCGCACCTCGCTCCCTCCGCGGAGCCATTTCACCCTAAGCCGTAACGCGGGCTTAGGCGGTCAACAGGAAGCCTCGGTGGTCACCCCACCGGGGCTTTCGCCGTTTTAGGCCGTGAGAACGCGGAGTTGCGCGAGGTGGTGTCGCGGACGCGCGGAGCGCCCTGCTCTGCGCCAGAGCCGTGGCGTCTCGCGCGAGAGCCAGCCCAGGTCGTTCTGGAGGTCTTTCGGGCTCTGGGACAGCCCAGAGACGCCCAGAGACGCCTCGGAGGCGGTTTACACCAAAGAGCCGATGGTGAACGTCGGCGGGTGGGACGTCGCGCCGGTGGTTTTCTTCGGGCGGTGCCACGATCCGAGAGGCGCGAGCCTGCCGTCGTCTACGGCGATGTCGGCGCCGTGGAACACGCGGCGCGAGACCGCCGCGGAGGCGCCGGTCTTCATTGTCGCCCGGAGTCTTGCGCGGCAAGGTCACCCCTCGGACGCTACTTGCGAGGCGGCAAACGCAGCAGCTGGGCGATCGACGTCAGCAACACCGCAAGCAGCAGTCCGAGCGATTCAGGCGTCCAGAAGGCCGTCCGGTCGAGTCCGAGAAAGACCGCGTGCAGCGCGCAGGTGAACAGCCCCACCCCAGCACAGAGCCTCGCGAAACCCCGGGCCGCGGGCGCCCCCTCGGCGACGCGCACGAGGCCGGTGCCGAGCAGCGCGACGGCGGCGACGGTGAAGAGCAGGAAGAACGGCAGGCCGCCCGGGACGCCGAGGACATCCCATTCGTGCCAGTACGCCGCGTCGGCCTGGTGGGTGGCGAGCAGCGCGAGGTTGGCGACGTAGAGCCAGACGTCGGTGCGGGCCTTCGGGTTCGCGCTCACGGGCGCCTCGTGGATGGAACGAGGCTTCGCCCCGAATCGCTCGGCGAGGGCGCGCTCATCGAACACCCTCGCCGGTATCAGCGCGGCGCCGGACCGTGAGTCGCACGGGGCGGGTCGGTCTGCACGTGATGGCCGGCTGCAAGGGCGGGAGCGCATCGTCGACGCTGTTCCAATCGAAGGCGTGGGCGATCCCGGTCAACAGCAGCACGGCCTCGATTTCCGCGAAGCGAGTACCGATGCACTTGCGTGGGCCGAGGCCGAACGGCAGGTAGGCTCCGGTGGGCAGCGATCGCTCGTAGTCGGCGGTCCAGCGCTCAGGGAGGAAGGCCCGCGGATCCGGGTGCCACCGCGCGTCGCGGTGCAGGGTCCACGGGGCGGCGAGGACGACCGTGCCCACCTCTATCGGCACACCGCCGAGCGTCACCGCGCGCACGTTCTCGCGCGAGAGCGCGTAAGCGGGCGGGTACAGGCGGAGGCTCTCCGCGAACACCTGTGCAGCGAACGGAAAGGCCTCGGAGGCCGCGTCGGCGGGCGCATTCGCAGATTCGGCGAGGAGGCGATGTCGTAGCTCGGTGCGGTGGCCGAGCTCGAACATCGCGAACGTGAGCCCAAGCGCCGTCGTCTCGTGGCCGGCGAGCAAGAAGGTCACCGCCTGATCGCGTACTTCGCCGTCGGACAAGCCTCCGTCCGTATCGCGGGCAGCGAG
>JBILUC010000160.1:0-4294 GCA_044371205.1 Archangium sp.
ACGTCGAGGGACCTGAAGAGCAGCGTCATCCCTCGACCGAAGCCGACGCCGCCGTTGGTGATGCGTCGGTTGGTCTCCGCGTCTGCGGAGAAGGTCGCGCGGAAGCGCAGCGGCGACTCCGCGTGCACGGGCACCTCGAAGACGACGTCGTGCGCGGTCACTTCGGTCGGTTCCCGCTCGAGGCGCACGCGGCCCTGTCGGAGCTCGAGCCGCAACGACTGACGCTGTTCGAGGTGCAACGGGTTCCCCGCCACGACGAAGCGCAAGGCGTGGTGCGCGCCATCACTGACTTGCTGAATGCGTACGCCCCCCTCAACGGTCTCGGTCACGAGCACGCGGCCATCAGCCAGCTTCGGCGCACGGCCCTGGCGCAGCCGACGTGCCGCATGAATCGCGGTGCCTTCGCCGTCGACCACGTTGGCCCGCATGATGGACAACAGCCGGGCACGCAGCCGCGCGGGGGACGCCCCCTCGACGCGCGCCTTCACCGCGAGCTCGGAGAGGTGGAAGGAATCTCCGCCCTCCAGCGAACGGATGCGGCGGTTGAGCGCCTTCGCGCGCTCGAGCCAGAGCACGGCCTCCTCGCGACGACGTATCTCTTCGGGCTCCGCGAGGGCGGTCAGCGCATCGACGTGCTCCACCAGCGTCAGCGCGCGGGCGAGGTCGAGGCCGATCTGATCGCTCTCCGGGCGCAGCACCGGCAACAGCCGCAGCGCTCGCTGGCGTGCCGTGCGCGTCGGGCCGGTCAGCAACTGCACCACCTTCGTCAGCACCGCGAAGAGGTCGTAGCGGGCGGCGTGTCGTGCGCGGAAGGTCATCTGTGAGCCGACGGCGACCTCGTGGTCGCGCACCACCTCGTCGGCGAGCTGCTTCACGAAGCGCCAGAACGCGATGGCCTTCGCGCGGTGCCGTCGCAAGAGCGTGCGCACCTGCACCTCGTCGAGCCCGAGGTGGCGCAGCGCCTGAAAGGTCATGCGCACCTCGAGCCAGCCACGCGCGAGCGGTGCCAGCGGCAGCGCGTTGAGCGCGATTCGCTCGGCTCGCGTCGCCGCGCGCTTCAAGAGGTCGGGGAGGTGCCGCTTGTAGTCCTCCTCCATGAGGATGTCGGGGCAGTGGCCGTAGCCCATGCGGTGCGCGCTGAAGCTGACGTGCGTGCGGTCGACGGTACACGCCGTGCCCTGGTCGATGCACTCGAACAGCCCGATGTTGTCGGGCGTGAACGAGCCGTGCGCGTAGCGGAGCCAGTACGAGTCGGCGAGCTCGAGCACCTTGCGCCGCAAGAGCGTGCGGAAGAGCCGCGGCAGCGAGTGCGGCGTCGAGCGGCCACGCTCGGCGGCGAGGAGCGAGGCGACGTGGCGGACGACCTCACCGAGCGAGCGCGGGTCGTCGCCGAAGTGCCAGAGGTGGCCCATGCGCCAGAAGTGGCCGGTGCGCACGTGCAGCCCGACGCGGATGTTCTCGTTGTCGGCTGGCCGCACGATGGTGGTGCCCGAATCGATGATGCACAGCCAGCGGTTCGAGCTGACGCCGTTCGAGGCGAGGTAGTCGGCGTAGAGCGCCTCTTGAATCGCGCGCGCGAGGAACATCTTGCCGTGGCGTGAGGCCCAGTCTTTGCGCCGCGGGAGGAGACCGGTCGCGATGCCCTTGAGCTGCACGTCGACGCGCTCGCGCGGGCGGCCTTGCGCGTCGTGGCGCGTGGCCTGAGCGAGGAAGGCAGCGCGGCCGTCGCCCTGCACCGCGCCAGGGTAGCCCTGGTAGCGGGTGGCGACGGCGCGAACGGGCCCCTCACCCCGGCCCTCTCCCCGCGTTGCAGGGAGAGGGAGAGAAGGGTCCGTTGAAATCGTCGAATTCAATGCGAAGCGCTCGAGCAGCTCGCGTTCGAACGACTTCGTGAGGCGGTTGCCGCGCGGCACCTTCACGCCGAGTCGTTTGAGCTCATCAAAGTTCGCCAGCACCACACGCGGCGACGACTCGGGGCCGCCGGGGTCGGGCACCAGCGGCACCTCGACGTAGAGCTTGCCCTGCGTGCGCTCGCTCAGGTCTTCCGGTGGCGTCCACGGACGCAGGGGCTCGAGCCGCTTCATCAGACCAGCACCACCGTGCAGAGCGAGTCGATGGGCCCGCGCCGCGTGTGCGCCACCAGCCGGGCGAACGGCGCTGCGCAGGTCCCATCGAGCGCCAGCGCGCTCAGCTCGACGCCGCACTCGTGCCACTCGACGACGTCACCGAAGAGAAATGGCGCGCGCACCACCGGCCGCTCGACGCGACGCTGAAAGACGCCTTCGCCCTCGGCCACGTCGGCCCCGAGCTCAGAGTACGAATCGGAGAACGGCTTGAAGAGGTACTCGTCGAGTGTTTCCGGGCGCTCGAGCTGGGCAGAGGCGAAGCGAGAGCCCTTCTCCCCGGCGAGCAACGGCAGCGCGCGGCGATCGAGCCGCTGCGCTCGCGGCCACACCGGCACCTGAAGCTTCGGGGCGTCTCCCGCCGTCGACCACGTGAGCGCTCCCGAGACCAGACCGGGCTCGCCCCGCGCCACCCTCACCTTCACGCGCTCTTCGAGGAGCCAGAGCAACTGCGTCACGCGCACGTGGGAAGTCGAGACGACTTCTTGATCCGCATCGGTCAGCAGCACCGCGAGCTCACCGGCGCCGCGGCGCGCCTCGAGGAACGACGCCAGCGCGTCGAGTGGCGAAGGCTGCGTGAGCTCAGCCGAGAACCGGCGCAGCCACGGCACGCGCATCACCTCGAGGAACGCGGCGTGGAGCAACCACTCGCGCCCGTGCGGCGGTTCCATCAACGTGACGCCGTCGTGGGTGACGACGCCGGTGGGCATCACCATGTCGGGCAGCTCGCGACCCGGCGCGCACTCACGAATCAACGTCTCGACGTGCTCCCGCGAGACGAAGAGCGGGCGCAGCGGGAGGTCGAGGCCGGTGGGCAACGACACCACGTGCTGCAGACGACGGCGGTGCGCATCCCACTCTCGAAGCGCGAGCACCGCGGAGCCCTCGAGGAACGCGTCAGCGGCAGCGGCGATGTCTGCGACCTCGAACGTCACGCGCGCGCACTGTACACAAACGACTCGCCCGCTCCCTCCGAGACTTCCGGGTGAGAGCGAGCGAGGGCACTGCGTTCAACGACGACTCAGACCCAGGTGTCGGGGATGAGGCTCGGCTTGAGTTCCTTGAAGTCGGCGAGCATGCCGGCGAGCTGCGTGGCGGCGGGCGACGGGCTCGGCGTGGCGGCGAGCTTCTGTTGGAAGTTCGCGATGGCCGTCAGCGCCTGCTGGCGCGTCATGTTCTTGAAGCTCGGCGGCGGGTCGATGCCCACCGCGCGGAAGCCGGCGTCGATCTTCGCGCCGTGCACTTCCTGGAACTTCGAGGACACGACGGGGTGGAAGATGAGGCGAATCGTCTGGTCGCGCGCGGTCTCGACTTCCTTGCGCTCGGCGCCCGTGAGACCGGGGCTCTGAATCATGCGCTGCAGGGAGTTGTAGTAGTCGCGCACCGGGCCGCGCTGGGTGTCGGGGATTTCTCCGCCCGCCCACGCCGCCTCGAAGCCACCCTTGAGCGAGTCACGCCGCGTGCGCAGCTCGTCGATGGTCGCGTGCGGCTTGCCGTCATCGAAGCCCTTCGTCTTCGTCCACACGGTGACGTTCTCGCCCTTGCGCATGCCCTGAAAAATCTCGCGCTTGATGCCGTCGCCGCTGCCGCGCGTGGCCTGTTCCCACGCCTTCTGGTGGGCCGTCGCGCCCGAGGCCGCGCCGGGTGAAGAGCCGTCGTACGCCACCACCGTCTTCGCGTTGGGGAACATCGCGGTGTACTGCTCCATCATCTGCTCGCCGCCCGAGTAGCAACCGGCGATGAGCAGGTCTTCGACCGAGCGCGCGCCCTTCGGCATCGCCTCGGCGAGCTTGCCGACCGTGGGCCAGTCGAGCTTGCCGTTGTTCTCGCCGTACACGCCGTAGCCGACGTGGTGACCCGAGAGCACGAGGCGCGACGGCGGCTGGCCGCCCTTCTCGGCGACCGCCCACTGCTGGGCGATGCCGGCGAACTCGTCTTTCGCGTCGGGGCCCGCGGCGGAAATCGCGTCGGCGATCTTCTGCGTCTGCTCACCGGGCAGGCCCAGCGTCAGCGCGAACGACATCGCGCCCTGAGGAGAAGTGAGGTCATGCGTCTGCGTGCGGCCGGCCGCGTCGCGGGTGGTGATTTGATCAGCCACCTTCGCGTCTTGAATGACGGTCACGTTGGTGCCGCGCGCCTTGAGCGCGTCAGACTCGAGCGTCGAGCGGTGC
>JBILUC010000100.1:0-15136 GCA_044371205.1 Archangium sp.
GACGGCGCGTGTGGTGTTGCGCCGCGCTCGGACTTCCCCGGGTGATGTGACTGCGCTTGAATCGAGGTCTCGATGCGCGCGGAGCGAAAGATCATTCTCGAGCGACTCAGACTCGAACAACTTCGACGCGAAGCCGCGATGACTCCGGCCGAAAGGCTCGCCATCGCTGACCGATTGCTCGAGTTTGCGCGCAAGGTCAGTCCCGGCGCCACCTCGCGGACGGACGAGAGTCGCGAGTTCCTCCTCGCCCTGCGCGCCCGTCGTCGCGCATGAGTGGGTTGGTCTCAGCGCTTGCAGACTGCGCGCAGCTCCTCGCTGACTGGAATGAGCGCGCGGCGATCGTCGGTGGCGTCGCTTTCGTCGCGCGCGTGAGGGGCCGATTGACCGAAGACATCGACGTGGCCGTCGTCGTGCCGAAGGGCCGCGAACCCGATTTCGTTCGGTTGTGTCGAAGCCGGGGCTTTCAGCTCGGTGCCGACGATGAACGAGACTTCCTCGCTGCCGGCCTTGCGAGAATGGTCGCGCCATCCGGCACGAGCGTCGACTTCATGGTGGCTGATGACGCGTTGTTCGAGGCTGTCGTTGCGCGAGCCACTCCTGTCGATCTGGGTGGTCTGTCGCTGCCCGTCGCCACGGTCGAGGACCTGCTCTTGATGAAGCTCGACGCGAACCGCCTGCTTGATCTCGATGACGCCATCGCGATCAAGGACGTCCACGGAGCACAACTGGATCGCGACTATCTCGAGACTTCCGCGCGACGGTTGGGCTTCCTCGAGCGGCTCGAGGGCCTGCTGGGCCCGAGACGCTGATCAGGACCATGACGGAAGTGTGAGCAGTGACGCGGCGTTGCGACAAGCCGTACGTGCCCTGACATGCACCCACCCGCGACGACTGGAGTCGGATTCGAGTGCTCCCCTACGCTTGAGGGATGACCACCTTCCCCCGCTGGCAGCTCCGCTTCACGCGCACCCGCAAAGGCGCCGAACCCGAGGTGCTCGAGTTCCGCTGCGATGATCTCGGCGTCGGCCGCGCGGGCAGCGACCTCACGCTGCCGAGCAAGATCGTCTCGCGTGAGCACTGCCAGTTCCGCATCGACCCGCGCGGGCACCTGCTCGTCACCGACCTCGGCAGCACCAACGGCACCTTCGTCAACGACGTGCGCCTCGCGCCTCACGCCCCAACGCAGGTGGAGGTCGACGACGTGGTGCGCATCGGCGAATGGGAGCTGCGCCTCGACGACACCCCAGAACCGGTCGAGAAGGCGATGTCCCGCTCGGCGGCGCTCGAGGCCGCCCGCGACCGTGCCGCGCTGCGACGCTGAACAACTCCGTCTCGCGTGACGTGCGCTGATCAGAACAGCGACGTGACCACGACCACACCCACGAAGCCGAGCCCGACGCTGAGCACCGAGGCCCCGAGCACGACTGGCCACGTCGAGCGATGGTTCACGCGCCGCACGGAATAGGCGAACCAGAACCAGCCGAGTTGCACCGAGCCTGCGATGGCTGCGCAGAGGAGCGAGAGGACGAGCAGGCTGCGCAGTGAGGGCACGAGCGCCGTGGTTCCGCCCGCCATCGCGCCCCACAGCGCGCCGAAGAAGAGCCCGAGCGGGAAGAGCACGAAGCGTCGCCAGCGACGGGCGTAGCGGCTGATCAACCAGGAGCTGAAGAGCCCGAGCGCTGCGCCGCCGACGAGTCCGCCGGCGGCGGCGAGGGCCGAGTACTCGAGCTCACGCAGCATCGTGTACGGGGCGCAGAAACCGGTGACTCCTCCGACGAGGGCAAAGTCGCGCACCCATGGCCAGCGGGGCGCTGCGGTCGGAACGGCGAGGGGCAGAGCGCTCATGAGGTCAGTCTGCGCGCGCGCTCGAGGAAGAGGGGCTCCGCGCCGCCGAGCGGTCGCCCGTCGTGCCTGAGCGGTCGATGGAGCGCTTCTTCAACCGCGGTGCGGACGCGTCCGCGACGAGCGGTCTGGCGTTCGAGTTCGTCAGCGAGCAGCTCTCCGTCCCTTGACCTGGGGGGTCGTCTCACGCACTCCGTCGCGGCCGCTTCGGGCCGAACGCCCGAAGAAATACGTCGACGTGGGTCTCGAGCATCGCCGGTACGTCGAGCGGCCGACACTCGGCGCCCAGCAGGCTGTCTTGATGCAACAGCGCCAGCACCACCGGGGACAGGAACGTCAGCGACGCGTGTCGCACGTCGTTCACCTCGAGCTCACCGCGCTCGACGTGTTGCCGAATCAACCCTTCCCCCGTCTGCAACAGCGGCTCGAGCACGTGGTTCACGAAGGCCGGCCCGATGGGGCGCGTGCCCAGGCCCACCGCCAGCGTCGACGCGTACATCTTGCCCACGCCGAACCGGAACCACGCCGTCGAGAGCCCTTTGAGGAAGTCGAGCAGCGACGCGCGCACATTGCCGAACTTCGGCTGCGCCGCCATCGCGAGGTAGGGCGCCGCCTCGGCGCGCAGGCTCTCCATCACGGCGCGCAGCAGGCCCTCGCGGTCGACGAAGTAGTGCCGCAGCGTCGCCACCGACGTGCCTGCATGCTCGGCGAGCTCACGCATCGACGCCGAGACGCCGCCTTCCATCTGCAGCGCCTCGGTCGCCCTGCGCGCCAGCACTGCGCGCTGCTCGTCGTATCCCGCATTTCGACTGCCTCGGGTTCGCGCCATGAAAATGAAGTAGACGTCACGTGTTGTAAAATCGACCAAATCGTATCGAAGGAGTTGCGGAACGGGGAGGGTGGCACTTATTGGATAGGTCAATCGTGCTACGAAATTTCTCATTCGCGGTGGTGCTGGTCGCGGCGCAAGGCTGGGCGCAGCCGCTCACCGAGTTCCTCAAGTCGTCAGAACGACTGGCCTTCGATGCGCGCACCAGCGCGGTGGAGGTCGACCGCGCCTCGGCGGTGCACGGCCAGGCGTGGGGCGCGCTGGTGCCCAGCCTGACCGCGAGCGGCGGGTGGACGCACAATCAATATGAAGCGGCACCGGAACTTCCGCAGCTCGACGGCACGCTGCAGAAGGTGGTCATCGTGCCGAAGAATCAGCTCGAGGCCACGCTGCGCGCCGAGGTGCCGCTCATCGACGCGTCGAAGTGGGTGCAGGTGGCGGCGTCGAGCGCGACCGTCGAGTCGGCCGAGAAGCGGCAGCTCGCCACGCGCTCGCAGGTGTACCGACAGGTCGTCTCGGCGTTCTACGCGCACGTCGCGGCGCGCCAGGTGCTCGAGTCGGCGAAGCGCTCGCTCACCGTCGCCGACGCCGAGGTCGAGGTGCGGCGCTCGCGGACGGCAGCGGGTGTGGGCAACGAGCTCGAGTTGATGCGGGGCGTGGCCGAGGTCGAGCGCAACCAGCAGCTGCTCGCGGCGGCCGAGGCGCTCGTCGCCACCACCGGGCGCACGCTCGAGACGTTGAGCGGCCTGTCGCCCTCGGCGGTCGACTCCACGCTCGTCACCGCGAGCGCCACCGAGGTGCTGCCTGAGTTGTCGTCGCTCGAGCCCGGCCTCGCGACGCTCCCGTCGGTCGAGGCCTCGGAAGCCGACGCGCGCGCCGCGCAGCGCACCGGGCTCGCCGCGACGCTGGCGCTCGTGCCCAGCGTCAACGCGCAGTTCACCGAGCGCTTCACCAACGCCACGGGTTTTCAGAACCAGCCTGCACAGGCGAGCGGCGGCGTGAACTTCAGCTGGCGACTCGACCTGGTCGGGGTCGGCGCGCTGAGGGCTCAGAACGCGAACGCCGAGCTGGCGCGCATCAACGCCGAGCGGTCGCGGAGGGCGGCGGCTGATCAACTGCACTCCGACTGGCACGCGCTGAAGGCGGCGCTCAAGAAGGCGCAGTCGGCGAAGTCGCAGGTGACGGCGGCGCGCCGCGCAACGCAGCTGAGCCATGAGCGCAACGTGGCCGGCGTCGCCACGCAGCTCGACGTCATTCAGGCCGAGCGCGACCTGTTCGCCGCCGAGGTCGCGCAGGTGCAGGCCAACGCCGAGCTCGCCACCGCGCGCGCGCAGCTCGCTCTCTCGAGTGGACAAGGAGTCACCCCGTGAGCTTCCGTATCAACAGTTCCCCTCTCCCTGCACAGCGGGGAGAGGGTGGCGCGCAGCGCCGGGTGAGGGGCTTGCTGGGCGCGAACTCGAGCCCCTCACCCCGACCCTCTCCCCGCTCGCGCAGGGAGAGGGATTGCATGGGAGACGTGTCATGAGCCGCCACCTCGAGGCCGCCACCCCCATTCGTGCCCGCGCCGGCTTCTTTGGGCGCTGGCGCACGATGGGCGTCATCGGCATTCGCATGATGTTCCACGACCGGCTGAAGCTGGCGGGCACGCTCTTCGGCGTCGTCTTCGCGGTGGTGCTCGGCAACTTCCAGGTCGGCACCTTCCTCGCGCTGCTCTTCAAGAACCGCATGTTCGTCGAGAACGCGCAGGTCGACGTGTGGATTGCGCCGCCCGGCACCCGGCAGTTTCAGACCGGCACACCGCTCACCGACCAGCACCTGAACCGCGCTCGCGCGATGGAAGGCGTGGCGTGGGCCGAGCCGCTGCTCCTCCGCAGCGCTCAGCTGGTGCTCCCCACCGGTGGCAGCGAGCCCGTGTCGATTGTCGGCACCCGCGCGCCGCGCTTCGCCGGCGGTCCGTGGAACCTCGTGGCCGGTTCGCAAGACGCGCTGCTCGCGCCGGGCGCCGTCATCTTCGAAGACTCCGAGCGCGAGAAGTTCGGCGGGCTGAACATGGGCTCGGTGCGCGAGCTGTCGGGCCACAAGGTGCAGGTGGCGGGCTTCACCTGGGGCCTCTTGCCCTTCGCGCCGGCCTACGCCTTCGCCGAGATGTCGCTGGCGCGGGAAATCACCGGAGACGCTGCCGACAAGCACACCTTCGTCATGGTGGGCGCGGCGCCGGGCGTCGACCCCGTCGAGCTGCGCAAGCGTTTGCAGGAAGTGCTGCCCGACACCCGGGTGATGACGAAGAACGAGTACCTCGCGGAGATTCTGAACTACCTCCTCACCGCCACGCAGATTGGCTTCAGCTTCGGCACCTCGACCATCATGGGCCTGCTGGTGGGCCTCATCACCGTCGCGTTGTCGATGTTCAGCAGCGTGGTCGACAACATGCGGCAGTTCGGCACGCTCAAGGCCATCGGCTCGACGATGGGTGACCTCGCGCGGCTGCTCTTCGTGCAGGCCATGGTCTACGGCCTCGTCGGCAGCCTCATCGGTCTGGGCATGATGGCCGGGCTGGTGCAGGGCATTCGCAACGCGCAGCTGACCCCGATTCTCCCGCCAGAGGCCATCGGCATCACCTTCGGGCTGATGGCGGGCGTGTGCCTCATGGCCTCGGTGCTGGCGCTGTTGCGGTTGCGCAAACTCGAGCCGGCGATGGTGTTCCGATGAGCAGCGACGTGGCGGTGCAGCTCAAGGGCCTCACCAAGGTGTACGGCACGGGGGCGCTCGCGTTTCAGGCGCTCAAGGGCATCGACCTCACCGTGCCGCGCGGCGAGTTCATGATGCTCGTCGGGCCCTCGGGCAGCGGCAAGACGACACTGCTCTCGATTCTGGGTTGCGTGCTTACGCCCACTGCCGGCGAGGCGCTTCTCTTCGGCGAAGCGCTGCACGGTCGCCGCGAGCGCGAGCTTCCCGACCTGCGGCTCTCGTACATCGGCTTCATCTTTCAGGGGCACAACCTGCTCCCTGCGTTGACGGTGGAAGACAACGTCGCCTTCCCGCTCGAGCTGCGCGGCTACACGCGGAGTGAAGCGCGCAAGGAAGCGCGCGACGTGCTCGCCGCCGTCGGCCTCGCCGAGAAGGCGAAGCGCAGCCCCGAAGACCTCTCGGGCGGTCAGCGCCAGCGCGTCGCCGTCGCCCGCGCCGTGGCGGGTCGGCCCCCGCTCATTCTCGCCGACGAGCCCACCTCTGCGCTCGACGCCGAGACGGGCCAGCAGGTGACCGACCTGCTCAAGAAATTGTCGACGGAGCGCGGCCACACCGTGGTCGTCGTCACCCACGACAACCGCATCTTCCACTACGCCGACCGCATCGTTCACATCGAAGACGGGCTGCTCACCACCGCGGAGAACCACTGACATGTTCGCCAGGCTCAAGAACCCCTTGTCCATCGCAGCCTTCGTGCTGCTGCTCGCCACCTGTGGCGGCCAAATCGTTCGCAACGCGAGCGCGACGCCCGTCACCGAGCCCGTCGCCGCCGACACCACGAAGGCCGAGCGCGACGCGAAGTCACGCGTCGGGGGCACTGACACGAAGGATCCGCTCCCCGCCATCGGCAACAACGTCATCGGCGGCAACGGCGTCATCGAGCCGGCCGACCGCGAGACGCGCGTGGCCGCGCAGGTGACGGCTGTGGTGCGCGAGGTCGCGGTGAAGGAAGGCCAACGCGTCGAGGCGGGCGCGCTGCTGGTTCAGCTCGATGACTCGGTCGAGAAGGCGGCGCTGCAGGGCGCCGAGGCCGAGGTCGCCGCGGAGCGCGCCACGTTGAACCGCGTGCTCAAGGGTGTTCGCGTCGAAGACCGCGACGCGGTGAGCGCCGATGCGCAGGCCGCGCGTTCGCGGGCAGAGCTCTCGGCGGGCGTCCTGGTGCGCACCGAGCAGCTGGCGAAGACGGGCGCGGCGACCCCCGATGAGCTCGAGCGCGCGAAGCGACAGGCGCAGACCGACGAGGCGACGGCGAAGGCCAGCGACGCGAGGCTGCGTGCGGCCGAGGCGGGCAGCCGCATCGAAGAGGTCGCGTTTCAGCGGGCGCGCGTGTTGTCAGCCGAGGCGCGCGTGGTGCAGGCGAAGGCGCAGCTCGAGCGGCTCGCGGTGCGCGCCCCCATCGCGGGTGAGGTGCTGCAGGTGCGCGTGCGCCCCGGTGAGCTGTACAGCTTTCAGGGCACCGAGCCGCTGGTGGTGATGGGTGACACCTCGAAGCTGCGCGTGCGCATGGATGTCGACGAGCGCGACGTGGCGCGCGTGAAGGTGGGCGCGAAGGCGTACGCCACCGCTGATGCGTTCGGCGCCCAGCGCTTCGAGGGCACCGTCGTCGAAATCGGCCGTCGCTTCGGCAGGAAGAACGTGCGCACCGACGACCCCATCGAGAAGAACGACACCAAGGTGCTCGAGACGGTGATTGAGCTCAACGGTGCGCCTCCGCTGGTGCCCGGGCAGCGCGTGAACACCTTCGTCACGTTGTAGCTGCAAGGGCGGAGTACGGTTCGCGGATGACCACCTCAGCGAAGGTGTCCATCGTCTCGAACCTCATCGCGTTGGGCGCGTTGGCGCTGGGCTGGTTTGGGCCGCCGCTGCCGCTGGTCTTCTCGTACCCGGTGCACAAGCTCCTCCACATCGCCGGAGTGGTGCTCTTCGCGGGGAACCTCGTGGTGGGCCCGTTGTGGCTGAGCGTGGCCTTCTTCGAAAAGGGCAGGCCGCACTTTGCCTTCACCGCGAAGACGCTGGCGCTCGCCGACATCGTGCTCACCACGCCGGGCGTTCAGCTCACCCTCTGGAATGGGCTGTGCCTCGCCTCGGTGTTCGGTGGGGTGCGCGCGCAGCCGTGGTTGGTCGAGGCGGTGGTGATGATGATTGTCGCCTCGCTCTTCTCGGTGACGGTGGTGCTCTTCTGGCAGGAAAAGCTGGTCGCAGCGGCCGAGGCGGGGAACTGGGAAAAGACCCAGCGTGCGCTGGTGTGGTGGAGCGTGTGCGGTACGGCCTCGGGCATTCCCCTCACGTTGGTGATGGTGTTGATGGTGAGCAAGCAGGCCCTCTGGTTGGGGTGAGCATCGCCGTCGTGCAGAAGTGAATTGCAGCGGCGAGGGTGCACGGCCCGGTGGGTGCCCAACTCGTTGGATCTCCACCAGACCGACGCTGGCACGCAGTTCGCTTTGATCCGCCGCATGGCGCTCTCCGACACCCTGCGGTCTCTCACCCATCAACCCTCGCGCCCCCTCAAGTGGGCGTGTGCGTCGAGGTCGCAGGTGTTCGACGCGGCCTTCGAGCTTCACGAGGTCGCGGTGCACGCAGGCTTTGCACCCGACGAGGCGACGACGCTGTCGCTGACCCTGGCCGAGCTCTCCACGCCGGTGGCGGAGCCCGGGAGCGAATGCAGCGTCTCTCTGCATCCCCGTGGCTGGCACCTCGAGGTCACCGCGCGCCACGCGAACGAGTGTCCGCGCATCGGCTCGGCGCAGGTCCGCGGCTCGCTCCGCACCGAGCTGCGCGACGACGGCAGCGTGAAGTACGTCGCTGACTACGAGCGCCCGCTCGCGCAGTTCCGTGCCTCGACGTTGCAGGCCGCAGTGAGCGAGCGGCTCGACCCTGCGAGCTGGTGACTAGCGACGGCCTGAGAACCGCGGCGCGTTGAAGGTGCTGGGCGTGGAGTGACTCGCGACCGGCGCCGCGGCCTGCAGCGCCTTCATCGACAGCCCGATGCGTTTGCGCGCCTCGTCGACCTGCAGCACCTTCACCTTCACGCGGTCGCCCACCTTCACCACCTCTGACGCGTCTTTCACGAAGCGGTTCGAGAGCTCGCTGATGTGCACCAACCCGTCCTGGTGCACGCCGATGTCGACGAAGGCGCCGAACGCCGCGACGTTGGTGACGATGCCGTTGAGCACCTGCCCCGGTTTCACGTGCGAGAGCTCGGTGATGTTGGCGTCGAAGCCCACGTCGACGAACTCCGCGCGTGGGTCGCGCCCCGGCTTCTTCAGCTCGGTCACGATGTCGGTGAGCGTCGGCAGCCCGAGCCCTTCGTCGGGGTTGACGTAGCGCTGCACCTCAATCTTCGCCGCGAGCGCGTCGTTGCCGACCAGCGCCTTGCGCGTGGTGCCCAGGTCCTTCGCCATCTGGCCCACCACCGCGTAGCGCTCGGGGTGCACCGCGCTCGCGTCGAGGGGCTCCTTGCCGCCGCTGATGCGCAGAAAGCCCGCGCACTGCTCGAAGGCCCGCGCGCCAAGCCGCGGCACGTCCTTCAACTGGGAGCGGGTCTCGAAGGCGCCGTGCTTCGCGCGGTGCGAGACGATGGCCGCGGCGAGCGCAGGCCCGAGGCCGGCGATGTACCGGAGCAGCGTCGGCGACGCGGTGTTGAGGTCGACGCCCACGCGGTTGACGACCGTCTCCACCACGCGGTCGAGCGCTTCGCTCAGCTCCTGCTGGTCGACGTCGTGCTGGTACTGACCGACGCCGATGCTCTTCGGGTCGAGCTTCACCAGCTCGGCGAGCGGGTCTTGCAACCGGCGGCCAATCGACACCGCGCCGCGAATCGTCACGTCGAGGTCGGGCAGCTCTTCGCGCGCCACCTCCGAGGCCGAGTACACCGACGCGCCCGCTTCACTGACGCTCACCACGCGCACGTCTTTGCCGACGAGGCCGGAGCTCTGCAGCTTCTTCACGAAGGCCTCGGTCTCTCGCCCCGCGGTGCCGTTGCCGATGGCGATGGCCGTGACGGGGTGGGCCTTGAGCAGCTTGCCGAGCTGCGCGCCCGCTTCCGACTCGCGGCCGGTGTGCGGGTAGATGGTCTCGTGCGCGAGCACCTCTCCGCGCGCGTCGAGCACTGCGACCTTGCAGCCGGTGCGCAGGCCGGGGTCGATGGCGACGACGGGCTTTCCCCCGAGCGGCGGAGAGAGCAGCAGCGAGGTGAGATTCTTCGCGAACACCGAGATGGCCTCTTCGTCGGCGCGCTCCTTCAAGGCGCGACGTCGCTCACTCTCGAGCGAGGGGAGGAGCAGTCGGTCGCGCGCGTCTTCCAGCGCGAGCTCGAGCTCCTTCGCGAGCACGGGCGCTGCGCCGCGCTTCACGACGGAGTTGCGCACGCGGTTCAGGACCACGTTGCCATCGAGTTCGAGTGACACCTTCAGCACGCCCTCGGCCTCTCCGCGCTCGGCGGCGAGGAGGCGGTGTGACGGTGCCTTCGTCGCGAGCTCCCGTCGGTCGAGGTGGTCGCGGTACTTCTCGAGCTCGGGCGCCTTCGACTTCCCGCGCGCGGTCTCGACGACGAGCTGGGCTTCGTCGATGAACAGCTGGCGCAGCACCGCGCGCAGGTCGGACTTCTCGGCGACGGTCTCCGCCACGATGTCGCGCGCGCCGGCCCACACCGCGTCGACGTCGGGCAGCTCCTTCTCGGTCGAGACGTACGGCGCGGCGAGCGCCTCGCGAGAGGGCGACGAGTTCGCCTGCGCGAGCAGCACATCGGCCAGTGGCTGGAGTCCGCGTTCCTTCGCGACCATGGCGCGCGTGCGGCGTTTGGGTCGCCACGGCAGGTAGAGGTCTTCGAGCGCCGCGAGTGACGTCGCCCCGAGAATCGCCTTCTTCAGCTCGGGCGTGAGCACGCCCTGCTCGGTGAGGCTGGCGAGGATGGCGGCGCGTCGGCCCTCACGCGTGTCGACGACCTTCGCGTGTGCGGCGATGCGGGAGATGGCCTCGTCGTCGAGACCGCCGGTCGCTTCTTTGCGGTAGCGAGAGATGAAGGGCACGGTGGCGCCTTCGGAGAGCAGGGTGAGCGTGGCGGTGACGCCCGCGACGGGGAGCGAGAGCTCGCGAGCCACGAGCGATGCGCGCGCAGAGAGTTCGAGTGACATGAGGCGACCCTACGTCACCGCGCACCGACGCGGCTGATCTCAGCGCTCCGCAGGTGCTGGTCCGAGAACGCGGGCCGCGTCGGAGCCTCTCCGGATTCGCGACGAGGGACCCCACCGGCGTGTGCGGACCTTGCCTGCCCGCCTCTCGAAAATCTGTGACGGGCTGCCTGCGCCGCCTTGTGGTTCGAGGACGGAAGTGTCGGGGCGCCGAGGAGGAGCGGGCTGGCGCACGCCTTGCCTGGCCTCAAGCCATGCGCGTGTTCGCCGTGGTCCTCGCCCTCGCCGCTACGCCGGCGCTCCCGTCGACGCCGCGGCGAACGTGGGCCCGCGCTCGGCGGCGCGCTGCCTCGACACCACCGCGAACGCCGGAGCGACCGTCTTCCCGGGGAAGGGGTGCTCCGTGGTGCCGCAAGGCTGCTCGACCTCCAGCACGTGGCCAGCGCTCGGGCTGGTGCTCGCTGGTCTCAGCCGACGACTCCGTCGCAGGCTGAAGTGCTGAAGCAGTCGCTTCTTCGACGCGCCTCTGTCACCACGCAACGACGCGGAGCCCGACCACGCGGCTGAATTCGGTCTCGTTGCGGGTGACCAGCGTGGCGTCGTGCGCCAGCGCGGTGGCGGCGATCATCAAGTCGTTCGGCCCGATGGGACGCCCCTGCGACGCGAGCTGCGCGCGCACGAGGCCATAGTGGCCCGCTGCCGCAGCATCGAAGGGCACCGAGCGCATCGCGCCGAACAAGACGTCGAGCCGTCGAAGGTTCGCCGCGACCTGCTTGCTGTGCCGCGCGCCGGAGAGGAGTTCAGCGCGAACCACGGAGCTCAGCCCGAGCTCGTCCGGGTCGAGCTCGAGCCAGGCGTCACGCACCCGCTTGTCACCCTTCAGCCAGGCGATGCAGATGTTGGTGTCGACGAGAACGCTCACAGGTCGTCCCGGTCTTCGAACTCGAGCTCGGGTGGTTCCTTGAAGTCGCCTTCCCACGAGCCGAAGGTCGAGAGGAACTCCCGGGACCACTTGTTCGGGCGAGCCTTCCTGCGGGTCGCCAGGTCCGCCACGTAAGCCGAGAGGCTCTTGCCTGCCTTGCGCGCACCGGCCCGAAGTTCCTTCTCGAGCGCATCGGGCAGATAGATGGTCACCTGTGACATAGGTGCAAGTATAAGTGCCACCCTTTCAGGTCACAACCGATGCCCATCATCCCCGGTCTGCGTGTCGTTCGCTCTGCAGTGCACGGTTACGGCGTGGTCGCGCTGCGCGACTTCAAGGAAGGCGACTTGATGGCCGACATCGAGGGCGTGACCTGGCGCGAAGGCGAGTGGTGGGACGACACGTTCACGCTGCGCATCACCGACGCGGTGTCGTTCGACATGGTCGACCAGACGCGGTGGATCAATCACAGCTGCACCGCCAACGCCGAGATTGATCTCGGCCTCGACGAGCACGGCGAGCCGTGGGCGAAGCTCTACGCGTGGCGCGACATCGCCGCGGGTGAAGAGGTCACCTTCGACTACGAGTTCCCCGCGGAGCTGGCCGAGCCGTGTCGGTGCGGTTCTCCGCAGTGTCGCGGGTGGATCGTTCGCGAAGAAGACCTCGAGCGGGTGCGCGCCGCGAAGCAGTGAGCATCGTGTACGCTGCTCGCATGGTGTGGAAGTGGTCGAAGCGTGCGTGGCGGTGGGCGTTCTTCGTCGTGACGCTGGCCATGCTCTCGCAGTGTGGAAAGCCCGCAGTGTGTGACGGGTGCTTCAAGGGCAACACGTGCGTGCCGTTTCCCGTGTCGTCGAGCAGCGAGCTGCAGTGCGGCGTCTCGGGGGCCACGTGCACCGCGTGCCCGGTCGACTTCGCGTGCGTCGAGGGCGTGTGTGAAGCGATGGCCGAGCGCGATGCAGGTGCGCTCGAAGACGCGGGCGAGCCCGACGCCGGGCTCGAAGACGCCGGAGCGAATGACGCAGGAACAGCGGATGCGGGCCCGCTGGACGCTGGAGACCTCGACGCTGGAGACGTCGACGCTGGAGACGTCGACGCGGGTCTCGACGCCGGGAGCGACGATGCGGGCTCCGTGGACGCAGGCTTCGACGCGGGTCTGTCAGTCGACGCCGGGCCGGTGCAGCGCATTCGCCTGATGGCCGCCAACCTCACCGCCGGCAACAACCAGAACTACAACGTGCCCTCGGGCGACGTGGCGCCGGGCCCGGGCATTCGCCTGATGCAGGGCGCGCAGCCCGACATCGTGATGGTGCAGGAGTTCCGCTACGGCGCCGACAACGCCGCGGCGATGCAGCAGATGACCAACCTCGTGCTGGGCAACGGCGCGTACTTCCACCGCGAGGTCATCGACAGCCCCGGAGACATCCCCAACGGCATCATGAGCCGCTTCCCGATTCTCGCGACCGGCGAGTGGCAGGACAGCCGCGTCGTCAACCGCGACTACGCGTGGGCGCGCATCGACATCCCCGGCCCGAAGGATTTGTGGGCCATCAGCGTGCACTTCTCGACCACCGCCACCAACCGCCCCATCGAGGGCGCCGAGGTGGTCAGCAACGTGATGAGCATGATCCCCGCGGGTGACTTCGTGGTGCTGGGCGGCGACCTCAACACCGACACCGTGATGGAGCCGGTGTTCACCACGCTCGCGCAGACCTTCAGCGTCACGCCGTGGCCGACGGATCAGTTTGGCAACCCGGGCACCAACACCAACCGGTTGATCACGCTCTCCGACGGCGGCCTCGACCCCATGCGCAACAAGCCCTACGACTGGGTGATGCCGAGCCCGAACCTCGCGTCACTCGAGGTGCCGGTGTTCATCACCGACGGCGTCAACACCATCAACCAGCCCAGCGGGTTCATCATCGACACGCGCGTCTTCGATGCAGGCAACATCGGGTTGATCAGCCCTGCGCTGCTCGGCGACAGCGCCGCGCAGAACATGCAGCACATGGGCGTGATTCGAGACTTCGACATTCCGTACTGACGCGCTCAGTCGGCCTCGATGAGCCGCACGGTGCAGTCGTAGGTCGGGTTGGTGAAGTCGACCACGTCGAGCGCTCCGGTGGTCTCGTCGAAGCGACCGGTGAGACCGGGCATGCGAGGCGCGCGCAGGCGGTGGTCTTCGGCCCGCTCTCGGTTGGAGTCGAGCTGGCTGAAGTCGAGGTTCGCGAGGGTGCTGAGCGCGGCCATGCTGATCATCCCGAGCACGGCGCGGCCATCGAGCTCCGAGGCCTTCAGCGTGCGGCGGAACTTCAAGATGCCATCGAAGCGCCACACGCTGCGCAACGGGCGGGTGCGTGTGCCGCCATCGAGCGAGAACTCGAGCGCCACGGTGCGTGCGCGCTCCTGCACCCAGGCGTCGAAGGGCTGCAGCCCGCTCGGTCGCACCAGCGTCACGACCTCGAGCGCGCCTGCGCTGCTCTGTCGCAGCTCGACGAGCGCGTAGAGCTCGAGGCCGGCGCGGCCGTCGGCGAACTCCTGCAGGCGGGCTCCGGCGGCGAGGAAGCTCATGAGCGCAACGGCGTCTTTCGAGCCCTGCGTCGCGGAGTCGAGCAGCACACGCGGCCGTTCGAGCGCTTCGAGGCGGCCCTCGGGTTCGGCGTACGGCGCGCCCGTCTTGCCGTAGCGCTCGGCGCCAGCGAGCCAGCTCTCCTTGAGCGCGCCGAGCACTTCGCGCGCGGAGTCGGTGTCGATGAACTTCGGCACATCGTCGGTGGCGGCGCGCAGCGAACGACCGAGCTGTCCGTACTCGGGGTCCGGCAGGCCTCCTGTGACGCGGCCCTGCGCGAGGCCGCTCTTGAGCCAACCACTCACGCGCGCTTCGACCCGAGCCTGTTCGTCGGCGAGCAGCTCCTCGCTCGAGGGAAGGTCCGAGGGCGTGAGCGTTCGGCCGGGGGCGGGCTCGGTGGGCCGCTCACCCGGCAGTGTGTCGGAGGGAACGAGGTCGAGCGCGCGCGGCGTGAGGTCGATGGACGGCGCCGAGGCAACCTCGGTGGGAACGCTGGGGGCGCGTGGTGGGGTGGGAGGTCGCGCGCGTGGCGTCTGCACCGCCGCAGGTGACGGTGACGGAGGTGCCGGGGGCGGCGTCGGCAGCGACACGACGTCGGTCCACACGAGCGACTGTGCGGGCGTCGGTGAGGGCGTCTCCCGAGTGTTCCAGAGCCTCAGCACACACAGGTGCAGCCCCGCGGAGAGGATGAGGGCGATCGCACTTCGGCGGGTGGGCCGAACCACGCGCGGTGAACGCTCGCGCGCCGTGTCGATTTCGCGGCTGACCACGTGTGATGATTTTCGCTGCATCTCGCGACTTCAGACGCGAGGGCGAGGAATGCGCGCTCAGGTCGAATGCGCGCTCCGCTTCTTTGAAGAGAGACGGGCTCACGGTTTTTGCGTGAGTGCTCGTCGCGCGCAGCCCCTCGCCGCGCGGCCAGTGGGCTCAACTCACGCACATCGGTCGACTTGAGCATCACGCCAGGGTGCTCAAGACGGCCCCCATCGAGAGAACGCGTCGCGACGCTGCCGAGGTTGGGGCGCGTCAGCAGGTGGGCACTGCGCCGCGCACGAGTACGAGTGGGCTCAACTCACGCATATCGGTCGACTTGAGCATCA
>JBILUC010000101.1:0-15030 GCA_044371205.1 Archangium sp.
CGCCGTCACCAGGCCCGCCTTCCTGGCGCGGCTGATCTCGACGGTGGTCACCGTTCCGTTGCCGTTGGCGTCGGCCTTCGCGATGGCAGTGCGGCAGTTCGAAATCGCAGTGGAGATGAGCATGCGCACACAGTTGCGTCAGATCCATAAATGCCTGAACTTCAGGGGCTTTACCAAGCCATCGGCGCGGCGACCCTTGACCGCGCTCTCGCCCCGTCGCCCTCTTCCTGTTTGAGTCTTCTTGTCAGCAGACAGCCATGTCGAATCTCTATCTGATACTCGACCTGCTCATCCTGGCCGGTCCCCTCGCGCTCTCATTCGACAAGCGCGTGGCGTTCCATACGAAATGGCCTGCCGTCTTCGGTTCGACCGCCATCATCGTGCTCGTCTACGGTGCCTGGGATGTCTGGAAGACCTCGAAAGGCGTCTGGTCCTTCAGCTCAGTCTACGCAGGCGAGTACCGCTTTCTCTGGCTCCCTGCTGGCGAATGGGCGTTCTTCATTTGCGTTCCCTACGCGTGCCTTTTCATCCTCGCCTGCATCAGGGCGTATCTGACGGATGTGACCTTCTCGCTGCCACGACCCGCGCTCTTCGCGGTCGCGGCGATCCTCGCCGCGCTGGGCGTCTTGTGGAGAGACCGCACCTACACCGGCGTCGTTCTGGTGGTGGCCTCGCTGACCATCTTGCTGAGCGAACTCCTCACACCCCGGAGCCTGCGGTCGCGGAACTTCTGGCTGGCGATGGCCGTGACCTTCATCCCCTTCATCGTTGCGAACGGCATCCTGACTGGACTTCCCGTGGTGCTCTACGACGACCGCCAGAATCTGGGGATTCGAGCGGGCACCATTCCCATTGAAGATTTCGTGTACAGCTTTGCGATGTTGTTGCTTGCCTTCTCGATGTTCGACCTGTTCAGCCCGTCAGCTGAACGCCCTCGCTCCGTGCACCAACATTGAGTTCCCTTCAGATGCCGTCCGCGCGTGTCTCCCTGTTGGCCTCAATCCCCTACGGGCTGGTGGTCGCGCTGCTGCTCGGCGAGATGGTCGCCTTCCCGCTGCTCGTGTTGGGCTGGGTGATCGCGCTGGTCGCCTCCGACGAGCCGAGCCTTTCCCCGACGACCGGACGCCACGCAGACGTGGGTTGGTTTCAGCGCACCGCGCTTGGTCTCGCGCTGACGTACCGACGGGGCTGGGTGCCCATGAAGGCCCAGCCGTGGGTGTGGCCTGTCGTGGTGGGGCTCCTGGTCGCGCCGGGGGCGGCGCTGGGCTGGCACGAGGTGGGCGCACCGATGGGGCTCGGTGCTGCGGCGAACTTGGCAGGCTTCGTGCTCGCGTCACCGGTCGCCGTGCTGGCGGCAGGGTTCGTCGCCGAGAACGTCCTCGTGCAGCCGCTCATCGCCCCTTCCTCGCTCTGGCAGGACTGGGCTTTCTCATCGCGACGGCGACGGCGGGGAACTCCTGGCCCCAGTTCCAGTGCCTGCTGATGGGCCTGGGGGCCTTCGTGGGGGTGCTGTTCACGCTCGACCTCGTGCGGCTCGGACGCCGCGCGTTCGACCCCTCGCGCGGGCCCTGACCGCACGCTGCGCGCACCGGCGCGCGACGCTCAAGAAGACGAGAGGAACGCGAGCCGAGGGCTCCGTCTCGTGCCTCCAGGCGTGCGCGGGCGCGCCGGAGACCTCCAGCGTCATGCTTGCTGGCGCGGTGACGGGGGAAACGCCAGGCCGCGGTCGCCGAGTTCCCGACACTCCAAAGCCAGTGTGGCTGCGCGTTCGGGGCATGGTGCTGGCGGTGCTGAGTCTCGCGCTGCTGGTGCTGGTGCGGCACGAAGCGAAGTGGGTGCCGGTGCTGCGCTGGTCGATGGTGCTCAGGGCGACGACCACGGTGTGGCGGTTTTCGCTGACAGCGAGCGCCGCCGGCTCGCGGAGGCGACAGGAATCGTCAGCGGGCCCGGGGGAAGGCACGCAGCGGCTGTGGCATCGGCATCTTCACTGCGTGCTTGCGAAAGTTGAGCGCGGTTCCGACCAGCGCGTCGGTCACGACGAACACGATGGGGAGCTCAGGTTCAGCGTCATCGACCACGGTGGCCGAGAAGCCCCGGCTGCGCAAGAACGCAGCGGCCTCGCTCGCACGCCTGGCCGGGTCGTCGACGACGAGACCCAGCGAGCCTGCGGCGCCGTTGACCTTCTCGAGCACCCACGGCTCAGGAGCGCTGATGATCGTCCAGTCCCACAAAATGGCGCGGCGCACGCCGGGGGTGACGCCCCAATACCGCTGAGTGAGGCCGTGGCGCTCGAGCAGCTCGACCAGCGCGTCCTGCGCCGCGTGAGAGCGGGCGGCGAAGATGCGCGAGCCCGGGTCGGGAAAGGGCAGCAGGTTCTTGCCGTTGAGCGCGAACAGCGCCCAGGTTCCAAACCCCAGCCCCAGGCCGCCGACCACCCAAAGCACCCAGAGCGGAATGAACATGCCGCGCTCCTTACGCCCAGGAGTCCCGCCTTCGGTCTCCCTGTGCGCAGTCCCGAAAACCCTTCCCCCACGCTCACCGATGAGGGCAACGCCCATGACACTCAAGCTTGGGGTGACGTCGGCTCGCAGACCACCTCCCAGTGCGTCGGCGGGTACGAGTGCCAGTGACGGAGGTCCAGCTCGTCACTTCGGGGTCGAAGTGAGCACCTTGACCATGCTGGGGTCAGTGGGCATCTGCATGCCCAACGCCTGCACTCCGAAGCGCTTGCGAGGCACCTTCAGCCGCAGCAACTCGGCCTTCAGGGTGCGTGCGCGGGCCGCTGCCAACGACTCGTTGTCGGGGCGGCTGTTGAGCTCGGTGCAGTACACCTCGAGGCGAACGTTGAATCGCTCGTTGACCTTGAGGGTGAGGGCCAGTTGTTGCACCACAGAGAGCCCGATGCTCGTCAGGTTCGCGGTGTTCCCCACGAAGTCGATGGGGCGCGTCAAGGTCAGGTCGTTCTTGCCCACGCGAACGGCCCCCGCGCCAGGGTCTGGGCAGCCGTCGGCGTCGCTGATGCCGTTGATGGTCTCGAGCGCACCGGGGCACAGGTCTGACGCGTCGGCCACGCCGTCGCGGTCGCTGTCTACTTCAGGCGCTGCCTCAGCTGCAGGCGGCTCGGGGAGCGCATCGGGGGACACCTCGGCCACCGGCGTCGCCGGCAAAGCGTCGTCGGACTTCTGCTCGGGCGCCGCTGTCTTCACCCACTTGTCGGGCAACACGATGGGCTCGGCCAGGTAGCTGACTGCCGCCACCAGCTGGTATGAGGGCGTGCCGTAGCCGCGCGTCAGGCCAGTGCCCGCAGCGAGGTCGACACGCATGCGCTGCAAGATGGTCAACCGCGCGCCACCCAACATGGTGATGGGGGTGGTCTCGAGCGAGGGCCTGGCCAGCCCCATGGCCCCCGTGAGGGTGGCCATGAGCCCGACCTCGAGCTTCTGGTTCCACGCCACCACGGGCACGAGCGCGCCCACGTTCCACGCCAGCTCCTGGCCCACGGTCAACCCCAGAAGCTGCACCTCTGAGGTGCGCAGGTTGAAGCCGAGGCCCACGCCGACACGCAGCTGTTCCAGGTTCAGCTCTGCCACCACGCGGGGTGAAACCGCGACCGGGCCTCCCCCTCGCCAGGCCCCTGCGTTGCCTGTGGGCAGCCACACCGGCAGCGAGAAGGCGAGCTGGAAGGCGCTGGTGGGCTCGAAGACGCTGTACTTCACGCCCAGCCTGAGGTCTCCCGCTGCGAACGCCGCAGCGGGCGCCAGCTCGGCGTTGACCGAATTCGCCGAGCCCGAGCTGGCGATGGACAGAGGCAAGCCCACCGTGACTTCGAAGCGGTCCTTGATGCCGATGCCGCCGGTGAGATCGAAGAACGTCAACCCCTCGACCAGCTTCGAGGCGACCTGCCGGCTGCCGGGCACGCGCAGCACCAACGGGTCGTCGACATAGCCCACCGAGACCCGCGTGAAGAGCTGCAGATGCCGGGCGACCCCTGCGGCTTCAAAGTCGAGGTAGTCGCGCGCCCCTGCACCCGTGCGGTGACGCTGGAGGTCGAGACCCGCCCCCTGCACCTGCGCGCGGACCGGCCCCGAGACCAACGCGAGGGCCAGGGCGAGGCTCGAAGCCGCAACCGAGCGCCGGCGTCGTCTCGCCGCCACCAGCAGCACCACTGGTACCAACCACAGAGCGCCGTCGGTCGTCGAGCAACCACCGCCACCCGAGACCGTGAAGTCGTCATTCGGTTCGAGCGGGTTGGTGCCACGACCCACCTCGTCGCCGTCGCCGGCGCCGCCACGGTCGGTGTCGAACTTCAGCGGCTGCGTCTCGCCCAGGTCGACCCGGCCGTTGGCGTTGGCGTCTTCCTGGCCGTCGAGCAGGCCATCTTCGTCGGTGTCGGCACGCTCGGGGTCGGTGGCTCCACCGCCCGTACGCTCGAGCCCGTCGGTCAGACCGTCGTCATCGGTGTCGGCGCGGGTCGCATCGGTCTCGCCCTCGTCGTCGCGGCCGTTGGCGTCGGTGTCTTCAGCCCCGTCTCTCAGGCCATCGCCGTCGGTGTCTGCCTGGCGTGGGTTCGTGGTGGTCGTGGGGTCGAGGTCGGCCGTAAAGCGTTGTTGGGTGACGTCGGTGTCGGCGGGCCGCAGGGCCTCGGTGACTCCCACCTCGGTGCCATCGAACAGCCCGTCGTCGTCGCTGTCGGGGTCGAGGGCGTCGATGCGGCCGTCGCCGTCGGTGTCCGTCAAGCCGTCTGCGCCGTCGAGCACCCCGTCGTCGTCGCTGTCGGCGTCACGCGGGTCGAGGCCAGCGCCGAGCTCGATCTGATCTGAAAGCTGGTCGCGGTCACCGTCAACGCGGTCGTCAGACGGGTTGAGGGGGTCCGTTTCGCCAGCGTCGATGCGGCCGTTGGAGTTGGCGTCTTCCACCCCGTCGGGGTCTCCACCGGCATCGGTGTCGGCGCGCACCGGGCTGGTGCTGGTGGTGGGGTCGCTGTCGGCGCGGAAGACCGAGGCGTTGGTGTTGCGCCCCTGAGGCATCACGAGGCCCGACTCGAGGCCGTCGAGCAAACCGTCACCGTCGGTGTCAGCGTTGCGGGGGTTCGTCTCACCAGCGTCGAAGACACCATTGAAGTTGCGGTCTTCGTTGCCATCGAGCAGCCCGTCGTCGTCGTCGTCATCGTCGAGGGGCGAGGTCATGCTCACCCGCACCTCGATGCCGTCGCGCAACAGGTCGTTGTCGGTGTCGGGGTCGAGGGGGTCAGTGCCCAGCACGGCCTCTTCGCCATCTGACAGGCCATCAGCATCGGCGTCGGCGCCCACGACCAACGTGACGGAGGACGACGCGAAGGCGCCCGACGAATCTCGCACAGTGTACGAGAAGCCGTCGGGACCGTAGTACCCTGCGGTCGGCGTGTAGAGCACCGCGTCGCCTGCGACGGTGAGGCGCGCGGTACCGTGCGCCGGGGATGAGACCACCAGCAGACTCAGGGTCTCTCCGGGCGGGTCAGGCAGCGTGCTGTCATTGGCCAGCACGTCGATGCGGTTGTCGGTCGAGTCTTGCGTCACGTTCAGCACGTCAGGTACCGCGGTGGGGGGGTCGTTGAGGTTGATGACGGTGAGGGTGACGGTGGCGGTGGCGCTGCCGCCATTGCCGTCGACCACGGTGTAGGTCAGCTGATCGCTGCCGTAGAAGTTTGGGTTTGGGGTGTAGAGCACCGAACCCCCGCCCGTCGCGATGCGGGCGGTGCCAGATGCGGGCAGCGTCACCGAGCCCACCCGCAGCGTCTCGCCGACATCGGCGCCGGTGCTGTCGTTGGCCAGCACCAACAGCGGAATGTCGACGGAATCTTCGGGCACCGTGAGCGCATCGCTGATGGCGATGGGGGGGTCGTTGACCGGGGTGACCGTGATGGTGACCGTGTCGGTGTCCTGCCTGGGCCCACCCACGCCCGTGTTGCCCTGGTCGTTGCTGATGAGGGTCAACGTCAGCTGGCCAACAAAGTCTGCCGGGGGCTGCACCCGAACGCTGGAGAGCGCTGCATTCACCGCGTCGAGGCCGCCACTGAACACCACGGTCGGGTCGTCGAGCCCATCACCCAGCGTGAACTGCACCCCCGCGTCAGCGGCCAGGCTCACCGCGCCGGGAACCACGGCCAACGTCACCTGAATGCCGCCGTCGCCCAGGTCGACGTCGCTGACGGCCAGCTGGCGGTTCGAGGCCAGTTCGAAGACGAGGGCCACATCTTCGGGCGTCGTCTGCGCGCCGGGCACGGTGTTGACGGGCGCCTCGTTGCCCCGCCCCACGGTGATGGTGACGGTCGCCGTGGCAGTCAGCCCGCCCGGGTCGCTCACCACATAGGTGAAGGTGTCGGTGTCCGAGGCGCCAGGCCCCGGCGTGTACGTGACGGTGCCCGACGAGAGAGTGGCCGTGCCCTGCAGCGCCGGGGTGATGGAAACCACCGTCAGCACCTCGCCCACATCAGGCGCGCTGGTGTCGTTGGCCAACACCGCCAGCACAACCGACGTAGAACCGCTGGGCACACCGAAGGCGTCGTCGACGGCGACCGGCGGGTCGTTCACCGCCGTCACCGTCAGCCGCACTGTGGCCGTACTGAAGCCGCCGTTCCCGTCGCTGACGCGGTAGGTGAAAGTGTCGGGCCCGAAGTAGTCAGCCACCGGGCGGTAGGTCACCGATGTGCCGCCGCCCGACAGCTGCCCGTGCGCGGGCGAGGTGGTGCTGAAGATGGTCAACGTCTCGCCGGTGTCGGGCGCCGACGAGTCATTGGCGAGCAGGTCGAGCACCACACCCGGGCTGTCTTCAACCACGGTGGCCACGTCGTCAACGGCGGTCGGCGGGTCGTTCTCGGGGGTGACGGTGATGGTGATGACGTCGGTGTCGCTCCTGGCGCCGCCTTCGCCGGTCGAGCCGCCGTCGTCGCTGGTGAAGGTCAAGGTCGCGGTGCCACTGAAGTTGAGCGTGGGCACGAAGGTGACGCTCGAGAGCACCGACAGCAGCGCGCCGAGGCGGCCCCTGAAGCGCACCTGGCTGTCGCGGGTGCCGGTGCCCGTCACCAGGGTTACGCCCGTCACGTTGTTCAGCGTCACCGTGCCGTTGACGGCGGTGAGCTCGACGGTGGCGTCGTTGGTGCCGAGGTCGACGTCGCTGAAGGCCAGCGAAAACGGCAACGGGGTGTCCTCGACGGTCGACAACGGCCCCACGGGGACCACGTTGATGGGCGCGTCGTTGATGGCGCGAACCGGGGTCACCAGCGTGGCCTGGTCATCGCTCGAGGTGGGGTCGTTGGATGAGCTCGTCAGCGTCGAGCCGACGCTCAACGTGCCGCCGGCCAGCGTCACGGTGCCGGTCACCGTGAAGGTGGCCGAGGTCCCGGCCGCCAGGGTGGCCCGCGTACAGGTGATGAGCAGGCCCGCGCGAGCGCAAGACCAACCGGTGCCTGCGGCGCCGGTGAAGACCAGGTCGGCCGGCAAGGTAAAGCTGACTGAGACGCCGGTGGCCTGGCTGGGCCCCTGGTTGTTGACGCGCACTGTCCAGACGAGCGTGGCGTCTTCGGCGGCCGGCGAAGGCGACGCGGTGATGGTGACGCCGAGGTCAGCGATGGGGTTGAGCGTGTCGGTGTCGACGCTGACGTTGTTGGTCAACACCGGGTCACTCGAGATGGGGGGCGGCGTGACGCTGGCCTGGTTGACGAGGGTGCCGGTCGCTGTCGAGGCCACCAGGGCGTTGATGACGTAGGTCGCCGTTTCCCCGCTGCCCAACGTGGTGAGGGCGTTGATGTTGCCCGTGCCCGACGTCGCAGCGCAGCCCAGCGCCGCCGCCGACGTACACGTCCACGTGATGGTTGAGAGCGCGGCGGGGAAGGTGTCGATGACGCGCGCCCGCGTCGCCGTCGACGGGCCCGTGTTTCTGACCACCAGGGTGTAGGTCACCGTCGTGCCCGGCACGGTCACCAGCTGGCCGTTGCTCACCTGCACGCTCAAGTCGTGCCCTTGCAAACACAGCGGCACGTCTTCCACGGCGGTGGCGGTGATGTTGGTGATGCCGGCGGTCGCCTGCCCCGCCGAGCCTCGCGTGGCGCCGTTCGCGGGAAATTCGGTGGTGCCGTTCGACGTCGAGTCACCGTTGATGCCGCCGGCCGCCGAGCGGGTCACGGTACCGCCCGTTACCGCGATGAAGCCGCCACCACCGCCACCACCCGGGCCCGCGGCCTCGTCGGTGCCAGAGCCGATGACGTGGCGGCCGCCGTTGCCGCCGTTGGCCGACACGCTGAAGCCGGAAATCGAGGTAGCGCGCACCACGACGCTTCCACCAGCGCCGCCGCCGCCGCCGCCGCCACGATGGGAGCCCGACGTGTTCCCCCCCGGCAGGCCGTTGGCGACCAGCGCCCCAGCGCCCACCACAGTGTCGGCCAATACGTAGATGAGGCCGCCGCCGCGGCCGCCAGCCCCCGCCGCCGTGGTCTCGCCATCGGCAGCGCCGCCGCCACCACCGAAGTACAGACGTGAGAGGGCGCTGGGGTCGAGCGGGCGCCCGCCGAGGCCGCCGCGCTCGCGCCTGAGGTTCCCCTGCCACGAGGGGTCGCCGGGGGACGCGCTGTCGGCGTTGAGGTTGACCTGAGAATACGAATAGCCGCCGCGGCCACCGCCGGGGTTGTTCGAGACGGGGTCGGCGGTGGCGGTGCCGAGGCTCTTGCCGGGGTCTCGCTGCCAGGATGACGCGCCGATGGAGGTCAGGTCCATCACGCCCATGCCTGCCCAGACGCCGCCTCGGTTGCCGTTGGCGCCGCCACCGCCACCAGCGAAGACGGCGTTGGCTCCCCCGCCAGCGTTGGCTGCGGCCCCGCGGCCATAGCGGCCCCCGAGGCCGTCGTAGTCAGCGGGGGCCCCTGCGATGCCTTCGCCCCGTTCACCGCCTGCGCTCGCGGCCGCCGCGCGGTAGCCCACGACGTTGGTGCCCACGGCCGACGACGTGGCGTCGATGGCGCCGCCGCGAAAGCCGAGGCCAGTGACGTCGATGGTGCCCTGCACGGAGAGGGTGCCCCTGACGTGGACCGCGACGATGCCCCCGCGCGCCCCGTCCCAGGGGATGGCGGTGATGGTGCCGGTGTTCGAGACGGTGAGCGTGTCGAGCTGGGGCACGCGCACCACCTGAGTGCGACCGGCGGTGGTGTAGCTGTTGCGCAGGCCATTGCAGCCGGCGGTAAAGACCACCCGGTTCTGCGCGCGGTCGACAGAGGCGACCTCGATGACCTCGTGCTGCCCGGCCGACTGCAGCGCGGTGACGGCGCCGTAGGCCGCAGTGTCGGTCGCGTCAATGGTGGCCCCCTGCATCTGGACGACGAGCAACAGGTCTCCCGTGTCGATGGTGCCAAAACGCGTGCTGTCGAGCTGCGTGATGTCGGTCACGGTCAGCGAGTTCGCGCCGGCCGACGCGTTCAGCGCCAGCGCGGCCCATTCGTTGACCGTGGCGACGGTGTTGATGGTGAGCGCGCCGTCAGTGCCGATGAGGGGCGCTTCGGCCCGTCGGGCTGCCGACGGTTCCGCCGAGGGTCCGCGAGAGCACGACACCAACGCAACGCAACAAAGCCAGAGGATCAATCGCATCGGCGTCTATTGTGCTTCGCCTACGCGCGCCGAGTCACGCAGTCTTGTCGTTCGACGTGTCGGGGCGTGTGGGCTCGACGCTGCTTCCATTCGCGCGCGAGGGGCGTTCCTTCAGCGCGCCCAGCTCCGCAACAACTGCAAGCGCAACTCAGGCGCCTGCCGCAACGCCACGGCCAGCCGATTTCGTTCGGCCAGACAGAGCTCGCGGGGCGAAGCCCCCTGCGTCTTCAGGGTACGCAGGGCCCGGGCGAAAGCCTCTTCGTGCGCAGCGACTTGCGCTTCCAGCACCTCGAGCCTGGGGCCACCGATTTCGAGCGGCGCAGGAAGCGCCGCCGCCCGGAGGGTCGCCTCGCTGATCTCGGCCCACCGCTCGGCCTCGCCCTCGGTGAGCTGCTCGAGCCAACTCGTGACGTCGGCTTGCGCGTCTTGACTGACGACCGCACCACAGGCCTCTTCGTCGAGGCGGTTGATCAGGGTCAGGCGCAGGGTGAAGCGCTCGACCAGCAGCGATTCACTGAGCCGGGGCAAGCCCTGCGCAGAGAGCGCGGCCGCGAGCCCGGACGGCGGCACTCCTGCGTCAATCAACGCCCGCTTCTGTTCCTCGAGCTCGCTCATGTTTCGATACGCGCGGGCCACGCGCGCCAGAACCTTCATGGACCTCTGGTCGGTGGTGCGGAAGCTCTGCACCAGTGCCTCGAGTCGAGCCAAGCCCGCAGGGTCAGCCGCTGGCGCCCAGGCTTGCACCTCGCACCCCGTTCGGCCCAGCACGTAGAGCCCGAGCACGTGTCGCTGCGCGTCGGCCTTCCCACTGGTCTCAAAGACCACCTGCGTCCCCTCGAGCCAGGGCCCGTCGAGCGGCCGGTTCGAGAGCACTTTGGCCGTGAGGCCGACCGCGCGAGCGCGCTCCTCGACCAGTGCTGCGCCACCGAGGAACTGGGGCCCGCAAGCGACCGTCGCCTGGGCCTTGCTCGTGGGCTCGAGAAACCAGGCCTCGAGGTCCGGCTTGAGCGTGGTGCGCTTTTCATCGGCGACCTGAAGCCAGTCTGGCGTCAAGGCAATCGTCCAGTTCGTTCTGGTGCCTGTGACCCGGCCTCCGTCGAGCGCGGGGACGACCGTGTCCTTCTCGGTCAGTGTTCGAAGAACTGGATTGGCGCCTGCGTCTGCAGCGCCGGCCCGGGGGCACGCGGTGAACAGGAACGTCGTCGTGGCGATGAAGCAGAGTTTTCTCATGGAGATCCCAAAGTCAGAGAATGCATCGGGGTGCCGAAGCAAAAGTGGCCCGCTGACGCCCGGTCAACCTACAATCACGCCGAATGCGGAAGAAACCAATGACTCCCGAGGAAGAAGTGTTCGCCGCGGGCCTGTTGGTGCTGTGCCTGTGCATCATCGGAATGACGGTGGCCATTCGAAAAGGCGCCTCCAACCCCGCCTCGGAGCAGGCGGTCGTCGACTTCGTCAGCAGGCAGGCGTTGCCAGAGCTGCTGGTCGATGCGGTTCTCAGATGCCCACAGTTGCCTGAGCGCGCACTGCTCGACGCGGTGGTGACCTTCGAGACGACGCCCGGCGGCATCACCATCACCTCTGTCGCGCCGCGCGCTGTCGACAATGGCCTGCCTCAAGATGTCGGCGACTGCCTCGCCCGCGCCCTCGAGAACCAGCGCTTCTCAGGACGCCTCGACGGCGGCCACTTCGTGCCGGGCGAGTCCTTTGAGCTGGATCTCGAGATCCCCTTGCCGCGGCCCCGCCTGGGGTACTGAAGATGCTGCCCTGGCGTTGGAAGTGTGATGTCGGTTCCCGTCGTACTCTGCATTTCTTGCGATGATCACCATGGCAAAAGTTGCCACCCCTGACGTCCTGGGCGCCACAAGTGGCTTGAATTGCTGATTTTCTCCTGCGCGCGTAACTTGCTAAAAGGACGAGAACTTATGATCAAGGTCCTCCAAATGTCGGTCTTTGTGGCCGTCGTGGCTTCGGTTGCGTGGGCAGACCCCGCGAAGCCGCGCGTGATGGTCATCCTCGACACGTCGCGCTCGATGAAGGAGCTGCCGAAGTACATCAACCCGGGTGACATTGACGTTCTGGTGCCCGTCGAGGTCGTCCAGGACGGCGGCCTCCAGGGCGACTTTGAGGCAGGCCCAGTGAGTGACGGCGGCGTGTCCGGCAACGACTGCGCCAACAAATTTTGTGCTGCGAAGAAGGTCATCGACCGGGTTATTCCTCCGTACACGACCGAAGCGAGAATCGGTCTGACGACGTATTTCCAGTATGTGCTCACAGCGGTGCGCAACAGCACCCTTGAGACCTCTTGCCGGTACGACGTGTTCTCTGCCCCCGGCCTCGTGCAGACCTTTACGACGAATGTCGACTACATGTCGAACGGAGGTACCTTCTGCACTGAGACTGACGCGAATCTCTCGCTTTGCCCCGGAAGCACGAGAAAGCATGTTTTCCCAAGATTGATCCAGAACGCCTGCGACAACCCGGCAGGCTTTGTGGCGCCCATCGGAGACGAGGGTGGCAGCTGCACCCCCGGGGCACAGAATTGTTATGAGGTCTTCAAGACCAATGGTGGCATGGCAACCACGACCACGTGTGCCGTGGGAACCTTTCCCGTCGTCTCGCCGTCAACCTACACGGGTCCCAGTTCGCATTGCCTCGGCACCGGCACCAAGATCTTCCGGCTGCCGACTGCGACTGCTCCTGTCGTTTCGTTGGTTGGAGGGTCTGGGGTCACTGGGATTCGACATTACGTGTCTCCCGGTGCCAGCACCTGCGCCGGCACCCCACAGCCGCCCTCGACCTCACCGACCGGGTCGAGCGTGACGATGACGTCTCCTCTAAACTCAACGATCCCCAACGCGTCGAGCTCAGTTACGTCCGGCTACTACCTCAGCCCGGGAACGCTTTCGTGCTCGAGCGGCACCCCGTGTAACCTGTTTCTCGCCAGCGCGACCCCCACGACGGTCTCCGCGCAACGACACTGGTATGGTTTCCACAACAATACCTTCCCTCCTTCGCCGACCTTCACCCCGACGACGCCTATGCGGCTGGGTGGCAACTATCCGTTGAGTAGCAAAACCACTGCGAGCCCCAGCCCCTACAATGCCACTGTGCTCTCTGGCACCGTGACGATGAACAAGTATAACGGCGCCGGCGTGGAGCAGTTCTGTCCGATTGGGTCGCGCGCAACATCCGGCACGCTGTCTACCAACTTCGGTATCAGCAACGCCAAGACTACGCTGGACAACACGGCGGACGTGAAACCGCTGATACCGGGCTCCATCGACGAAACTCCTGATCGCTCAGGCATGAATTACGGCTGCTCTGCACAGTGGCCCTGTGATGGCACCTTGGGCACCCCGTCGACCACGATCGGCAATTGGCCTTCGATGGGCACCACGGTCTACTCAACCGACCCCCCCCTCGCTTTCAACGAGAGGCGGGTTGTGATGACGCCGAGTGACCACAGTCTTCGTCTGACCAACGGCAGTACGACTTGCCCGGGGCCAAGCGCGATAAACGGCAGCGCCGCCGCGCCCGCGAACACCGCCTGGATTTCTGCTCCCGGCGGCTGCACGGGTACTGGCTATGGACAGTGCACCTTCACCGCAGGGGCCACGCTGCCAAACGCAACAGCTCCCGGTGGCACCTGCCCGAGCCCCGTTGCGAGGTCTGACGGGACGCCTCAAGGGAATTGTTCGTGGAATGGTAAGGCTTATGTCATGGGCGCGACCACGCCCGCACCAGTGACCCTGGAAATGCCGAACGGCTCGGTGTGCAGCTCCAGCGCGACGACCATCACATCGCAGGGCTCCTACAGCACTGGTTGCGGCTCATACCCTTGCAACTTGACTGCGGCTCCAACGCTGCAGACGGTCGGGAGCGCCGAGCCTTCAGCCTGGGTCACAACCGGCGACACAGCGCCGCCGGGGTATTCAGGTATGCCCGCCGTCGTGCAGAACAATGGCCCGCCGAGGCAGCAGACGCCGCAGAGCGCTTCGTCGACGGGGTCCTGCTTGGGTGCGGTTAACGCAGTGGTGTCCGCGACCGGCGCGCTGTGCAACGGCACCTCGACCTGCAAGGCCAGGGTCCTTGGCTACCAACAAGTCGCGACCTCTGGCTGCGGGGCTGAGAACGGGCCGTGTTATGCCTGCGTATACCAGCCACTGCGGTATCAGTGGACGCGAAACAAAGTGCTCTGCAACTACCGAGCCCAAAACGTCTCATGGACGGTGGACCGGACGGCCACGCAATGCCAGTACAGGCGCAACCGTTGGGATCTCCAGACCAAATCGCCCGATATCTTGAACTGCCCGTATACCGTGGGAGCGCGTCGCTATGATTTCGACAATGCAACCTCCCAGAAATACTGCAGTTATTTCGCAGTCAAGACAGAGATGCAAACAGAAACGCGAACCTTCACCTATAAGTTCCGGACCAAGGGCACTGAGCTGATTGGTCGCGGCTCGAAGACGGTCTCGGGCTCGCATCTGTGTGCGGGTGGTTACGGAGCAGGGGTCTTGCCGGGGGCTCCTACCACTGCCACCCCACTCACCACGGCGTGCCCCGAGAGCATTTCAAACTGCGCCGGTGTCAATGCCTTCTCGACGAACTTCGGCATGATTCCTGCCGGAGCGTCATGTCGTCTCTCTAACGGAGGATCTCCAACCAACACGACCATTGTCGGCGGGGACTCCGCTCGTTGGTCGAACTACAGAGGCTCCAGCGGGACTAGCGGGGTAGGCCTGTCTACCAGCGTGGCGTGTGAGGCGGCGAACACGAGTTGGACCTGGCCCTCCGTCTCAAGCGCCCCTGCGCCGTGGTGCTTTGACTCGGGCCAATCTTCGGTGACGAGCAAGTACCTCGTTTCGGACTGGTACGACCCGACCAAGACCAACAGCGCGACCGCCTTTAACGTGCTCTTCCCTTCAGCGACCCATACGGTCACCAGCAACAACACGCCGACCAAGGCTCAGGGCTTCGGCGGCATTCTTCAGCCCGCGACGATGGGCACAGGAGCGCTGCCCAGCGCATCGCTCTTCGTACCCATTCCTTCTGACGCCACCTACGACCCTGACGCCCAGAAGGCCGCGATCAAAGCTGCTGTTCGACCGTGCATCATGCCCGGCGTAGTGGGGCCGGACGTCAACGGCCGGTTGGCCGGCGGTGCCTGTGTTTCAGACCTGGAAAACCCCAGCGCTCCTGGGACCACCGCGACTTGTCAGGTCGGCGGTTGTGCCGGCGGGCTTTCGCAATGCTGCAGCAACAATCTGGGCAAGTCGTGCAGCGAACACCGCCAGTGCTGGCCCTGGCAGGACTTCACGCCGCTGTATGGCTCGCTCAAGAGCACGCACGAGTACTTGCTCGACCGCTGGACCAACGACGACAATGACAAGCAGTGTCGCGATTACTTCATCGT
>JBILUC010000161.1:0-4227 GCA_044371205.1 Archangium sp.
CGACGAGGCGCTTGACCAGCGCCACCGCGCTCAGCGTCAACGAGGGCCCTCGCTTCGGTTGCCAGCGGTAGAGGCCCGAGGGCAGCCGCGTCAGCCGCTCCTCGGAGATGGGCCCTCGCGCGCCATACCCGCACAGCCGCTGCAGCCCCACCCTGTCGAAGGCGTGCACGGCCGTGTCCGCGTGACGATCCACGCGCTCTTCACCGTCGCCTCCCACGCCAGCTTGTCGCTCAGCCCCCAGAGCAACTGGAACTCAGAGAGCCGCAGCACGTGCGCCAGCCGCGCCTGGTGCTGCGCGAGGCCCTTCCGCAGCGAATCGAGTTCGTCCTCCATCTGCCGCTGCGCACGCTCGAACGCCGTGCCGAGGTCGGTCAGCAGCGCCGTCGCCGTCGAACCGCGCGCTTCCCGTTGCACCCGCGTCTCGAGCAACGCCGGCTCGAGGTGCAGCACCTTCGCCAACTTCCGCCGCAACGCCTCAGAAGGAAGACTCGTGCCCCGTTCGAGCCGCGAGACGACCGCGTTCCCCGTCAGCCCGAGCCGTCGCGCGAGCTGTGTCTGGGGCGGCGGCGTGCAGGGGCGCGCCGCGCTCGACGCCTTCGCCGAGGCGAACCGAGGCCGCTGAGCCGGTCTACCGGGACGGGCCGCCGGCGGCCGGGGCTCGCGTCACCGGCTGCTGCACGAGCCCTTCACGTTCGGCCCCTGGAGCAACCCGGTCTTGACGCAGGTGTCGATGGTCAGGCGGTTGCCGTCGGCGCAGTCGGAGTTGGTGTAGCAGCAGCCGGGCGCGAGACACAGGCTGCCGGTCTGCATGGGCGGCTTCGTCGCGGTGATCTCATCGACCCCGCGCACCTCGTTCGAGCAGCGGTTGTCGACGCAGGAATCCACGGAGACCTCCCAGCCGTCGTCACAGGTGTCGCCCGGCACGCACCAGTCCTCCGGGTACTGCTCGACGCAGCTGTAGGTGAACTTCCCTCCGCTGGTCGCGCTCCCCTTCACGCACTGCACGGTGACGCCGGGGTCGGGGTGCGCGGGGCACTGGCCGTCGGTGCAGCACTCCGAGGCGACGTCACAATCCGACGGCACCGGTCCGGTGTAGGCGACACAGGCGTCGTTGACGAGCTTCGTCTTGAAGGTGCCGAGCTCGACGTACTCGGAGAACAGGCTGATGCCGGCCAGCTCCGCCACGGCGCCCACCTTCGGGGTGACGCCCAGGTCGAGGTCGGTGCAGATGCTGCCCGAGTAGGTCCCACCGCTCGCGGTCGCCGTGCCGGTGACGGTCGCCTGGGCGAAGCCCTTGAGCGCGACGGAGCCACCCACGAAGCCGAAGGCCTTGAGGTCGAGCCGGGGCTCGACCCACGCGGTGGCGGTGATGTTCCCGGCGAAGTTCACCGTGGGGCCGAACTTGGTGAACGTCGAGGTGCGCTCGTCCACCGAGTACCAGCCCAGGCGGTCCGAGTAGCCGAAGCCGACCTCCATCGACTGCGTCAGGTCGAAGCCCTGGGTCGAGGTGAGCTTCGCCTTCGCCGAGAGCTCGTACCCTGCGAAGAGCGAGGGGTTGACCGTGATGACGAGGCCGCCGATCGAGAAGGGGATCTCCGGCCCCTCCCAGATGCGCTTGCCCTCGGCGTACTTCGCGCTGAGGTCGAGCGTGAGCGCGGTGTGCAGCGCGGCGTCGGCGCTCCCGCCCACCACGACCTCGAGCTTGTCGACGTTGACGAGCACCGTGTCCCACTCCAGGACCACGTCGACCCAGGCCGAGAGGAGGAACTTGCACTTGAGCAGCTCGAGCTTCGCGCTGCCCACCGCGGTGACGCTGGCGAAGTTCTTGTCGAACACGATGCCCGAGCAGTCCGCGGGGCCGATGGTCGCCTCCAGCGGCTGCCGCGCCACCTGGAGAGGCACGCCGTCGAGGCCCAGCGGCTGCCCGAGCTGCTTCAGCTCGGACAGCGGCATGCGGGCCCGCACGCGGCCCCGCTTGAAGGCGTCGCGGGCCCGGGCGCGCGAGAGCTTGAGCGTCGCCACGTCGCCATCCCGCCTCAGGCCGTCGACCCGGTGGAGCAGGGGCTTGCGGTCACGCCGGCCGCGGTAGAGGAAGGCGCCCTCCTTGATGCGCGGATCGAGCGTCGCGCCGGGCTTGAGCCGGAGGGTCAACACGCCGCTCATGTCGTCGAAATCAGCGGCCTCGAAGTTCAACTTGAACTCGTCGTCCATGCGGACGGTGAGGTCGGTCGGCTCGAGGCAGTTCTGCCCCGGGTCCTGCGGGTTGCAGAGCGCGGCGGTCGGCACGTCATCCCACGGCGTCGTGACGGGCGCGTAGGGGTCCGGTGGGGGCTGCGGGGGCACACACGCGACCGCGAGGAGAGCAGCGACGGCGGCGCAGCGGAGAGGAGTGGACGGGCGCACGAGGATCCTTGAGCTGAGAGGGAACGAAGCGGGAGGCGGGCTCACGGGCAGCGGGTGTCACTCGCCGACCTGGAGACGACCACGGCGCCAGGGGCGCCCTGGCGCCACGCGGTCCAGGCGTCGAACATCCGCACCGGGGTCCCCGTCGCGGCCGGGGCGATGGTCACGTTGAAGGTGTCGGGGGTGCTGCGGAGCGTCTCGTGCTTGGGGCAGAGCGGTCCGAAGCCGCCCGGCGCCCTGGTCAGCGCGCCCCCCTCCTCGGCGGTCGAGGCCAGGGTGGGGAACCTCTCGAGCTGCGCGGCCACCTCCCGGCCGAACAGCCCGAGCGTGAAGACCTGACCCCCGACCCGGAGCTGCCCCTCGACGTAGGGGTCCGAGATGAGTCCATCGGAGAGGCCCTGGCGGACGAAGAACGGCGTGGTGAGGTGGTGCAGGACGACGTGCGTGTCCGAGGCGCACTTCCACTCGGCGCCGTCCATCAGGTGCCGGGCGCTGCAGCTCTGCTCGGGCGCCGCCTTCCACAGGCCCGCCTGGGCCTGGAGGCCATACCCGAGGTAGGCCGCGTCGGTGCAGAGCCCCAGCTGGATGCACGCGGTGCCCTGGGTGTAGTCGAGGCCCACGAGGTCGGGGCCAAAGGTCGAGTCGATGAGGCCGAGCACCTCGACGCCCGGGTTGGACGCGCGGAGCTCCTCGCGGAGCCAATCGAGGTTGAACGTGGTGCCACCACCCCCGGCCGAGGCGCCGGCGAGGACGACCTCGGTGGCCTGGTCGAGATCGGGCAGCTCTCCCGCGCCGGCGACCGTGGCCGGAACGCCCTCCCGCCGCAAGGTCGCGAGCACCGCCTCGAGGATGCGCCGCCCGAGAAAGTGGATGCGGTACCGAGTCGCGGCGCCGGTGACGGGATGGGGGGCCTCGGCCTCCACGTCCCTGGCCGTTCCCCGCCAGGTGTCCGACGAGCAGTACTTCACCAGCACCTGGTTGGCGTCCTCGAAGGGGTTGGCCGCGGGCAGCGCCCCGTCCGAGGCGCGCGCGAAGATGCCCTCCCCGTCGGTCTTGTCGGGAGAGGTGGCGCTCGTCATCTGGGTCTTGCTGAAGTTGGTGTCGACGCTGCACCAGCGCTTCGCGCAGAGGGCGGCCGACGAGCACGCGCCTCCGCCCATCAACTGGATGACCCACTTGTCCCGCCCCGCGGGCGTGGTCGCGGCGCGCACGTAGAAGAGGGCTGGCGTGCCGTCGTTGCAGAGGGCGTCCGGGAAGCGGGTCGTGTCGACCTGCTTTCGCTCGAGCGCCGCGGCCCGGGTGGTCGACGCGATGCCGCCCACGTTCGTGGCCTTCCCGCAGTCGAAGGCCTCGCCGAGCAGCGGCCCCGCGTCGCCGAGCGGCAGCCCGGCATCGCCCAGCAGCAGCCCGGCGTCGCCTCGAGGGTCTCTCGCACCGCACGCGGAGAGGAGGAGCAGCAGCAACCAATTCGATCGGAGCGTCGTCAGGGTGAATCCTCGCTGGGGAACTCGCGGCGACAAGGCCTCGACGGTACCCGCAGTGGCGCGGGTGCCACAACCGAGGTTTTCTTCTCTCGAGGCCCGGGACGCCGAGCGGCGTGGCCTCACCGGGTCGCGCGGCCCACCGGGTGTCGCATCCCGGGTGCCGGCTCGGGCCTCTGGACAGGCGCTCGGACGCCCTCCCTCACCCCCACCGATAAGTGAAGGAAGAACAACCCGGGCAAACGAGAGCTGGCGCGACGCGGCCGAGTCGCCCGAAGGCGTGCCGTCGGGCCCGGAGCGGAGCCGAGGAAGGTCTGCGCAGGAGCGGCGAGGGGCAAGGGGA
>JBILUC010000054.1:0-45519 GCA_044371205.1 Archangium sp.
CGCCACCGCACACCACGCGCTGGCCAACGGCGCGCTGCCTGAGCTCATCATCGGCCACGGCGTCCTGGGCCGGCTCCTCGCCCGCATCGCGGTCGCGAAGGGCGTCACGCCCACGGTGTGGGAACTCAACCCCGTCCGCGCCAGCGGCGCCGTCGGCTACCAGGTGAGCACGCCCGACGCCGACCCGCGCCGCGACTACAAGGCCATCTACGACGTCAGCGGCGACGCCTCGCTGGTCGACTCTCTGGTGATGCGCCTCGCGCGCGGCGGCGAAATCGTGCTCGCCGGCTTCTACGACCGGGTGTCCTTCGCGTTCGCCCCGGCCTTCATGAAGGAAGCGCGCCTGCGCGTCGCCGCCGAGTGGCAGCCGCCAGACCTGACCGCCGTCGTCGAGCTCGTTCGCGCAGGCCAGCTCAGCCTCGACGGCCTCATCACGCACACCCGCAACTTTGACCAGGCGCCCGAGGCGTACCGCACGGCGTTTGGGGAACCCGCCTGTCTCAAAATGCTTCTCGATTGGAGAACCGCTCGATGACCACGCCCAGCCTCGACCCCATGGTGCAGCTGAAGAACAACCTCCGCGCCGAAGCGGCCATCGAGCCTTCGAAGCCCACGACGCTGGCGCCCACCAAAGAGACGCAAATCATCGCCATCTACGGCAAGGGCGGCATTGGCAAGAGCTTCACGCTCGCCAACCTCAGCTACATGATGGCGCAGCAGGGCAAGAAGGTGCTGCTCATCGGGTGTGACCCCAAGAGCGACACCACCTCGCTGCTCTTCAACGGCAAGGCGTGCCCCACCATCATCGCCACCTCGGGCAAGAAGAAGCTCGCCGGCGAAGAAATCTCCATCGGCGACGTGTGCTTCAAGCGCGACGGCGTCTTCGCGATGGAGCTCGGCGGCCCCGAAGTGGGTCGCGGCTGCGGCGGGCGCGGCATCATTCACGGCTTCGAGACGCTCGAGAAGCTCGGCTTCAACGACTGGGGCTTCGACTACGTGCTCCTCGACTTCCTCGGCGACGTGGTGTGCGGCGGCTTCGGTCTGCCGATTGCGCGCGACATGTGCCAGAAGGTCATCGTCGTCGGCAGCAATGACATGCAGTCATTGTACGTCGCGAACAATGTCTGTTCTGCCACGCAGTACTTCCGCAAGCTCGGCGGTCACGTCGGCGTCGCGGGCATCGTGGTGAACAAAGACGACGGCACTGGCGAGGCGCGCGCCTTCGCCGAGCAGGTCGGCATTCCCGTGCTGGCGTCGATTCCCGCCGACGAAGACATCCGCAAGAAGAGCGGCAAGTACGAAATCATCGGCAAGCCGGGCAGCCCCTGGGCGAGCCTCTTCGAAGAGCTGGCCACCAACGTCGCCACTGCGCCGCCGCTCAGCCCCAAGCCCCTCGACCACGACTCGCTGATGGCGCTCTTCAAGGGCGACGCGGTGGGTCGCGACGTGGTGCTCAGCCCGGCCACTCTCGAAGACATGTGCGGCCCGCAGACCGCGCAGAAGAAGTCTCTCGAAGTCATCTACGACGCGAAGGTGTGAGCCGATGAACGCGCCCGCGCAACCGGTGGCCGAAGCGAATTGCAACGACGGCAAGGAAAAGCTGCGCGCGCAGGCAGCCGCGGCCGGCAAGGCCGAGGTGCTCGCGAAGTATGCGGCTGACTACCCGGTCGGCCCGCATGACCAGCCCCAGAGCATGTGCCCTGCGTTTGGTTCGCTCCGCGTCGGGCTGCGCATGCGCCGCACGGCGACCGTGCTCTCGGGCTCGGCGTGTTGTGTGTATGGGTTGACCTTCACCTCGCACTTCTACGGTGCGCGGCGAACGGTCGGCTACGTGCCGTTCAATTCCGAGTCGCTCGTCACCGGCAAGCTCTTCGAAGACCTCCGCGACGCGGTGCACGAGCTGGCCGACCCCGCGCAGAACGACGCGGTGGTGGTCATCAACCTCTGTGTGCCGACCGCCTCGGGCGTGCCGCTGCGTCTGTTGCCCAAGGCCATCAACGGCGTGCGCATCATCGGCGTCGACGTGCCCGGCTTCGGGGTGCCCACCCACGCCGAGGCGAAAGACGTGCTCGCCGGCGCGATGTTGAACTACGCGCGCACCGAGGCCGAGGTGGGCCCCGTCGCCGCGCCCCGCGCAGGCAAGGCGGCGCTGCCCACCGTCTCGTTGCTCGGTGAGATGTTCCCCGTCGACCCCATCACCATCGGCCGCATGCTGGCGCCGATGCAGCTCGCCGCCGGGCCCACCGTGCCCACGCGCGAGTGGCGCGAGCTGTACGCCGCGCTCGACTGCGCCGCGGTTGGCGCGGTTCACCCCTTCTACACGGCGTCGGTGCGCGAGTTTCAGGCGGCTGGTCGACCGGTCGTCGGCTCGGCGCCCGTCGGTGTCGAAGGCACGGCGGCCTGGCTCGAGCAGCTCGGCAAGGCGTGCAACGTGCCCACCGCGCTCATCGAAGCCGCGAAGAACGCCACGCTCCCGGCCATCGCCGGTGCGCTCTCGGGCTCGCCCATCAAGGGTCGCATCACGCTCTCTGGCTACGAGGGCAGCGAGCTGCTCGTCGCGCGCCTGCTCATCGAGAGCGGCGCCGACGTTCGGTACGTGGGCAGCGCGTGCCCCCGGACGGTGTGGAGTGACGCCGACCGCACGTGGCTCGAAGCACGCGGCGTGAAGGTGCAGTTCCGCGCCTCGCTCGAGATGGACCTCGCGGCCATGGCCGAGTTCAAGCCCGACCTCGTCATCGGCACCACGCCGGTGGTGCAGAAGGCCAAGGAACAGGCGATTCCTGCGCTGTATTTCACCAACCTCATCTCGGCGCGGCCGCTCATGGGCGCTGCAGGTGCGGGCTCGCTCGCCACCGTCGTCAACGCGGCGATGGCGAACCAGGCGCGCTTCACCGAGATGAAGAACTTCTTCGAGGGCGTCGGCACCGGCGCCACCGCGGGCGTCTGGGAAGGCATGCCGGTCGACCGCCCCGAGTTCAAGGCTGCGCAGCTCGCGCGCCTCGAGCGCCAGCGCAAGTCAGAGGAGGCCGTCGGATGCTGATTCTCGATCACGACCGCGCCGGTGGCTACTGGGGCTCGGTGTATGTCTTTTCTGCCATCAAGGGCCTGCAGGTCATCATCGACGGCCCGGTGGGCTGCGAGAACCTGCCCGTCACCTCGGTGCTGCACTACACCGACGGGCTGCCGCCGCACGAGCTGCCCATCGTCGTCACGGGCCTGAGCGAGCAGGAACTCGGTCAGAAGGGCACCGAAGGCGCCATGAAGCGGGCCCACAAGGCGCTCGACCCGGGTCTGCCCAGCGTGGTGGTGACCGGCTCCATCGCCGAGATGATTGGCGGCGGCGTGACGCCCGAAGGCACGGGCATTCAGCGCTTCCTCCCGCGCACCATCGACGAAGACCAGTGGCAGAGCGCCAACCGCGCGATGCTCTGGCTGTGGCAGCAGTACGGCCTGAAGAACGGCAAGTTCCCCAGGCCGCGCGCGAAGAAGGAAGGCGACAAGCCGCGCGTCAACATCATTGGCCCCTGCTACGGCTACTTCAACACCTGGTCTGACCTCGCCGAGATGCGCCGCCTCATCGAGGGCATCGGCGCCGAGGTGAACCTCACCTTCCCGCTGGGCAGCCACCTGCTCGACGTGCCCAAGCTCGCCGACGCCGACGTGAACGTCGTGATGTACCGCGAATACGGCCGCCTCCTCTGTGAGGCGTTGGACAAGCCGTTCCTCCAGGCGCCCATCGGCATTCACAGCACGACGGCCTTCCTGCGCAAGCTCGGCGAGCTCACGGGCTTGAACCCCGAGCCGTTCATCGAGCGCGAGAAGCACACCACGCTCAAGCCGATGTGGGACCTCTGGCGCTCGGTGACCCAGGACTTCTTCGCCACCGCGTCGTTCGGCATCGTCGCCAACGAGACCTACTCGCGCGGCGTGCGCGCCTTCTTGAGCGACGAGCTGGGCCTGCCCTGCCACTTCGCCATCTCGCGCAAGCCGGGTGACAAGACAGACAACAAGGCCATTCGCGAGCTGGTGCAGAAGAAGACGCCGCTGGTGCTCTTCGGCTCGTACAACGAGCGCATGTACCTCGCCGAGGTGCAGGGCAAGGCCATCTACATGCCGGCTTCGTTCCCCGGCACCGCGATTCGCCGCCACACCGGCACGCCCTTCATGGGCTACTCGGGCGCGTCGTACCTGCTGCAGGAAGTCTGCAACGCGCTGTTCGACGTGCTCTTCAACATCCTCCCTTTGGGCACCGAGCTCGACAAGGTCGACCCCACCCCGTCGCGACTGCACGACCAGCTCGCGTGGGACGAGGCGGCCGAGACCTCGGTCGATGCGGTGCTCGAAACGTTGCCGGTGCTGACGCGCATCTCGGCGGCCAAGCACCTGCGCGACACGGCCGAGCGCCTGGCCCGCGACAGCGGCGCCGAGCGTGTCACCGCCTCACTGGTCTCGCTGGCAGCGCGCAGCACCACGCTCTCTTCCCGGGGGTTGACATGAACGAGCCGAACTCAAACGGGCCGCTGTGGGTCTCGACGCTCAACGGCGCCAGCACGCCGTTCACCGCGTCCTACCCGGTGTCGTGGACCGCGGCGTTGGCGCTCCTGCGCTCGCTCTGGTCCGGTGCGCAGACGCGCGCCGCCGAGAAGCAGTCTGAAACTGAACTTCGAGGGGCTGTCCGCCCTTGAATCGCCGTGTTGGTACGGCAATCCCAGACGCGCGGGATGGGCGCGGGCAGCGAACGGAGGTATTCGCAGATGGCAAATGACAATCAGTCCATGTCTGGGTTGACGGAAGCCCAGGCAAAAGAGTTTCACGGTCTGTTCATGACGAGCTTCTTGATCTTCACGGGCATCGCCGTGATGGCTCACTTTCTCGCGTGGGCGTGGCGTCCCTGGTTCCCGGGAGTCAACGGGTACGGGGCCGTCGAGGTCGCGCACAACGTCGTTTCCATGTTGAGCTGAAGGAGCACACACATGCACAAGATTTGGATGCTGTTCGACCCTCGCCAGGCGCTCGTCGGTATGGGCGTTTTTCTGTTCACGTTGGCGATTCTGATTCACTTCATCCTGTTGAGCACCAATCGCTTCAACTGGATCGAAGGTGCCGCCAAGGGTGGCGCGGTGCAGACGGGCCTTCCGTCGAAGTAGCTGGTTCCGTTCCAGACAAGCCCGGCTCGTGAAGTGGGCTGTCTGGACCGGTGTCTTTCCCGAGTTGAGCGTTTCTGAACCGTTGTTGGTCGTCAGTCGACGTTGGATGGCGTGTGCGCGCCATGGGAGGCCGGAATGGCCCTTTTGAGTTTCGAGAGGCGATACCGCGTGCGCGGTGGGACCCTGCTCGGCGGTAGCCTGTTCGATTTCTGGGTCGGGCCCTTCTTCGTGGGCTTCTTTGGTGTCACGACCATCTTCTTCACCGTCGTGGGCACGGCGCTCATCCTGTGGGGTGCCTCACAGGGGACGACCTGGAACCCGTGGCTCATCAACATCCAACCGCCCCCGCTCAAGTACGGGCTGCGCTTCGCCCCGCTGATGGAAGGCGGCATCTGGCAGCTGGTCACCATGTGCGCGCTCGGCGCGTTCAGTTCATGGGCGCTCAGACAGGCTGAAATCAGCCGCAAGCTGGGCATGGCCCTGCACATTCCCATCGCCTACAGCGTCGCGATTCTCGCGTACTTCACGCTCGTGGTGGTGCGGCCCATTCTGCTCGGCGCCTGGGGCCACGGCTTCCCGTACGGCATCTTCAGTCACCTCGACTGGGTGTCGAACACGGGCTACCAATATCTGCATTTCCATTACAACCCGGCGCACATGATTGCGGTGAGCTTCTTCTTCACCACGACGCTCGCGCTCTCGCTGCACGGTGGCTTGATTCTCTCGGCGGTGAACCCGGTCAAAGGGAATAGCGTGAGGACCGCCGAGTACGAAGACTCGTTCTTCCGCGACCACATTGGCTATTCCATCGGCGCGCTCGGCATTCACCGGCTGGGGCTCTTCCTTGCCCTGAGCGCCGGCATCTGGAGCGCCATCTGCATCGTCATCTCCGGCCCCTTCTGGACCAAGGGCTGGCCTGAGTGGTGGAGCTGGTGGCTCAGCCTCCCTGTCTCGAACTGATCGGAGACCTCCATGGCTGACTACATGAACATCTTCACGCAGCTCCAGGTCGCCTCGCCGCCGCACGCGGGGCCGCCGATTCCTCAGCAGCAACTCCGCGCCGGCAAGCCGTTCTTGTCGTGGCTCATTGGTTGGTTTGGCAACGCGCAGGTGGGCCCCATCTATCTGGGCACGATGGGCGTCTTCTCGGCGGCCTTCTTCTTCCTCGCGTTCGAGATCATCGGCCTCAACATGTGGGCCTCGGTGAACTGGGACATCGTCGAGTTCATTCGCCAGTTGCCGTGGCTCGCGCTCGAACCGCCCGCGCCTTCGAACGGCCTCCGCTTCCCCCCGCTCGCGCAGGGGGGTTGGTGGCTGATGGCGGGCTTCTTCCTCTCGATGTCCATCATCTTGTGGTGGGTGCGCACCTACCGCCGCGCGCGCGCACACGGCATGGGGACCCACGTGGCGTGGGCGTTCGCGGCCGCCATCTGGTTGTACCTGGTGCTCGGCTTCTTCCGCCCGATTCTGATGGGCAGCTGGGGTGAGGCGGTGCCGTTCGGCATCTTCCCGCACCTCGATTGGACGGCGGCGCTGTCGATTCGCTACGGCAACCTCTTCTACAACCCGTTCCACGCGCTCTCGATTGTGTTCCTCTATGGCTCGACGCTGCTCTTCGCCATGCACGGCGCGACGGTGTTGGCGCTCTCGCACCTCGGTGGTGAGCGCGAAGTGGGCCAGGTCGTCGACCGCGGCACCGCGGCCGAACGTGGCGCGCTCTTCTGGCGGTGGACGATGGGCTTCAACGCCACCTTCGAGTCGATTCACCGCTGGGCGTGGTGGTTTGCGGTGCTGTGCCCGTTGACGGGCGGCATCGGCATTCTGCTGACTGGTACTGCGGTCGATAACTGGTACCTCTGGGCCCAGAAGCACGACTTTGCGCCTTCGTACCCGCAGAGTTACGAGGTGCTCCCAGACCCGGCGACGCTGCCGGAGAACAGCAAGTTTGAGGTGAAGCCGTGAGCCCGTACTTGAAGGCCTCTGGGGCCTTTCTGACGTTCCTCCTGGTGGCGGGCGTGGTGCTTGCGTTCGAGCGCACCTCCTCGTTCCAGATGGGGTACCCCGGCACGGGGATGGACCTCGTGGCCACCAACAAGGAGTTGGAGGCCCGCGTCAAAGCCAACACCGTGCCGCCCTCGCTGCCCCCGGCCTCGGCCGAAGGGCAGAGGGCCGTCGACGCCTACAAAAATGTGCAGGTGCTGGGTCACCTCTCGTCGGGCGACTTCACCCGCTTGATGACGGCCATCACCACCTGGGTCGCGCCGGATCAGGGCTGCTCGTACTGCCACGCGGCGGTGAAGGACGCGAACGGCAACCCGGAGAAAGACGAAGACGGGTACATCGTCGTCGACACCAACAACCTCCACTCCGACGAGCTGTACACCAAGCGCGTCGCGCGTCGGATGCTGCAGATGACGATGCACATCAACGGCGACTGGCAGCCGCACGTGAAGGCCACGGGCGTCACCTGCTACACGTGCCATCGCGGCAACCCGGTGCCCGAGTACCTCTGGTTCAACGCCCAGACCGCGGCGCCCAAGCCCATGATGGCCGACAACGGCACGCAGAACCGCCCCGGCGCGCTCGTCGGTCAGGCGTCGTTGCCCGGCAACCCGTTCGAGACGTTCCTGCGTGGTGACGCGACGGCGTCGAACATTCGGGTCATCTCGAAGTCGGCTCTGCCCGACCCGAGCAACCCCGGCACCATCAAGTCGACCGAGCACACCTACGGCCTGATGATGCACATGTCGACGGCGCTGGGCGTGAACTGCACGTACTGCCACAACACGCGCTCGATGGCCGAGTGGAGCACCAGCCCCGCCACCCGCACCACCGCGTGGTACGGCATTCGAATGGTGCGCGACCTGAACGGCGAGTACCTCGAGCCGCTGCTCCCGCAGTATCCGGCGAACCGGCTGGGCGCGACGGGCGACGCACCGAAGGCGAACTGCCAGACCTGTCATCAGGGCGCGTTCAAGCCGCTGTTGGGCGTGAGCATGCTGCAGGACTACCTGGTGCTCGCGGCGGCCAAGCCGCAGCCGGCGAAGACGGTGCCCACCGATTCCGTGCCCGCTGACGCGGTGCTTGGCGAACCGACGCCCGGCGAGCCGACGCCTGGCGACGCACCGGCGCCTGCGCCGGGTGCAGACCCGATGGCTGCTCCTCCGGCACCGGCCCCCGCACCCGCGCCGTAACGCCTCCCCTTCCTCCCTCTCCCCCCGCAGGGGAGAGGGTCGGGGAGAGGGGTGAACGTGGTTCATCGTTCCCCCAACTCAACAGGCGCGGCGGGCACCGGCCGCACCTGCGTTTCACAAGGCAGAGTCGTCATGAGGCAGCGGGTTCTCACCGCGCGCGTGACATCGGCTCTGGGTCAACGGTGATCAACTGATCAGCGACGGTCGCCTCCCTTCATGAGGCGGTCACCATCCACACCGTCGACGACTGCATCCCGCCGACGACTGCACCGGGCTCTGCAGCGGTGCAGCTGTGGCAGTGTGTGGAGCCACGTCGGTCGCGGACCAACACCCAACCGGCTCAGCATCAGGCGCAGCGTTTTCTCGCTTGAGCGAGAATCAACTCAGCGCTCACGCCTCGGTGAGTGGCTGCGTCACGACGCGGCGATCAACTGGGTCAGCATGGGGCGGCGGGTTCTCACCAGCCGCGCCTTGCGGAAGCCCGCATCCCGTACCAACTGCAGCAAGACTGCGCTGGTGCGGGGCCGGCCCTGGCCCATCGTGTACAGGTACCACCCGAAGTACGCGTCCCCCATCGCTTCGGCGCCCGACGTGCCAGCCATGGGCTCCGCGATGAGCAGCGTGCCGCCGGGGCCCAGCGCTCCGCGAGCGGCCTGCAGAATCTTGAGCGCCTGCGCGTCGTCGTGGTCGTGCACCACGCGCACCAGCGACGCCACGTCGGCGCCCTGCGGGAGCGTGGAGGTGAAGAGGTCTCCGCCCACGACGTTGATGCGATTGCCCATGCCCACCCCTGCGAGGCGCGCGCGTGCGCGGTCGGCGACGGGGGGCAAATCGAACAGGGTGACCTGCAGGCTCGGTGGCGCACGGCGGGCGACCGCTTCGGCGAAGGCCCCGGCGCCGCCGGCGAGGTCGAGCCAGTGCTGGTGTCGCTCCACGGGCCACGCGTCGAGGATGTCTTCGGCGATGAGCGACATCGAGCCCGCCATGAGGTCGCTGTAGGCGGCGACCTGTTCAGGCGACGACGTGTCGTGGCCGGCGTGGCCTGAGTAGCTCCAGAAGCGCTTGAGCTCGGTGTCGGGCGACTCGCTCTTGAGCAACGCCACCGGGTCCGCGAGGTCGCGGTAGAGCATGTGGTGGTGCAGCACCATCTTCTCGACGGCCGGGGTCGCCACCAGCGACGCACCGTGAATGCCGAGGCCGTAGCGGGCCCCCGGGCGCAGCTCGCACAGCTTGAGCGCGGTGGCGGCGTCGAGCAGCCGTTGGGTGGCGTCGGCTCGCAGGCCCAGCGCGGGCGCGAGCTCATCGACCGTCTTCGCGCCGTCGACCAGCCGCGCGAAGAGGCCGAGCTTCACCCCTGCGAACAACACCTGCGAGTAGACGAAGCCGGCGCACAGCTCGAAGAGCGCCGAGGCGCGGTGGCGCGCGACGGTGCGGAGGACGGGGAGCCGCACCGCCCAGTGGTGAAACCGGGGGTGCATCAACAGCCAGTTTCGAAAATCGAACCAGCGGTCGGACCACGACGGTGCGCGGCGCATCAACGCGGCGCTCGGTGGGGCGGGGCTCTCGTCGTTACGCATCGACCTGTGTTTCGCGTCGTTGTCCCGTCGAGGTCAATGCCAATCGGAGTCGCAGACCGTCACGAAAGCAGCGCCGGGGCCAAAGCGGGCTTATCGTAGGGCCCTCAACGTTTTCCACCCGATGGAGGTTGTACGTGAACGACAACGACACGCAGAAGCGCAACGAGCTGTTCAACCGACGCAAGACCATTCAGGTGCTGGGTCTCACGGCCGGCAGCCTGCTGGTGTTCCAGGGCTGTAAGGAAGAGGCGAAGGCCCCTACGCCTGCACCGGCGCCTCCCCCTGCGCCCGCGGTTGCGGCCAAGCCGCCCGAGCCCGAGCCCGCGGCGAAGCCGGCCGAGCCCGCCGCCAAACCGGCTGAGCCTGCGGCCGCAGACCCCGCTGCCCCCGCGCAGCCGACGGCGGCCGCCAATACGGGCGACGTGAACTGCAAGGAAGCCGCGCCCATCGACGAGACCTCGAAGGGCCTGCGCCGCGCGCTGCAGTACAAGGAGAAGTCGGCCGAGGCCGGGAAGAACTGCGCGGGCTGTGCGCAGTACGAAGCGGCGAAGTACGGCGCGTGCGGTGCGTGCAAGCTGTTCACGGGCGCGGTCAACCCGGGCGGCCACTGCCTGAGCTACGCCCCCAAGGCGTAAGCACGGTCGAGCTCGAAGCACCGAAGCCGGGGTCCCGCGAGGGGCCGCGGCTTTGTTTTTGGGCCGCAACACCGCGCGAAGAACAGGAACCCGCCGCGAAGCTCGCAGAACCGGCCGACCCTGAAGCGACGGCCATGCGTTCTCGTTCACGAACTCGGAGACACGCTGCTGCGCCGTCATCGTGTGGCTCGACCCTTGCGAGATTGGCGCCATCGAGACGTTCTTCCGACGCGCCGCGAGCCACCGCTTCGGTCTTCGCTGCCCCTCGGTACGGGCGGTGCGCTTTCAGTTGACCTGCTGCGACAGGTTCGCCCAATCGACCAGCGAGACGATTTGCGGAGCCACGCGGTACTCGACCGAGCGACGCAGGCCGATGGCGTCGCCGCCAATTTCGACTGGCACGTCGCGGTCGAATTCCATGCGGCAGTGCGTGAGCAGGAAATCGTGGCTGCGGGGCAGGGGGTGCTTGCCCGTCCACAGCTGGTGAAGTCGCCGGGTGGCCTCGGCCGCGCTCGCGGCGTACACGCGCACGTGCATGTGACCGGGCAGGGTGCGCGCCAGGTGCAGCGCCTTGAAGCCAAAGCCCAGCTCGCAGCTGGTGCCCGCACCGGTGACGCCGTACGGGCCCTCGTAGAGCACCGTGCCTGCGCCCGCCTGGGGCACCTTCACCACCGCGCCGTGCGCGTCGACGGTGAACGCCTCGGGCCCGAGGTTGACGAGGCGCACCCGCGGCTTCGCCCGCTGAAGGACGTTGCGGGGAATCGTGCGCGTGAAGAGCGAGGCGAAGTAGCCGGGGGCGCCCTCGGCGAAGCGACGCAGTGAACCGGGGAGCGCCTCACGTTGCAGCCGGTAGTCGTGCAACACCTCGGCGTCCCACCCGCTGCCGGCGAAGGGCGTGAGGCGGCCTTCGACCTCGACCAGCGCGAAGTCGGTGGTGGGCACCGTGGTGTGGCCGCGTTCCAGAACGCGCGCCATGGTCTCGAACGCCCTCTTCGGAGACGGAGCGCCCGTCGTGGTCGCCCACGCGTTGCCGGTACCCAGCTTCACGATGCCCAGCGCAGGGAACGCGTAAGAGCGCGAGCGCAGCGCGTCGAGCAGGCCGATGGCCGTGCCGTCACCACCTCCCGAGAGCAGCACCGACGGCGCGCGCTCGGGGCTGAGCCCGTCGACGAAGGAGGTCACGTCGTCGACCGAACGGGTCACCACCACGCGTGAGCGCGGGAGCACCCGCTGCGCAAAGTCGGCGAAGCGCTGGCTGCCACGACGCGAGTTGAGGTTGATGACGACGGCGATGTCCATGCCGCAGTCGTACTCCCGGTGGTGTCATCGCGCTGTCATGGGCCGTTCAGCCAAATCGACGCGATGGTTTCTGCGGCTGCGGGGGGCAGAGGGCAGACACGCGGGTCCCGTGCTCGAGGCAGGCGAGCTCCTCGGCCTCGCGGGGTTTCACTCGACGCGATGGTTTCTGCGGCTCCGGGGAGGCAGAGGGCAGACACTCGGGCGCCGTGCTCCACGCCGGCGAGCGCCTCGGCCTCGCGCGTCTCGTCTGAGGGTCGGGTCTCGCCTCGCGGGAACTCGCACACATGTCGGTCACCCTGCTGCGGTCACGCGAGAGCGCGCACTCAGGCGCCGGGCTCGATGCTGGCGAGGCTTCGGTCGAGGGGCCCCACCGGAAGAATCGGCGATATCGGTCGACTTCAGCATCACGCCAGGGTGCTCAAGTCGGCCGATATGGGTGAAGTGCGTCACCCGGGTGGCGTGCTGAGGGGCTGATCAACCTCGCCGCAGCGCAAGACGAGGTGGCACGAGTGCCTCCATCAATGCAGCTGCGAGGTCAGACGACGACGCTTCCCACTCGCGCGCAGACGTCGGGTCTCGGCCTCGCGGGCCACTCGCACGAATGTCGGTCACCCTGCTGCGGTCAAGCGAAGATCGCGCGCATCACCACCCCGCCCAGCGCGACGAACGGCGCGAGCAGCGGGCCGTAGATGAGGGGCGCAGTTTGAAGCGCAGTCGCGAGACGACGCGACGTCAGGTGCGCTGCTTCACAGTCGGGCGCTGCATCCGCAGAACCACGGCGTGCCGCGGGCTGCCTTGCAAGTTCGACTCGGACTGCGGCGACCTCAGCGCGTGGACGTGCAGCTCGAGCCTGCGGGTCTGCATGGCGAGGTAACTGCGCTCCATTTGGATGCGACGGTCGAGAGGCGGAAGGTGCGTTGCACCGATGGGGTCACTCGAGCAGCATGGGCCTTGTTCAGAACAATCATGTCCTGCTGCCCCTGATTTCCATGGCGCTTCGAGCACGAGTCGTCCGTACCACCGGAAACACAAGCCATCGTTTGGCTCATGTTGAGCAGGACACCGTTGTCTCCGACGGCGAATTGCAAATGCCTGCCTGGGTCGAGATCCAACAGACAGACGAAGGGGTATTCCTGCTTTATGTCGACGACGCAGGATTGACTCTTACGGACACCTGGCACGAGACCGTTGAGCAGGCCAAGCGCCAGGCGAAGTTCGAGTTTGAAATCAGTGAATCTGAATGGGTTGAGACCCAAGTATGAAATTGCTGAACTCTCCAGCGTTCCCGCGCTCAACCTGACAACAGAATAGGAGGAGACTGTTGGAGACCTTGAATCAGCTGGAACAGGAAGTGCTCACTCGACTGCTGAGTTGCTCGGGTGCGGATTTCGACCTTCTTCGCGCGCAGGTCCCTCTGATTCAGGTTCGTGCGAGGACTCACACGGGCGCAGGATTCTACACTGACCTCGAGGTCCCCCCAGGCACTCCGGGCATTCCTCATTGCACGAAGGGAACCGTTGGGACTCTGGATGCGGAATGCGAGGGAACCCGGAGTGGCGTCGGATTCCTTCTCTTCTTGAGAGATGGTCTCCTCTCTCAACTTGAGTGTTTTACGTATGCTGGAGAAGCACTCGAAAGTGTCGAATTTGCCAGCTACCGATTTGAAACGCGGATGCGCTCGACCATCGAGATGCGGTGCGCAGCAGTGACCCGCAAGAACAAATGAAACAGGTCGCAGAAACTCGTGACACGGAAGCAGGCCTCGGCAGCGAGCGGAGAGGTGGGTGCCCTCACGTGCGCCGGTCGAGGCGCAGCTTGAGGTCGTAGAGGTGCGCGGGGAACGAGAGGAACATGAAGAGCACCACGAGCTCAGACCCGGCACCGGTGAGCGCGGCGCGCAGGGCGAGCATCAACAGCACGCCCGCAAGCACGGGCCCGACGAGCTCGGAGATGCGCAGCGGCTGACCTTTCCTGCGCAACCACCACGCCATCGCCGCCACCTCGAGCGCGACGATGCCGAGCACCACGTCAATCGCGCGGCCGCTCGAGAGATACTCGGCGAGCCACGCGCTGTTCACGTCTGACCGAAGCCGAAGAGGTGCGCGAGGTCTTTGAAGAAGATGCGCACGTGCGAGCTGGGGCGTTGCTTCACCAGCTCCTTCGTCATGTACGACTGCCACGTGAGGTACTGCACATCGGGGTCCTTGCAGATGTGCACGAACTTCTCGCGGCGCTTGTCGCTCGAGTACCAGAAGTACTGCATCACCCCGAGAATCCAGAACACGCGGCCGTGCTTCTTCATGAACTGCTTGCGCGCGAGCTTGAGCGCCGACGCCTTGCCCGTCTCGAGGCACGTCAACGCCGCCTGCGCCGCGAACTCGCCGCCGACCATCGCGTAATAGATGCCTTCGCCCGACGCCGGCGCGACCACGCCCGCGGCGTCGCCTGCGAGCACCACGTCTTTGCCGTTGTCCCACCGGGACAGCGGCTTCATCGGAATCGGAGCGCCTTCACCGCGCACCAGCTTCGCGTCGGCCATGCCCGCGCGGCTGCGCAGCTCGGTCACCGACTTGCGCAGCGAGAAGCCCTTCACCGCGCTGCCCGAGCCGATGCTCACCGTGTTCCCATGCGGGAAGACCCAGCCGTAGAAGTCAGGCGAGATGCGCCCGTCGTAGACCACGTCGCAACGCGCGCCATCGAAGCCGGGCTGCTGCTTCGGGGCCTGGACAATCTCGTGGTACGCGAAGACGACCTTCGCGCCCTTGGCGTTCACTTCCTGCTTCGCCACTTGCGAGAGCGCACCGTCGGCGCCGATGACGAGCCGGGTGACGACCGAGCGTTCAGCGCCCTCTCCGTCGGTGAAGTGCACGTGCGTGCCCGCTTCATCGCGCGTGATGCGCTGGTAGCTGCCGCGCTGGCGAACGGCGCCGTGCTCGGCCGCGCGGGTGCGGAGGAACTCGTCGAAGTCTTCGCGGTTCACCATGCCTACGAAGCCGCCGTCGACGGGCATGTCGACGCGCTTGTCGGTGGGCGACACCATGCGCGCGGCGCGGATGCGGGCGCACAACAGCGCGTCGGGGATCTCGAAGTCTTGAATCAGGCGCGGCGGAATCGCGCCACCGCACGGCTTGATGCGGCCCGCTTTGTCGAGCAGCAACACCGCCTTGCCGGCCTTCGCCAGCAGGTCAGCCGCCGTCGCCCCCGAGGGACCGCCGCCCACCACCACCACGTCGAACTGTTGCGTTGAGGTCATGTGTTTTCTCCAGGGTGAGACGGGCTTACGCGCCCAACAGGCTGCGAATCGCGAAGGCGCTGATCATCATTCCCGACACGAAGAGCGTGGTGCCGGTGGCGTTGTAGAGCGGTGCCTTCTTGCGCGGCTCCTTGAGGAGCATCGGCATCAACGCGAACTGGCCCACGAGCACCGCCAGCACGCCAAGCGCGTGGTTGGGGCGGCCTTCTTTCACCAGGCGCGCGACCACCACGACTTGCGGCAGCGCCATCACCGCGCACGCCAGCGCCGCTGCGTTGTTGACGCCGAACTGCACGGGCAGGGTGCGAATGCCCATCTGCTGGTCGCCCTCGACTGCCTTGAAGTCGTTGAGCACCATGATGCCGAACGCGCCCACGCTGTAGAGCACTGCCAGCATGGTGATGCGCGGGTCAGGCATCTGCGCGGTGAGCGCGGCCGCCCCGGTGAACCACGGCAGACCCTCGTAGCAGAGGCCGACGGCCGTGTTGCCGAACCAGCCGTTGAGCTTCAGGCGGAAGGGCGGCGCGCTGTACGCCCACGCGAGCGCGAGCCCGAACACCGTCGCCACCAGCACCCAGACGCCGAGCAGGGCGCCCACGAGAAGAGAGAGTGCCGTCCACACGATGGCGAGGCCGAGGCCCCATCGCCCGGGCACGCGGCCACTGGGAATCGGGCGCTGCGGCTCGTTGATGGCGTCGACGTGGCGATCGAACCAGTCGTTCGCAGCCTGGCTGGTGCCGCACACGAGCGGGCCGGCCAGAAGCACCGCGCCCACGATGCGCAGCCAGTTGTCGACGACCGGCACGCCCGCCGAGACCACCCCGCAGGCCAGCGCCCACATCGGCGCGAACCAGGTCACCGGCTTGAGGAGCTGGATCAGCGCCGACGGCTGCGGCCAGCGAGACAACGTCACGACGTTCACGACGGAAGCGTCAACGGCGTTTGACATAGGCCACGGAGCTAACACCAATGGCGACGATGTGTGAAGCTGGATTTACGTCTATCTGACTTGACACATTGGGCGATCGGCTGCTTAGGTCTGGTGGTCGCAGCGTGGCCGCCGCCTCTCAATCTCGAAAGTATCCGTGATGACTGAAAGAAAAAGAGAGCCGCTCTACACGCCCGAGCAACGTCAACGCCGCGATGCGACCCGGTGGACGTTGGTGCAGGGCTTGTTGGCTCCGTTTCAGTTCCTGGTCTTCCTGGTGAGCCTCGGCCTGGTCGTTCGCACGATGGTGACGGGCGAGGGTGAGTCGCTCGCGTCAGCGTCGGTGGTCGTCAAGACGCTGGTGCTCTACGCGATCATGATCACGGGGGCCGTCTGGGAAAAGGTGGTGTTCGGCCGCTACCTCTTCGCCGCCGCCTTCTACTGGGAAGACGTGTTCAGCATGTTGGTGCTGGCGCTGCACACCGCCTGGCTGGTGGCGCACGCGACGGGGTGGCTCACGTCTCGGGGGCAGCTGTGGCTCGCCCTCGCGGCGTACGCGACCTACCTCATCAATGCAGGCCAGTTCATTCTCAAGCTGCGCGCCGCGCGCCTCGATCTGCAGGGTGACGCTGCGCTCTCGACCGGAGGTGCCCAGTGAACGCCCCGACCACGCTGCCTGCGTCAGGTGAAGCCTGCGTCGACACGCGCCCGGTCTTGCGGGAACGCGGTCAGCACGAAGTGTTCTGCGGCTTGACCGGCATCGTCTGGTTGCACCGCAAGATTCAAGACGCCTTCTTCCTCGTGGTCGGCTCGCGCACGTGCGCGCATCTGATCCAATCGGCGGCGGGCGTGATGATCTTCGCCGAGCCCCGCTTCGCGACCGCGATTCTTCAAGACAAAGACCTCGCGGGCCTCACCGACGCCAACGAAGAGCTCGACCGCGTGGTCGCCCGCCTCGTCGCGCGCCGGCCTGACATCAAGCTCCTCTTTCTCGTCGGCTCGTGCCCGTCGGAGGTCATCAAGCTCGACCTCTCGCGCGCCGCGCTGCGCCTCTCGCGCTCGCTCAACCTGCGCGTGCTGAACTACTCCGGCAGCGGCATCGAGACGACCTTCACGCAGGGCGAAGACGCGTGCCTGGCGTCGATGGTGCCCGAGATGCCCGAGTCGCTCGACGGCGAGCGCAACCTGCTCGTGGTCGGCGCGCTGCCCGACGTGGTCGAAGACCAGTTCAAGCGGCTCTTCGACGCGCTCTCGATTCCGGTGCAGTTCTTCCCTCCGCGCCGCTCGACGCAGCTGCCGCTGCTCAGCGCGAACACGAAGTACCTGCTCGCCCAGCCGTTCCTCGCCGAGACCGCGCGCGTGCTCGAGGGGCGTGGGGCGCAGCGCCTGTCGTCTCCGTTCCCGTTCGGTGTCGAGGGCACCACGGCGTGGTTCACCGCAGCGGCGAAGGCGTTCGGCGTGTCTGACGAGAAGCTCGCCAGCGTGCTCGCCCCGGCGCAGCAGCGCGCCGAGACCGCGTTGACGCAGGTGCGCCAGAAGCTCGCCGGCAAGCGCATCTTCTTCTTCCCCGACTCGCAGCTCGAGGTGCCGCTCGCGCGCTTCCTCTCCCGCGAGCTGAAGATGGAACTGGTCGAGGTCGGCACCCCGTACCTCCATCAGGAACACCTCGGCCCCGACCTCGCCCTGCTGCCGGCGAGCACCACCGTCAGCGAAGGGCAAGACGTCGAGCGCCAGCTGGACCGGTGCCGCGCGGCGAAGCCTGACCTCGTGGTGTGCGGGCTCGGGCTCGCCAACCCGCTCGAGGTCGAGGGGCTGACGACGAAGTGGTCGATTGAGTTGGTCTTCACTCCCATTCACGGGTTCGAGCAGGCCGGCGACTTGGCCGAGCTCTTCGCCCGTCCACTGGTGCGTCGCACCCGGCTGATGGTCTGAACCCATGCAACTGACCGTCTGGACCTACGAGGGACCTCCGCACGTCGGCGCCATGCGCGTCGTCACGGCGATGCGCGGTGTGCACTATGTGCTGCACGCTCCGCAGGGCGACACGTACGCCGACCTGTTGTTCACGATGATTGAGCGCCGCAAGACGCGGCCGCCCGTCACGTACACGACGTTCCAGGCGCGCGACCTTGGCAAGGACACGGCGGAGATTTTCAAGCGCTCGGCGCGTGAGGCGTACGACCGCTTTCAGCCTGACCTCGTGCTGGTGGGGGCGTCGTGCACCGCTGAGCTGATTCAGGACGACCCGTCGGGCATCGGGCAGACCATCGGCATACCCGTGCCCGTGGTGCCGGTGGAGTTCTCGGCGTACCAGCACAAGGAAAACCACGGCGCGTCAGAGACGCTGTATCGCCTCGTGCGCGCGTGCACGCAGGGCGTCGCGAAGCCGACCGAGCGCAAGCCGGGGCCGCCGCGGGCCAACCTGCTCGGGCCGACGGCGCTGGGGTTCCGTCACCGCGACGACGTGGTGGAGATTACGAAGCTGCTCGGCCAGCTCGGGGTCAGCGTGAACGTGGTCGCGCCGCTGGGTGCGAGCCCGGCCGATCTGGCGCGCCTGCCCGACGCCGACTTCAACGTGGTGCTGTACCGGGAAATCGGTGAGTCGACGGCGCGGTACCTGACGAAGACGTTCGGGACTCCTGCGGTGACGACGGTGCCGATTGGTGTCGGCGCGACGCGCGAGTTCGTGAAGGAAGTCGCGGCGCTGGTCGGCGTCGACCCCACGGCGGTGTTGGCGGAGGCGACGAGCCGACTGCCCTGGTACACGCGCTCGGTCGACTCGACGTATTTGACGGGCAAGCGGGTGTTCGTGTTCGGCGACGGCACGCACGTGCTGGCGGCGGCACGCATCGCGACCGAAGAGCTCGGGTTCACCGTCGTGGGGCTCGGCAGCTACAGCCGTGAACTGGCGCGTGACCTGCGTGCGGCGGCGGCGAAGTACGGCGTCGAGGCGTTGATCAGCGATGATCACCTCGAGGTCGAAGAGACCATCGCGCGCCTGCAGCCGGAACTGGTGCTCGGCACGCAGATGGAGCGCCACACCGCCAAGCGCCTCGGGTTGCCGTGCGCGGTGATCAGCGCGCCTGTGCACGTGCAGGACTACCCCGCGCGCTACTCGCCGCAGATGGGGTTCGAAGGCGCGAACGTCATCTTCGATACGTGGGTGCACCCGCTGATGATGGGCCTCGAGGAGCACCTGCTCTCGATGTTCCGTGAAGACTTCGAGTTCAGCGCGGGTGCCGCTCCGTCGCACCTCGGCTCGCACGCGGTGAAAGAAGTCGACCTTCCGGTCTCAGCTCCGGCAGTCGCCGCATCGGCTCAGTCAGCGTCGGCTTTCACTGTTCCCGCTCCGTCGGCTCACACCGCGTCGGCAGCGCCCATCGCGCACACTTCCGCCGCACAGACTCAGGCGAACGCCGTCTCCGCAGTTGGAGCGGCTGAGTCTTCGGCTCGCCTCCTCTCCCCGACCCTCTCCTCCGCAGGAGGAGAGGGAGACAAGCGACAGGTTGATCAGACCGTGAAGCCGGCCGGGGCCGTCGTCACGTCGTGGACTGCTGAAGCAGAAAAGGAGCTCAAGAAAATCCCCTTCTTCGTTCGCGGCAAAGCGAAGCGAAACACCGAGCGCTTCGCTCAAGAGCGGAACATCGCCCAAATCACGTTGGAGACGCTCTATGACGCGAAGGCCCACTTCCGTAGCTGACATCACGCCCATTCGGGTCGTGATCGTCACGCTCGACGCGCACCTTGCGAGTGCGGTCGAACGTGTGCGCGCTCAGCTGCTGAACGAAATCCCGGGCCTCGACCTGCGCTTCCACGCGGCGACGAGCTTCTCCGACGCGAAGGCCGCCAGGCTCTGCTGCGACGACATCTCGCAGGGCGACATCGTCTTCGCGAACATGCTCTTCATCGACGAGCACATCCGCGCGGTGCTGCCGGCGCTGCAGGCGCGCCGCGACCACTGCGACGCAATGGTGTGCGCGATGTCGGCCGCTGAAGTGATGCGCGAGACGCGCATGGGCGCCTTCAAGATGGACGGCTCGACCAGCGGCCCCATGGCGCTGCTCAAGAAGCTGCGCGGCAGCCCGAAGCCGGGTGCCTCGGCGGGCGGAAGCTCGCAGATGGCTGCGCTCAAGCTGCTCCCGAAGCTGCTGCGCTTCGTGCCTGGCAAGACGCAGGACCTCCGCTCGTACCTGCTCGTGCTCTCGTACTGGCTGTCGGGCTCGACCGAGAACCTGGCCGACCTGATCCGCCTGTTGATCAGCCGCTACGCCGACGGGCCGCGCAAGCACCTCCGCGAGCAGACCACCGCGCAGCCCCCGCGCGAGTACCCCGAGACGGGCCTGTACCACCCCCGCCTCGCCAGCGGCTGCGCCACCCGCTGCGCCGCCTTCGCCGCCGGTGGCTGCGCTGCGTTGGGCCGCACCTGCGCCGCCGGCCGCATGACCACCGACGTCGACGCGCTGCCCCGGCCCGAGAAGACCGTGGGCACCATCGGGCTCATGCTGCTGCGCTCGTACGTGCTGTCGAACGACGCCGGCCACTACGACCGCGTCATCGAGTTCTTCGAGAAGCGCGGCCTGCGCGTCATCCCCGCCTATGCGGCAGGGCTCGACGGTCGACCGGCCATCGACGCGTTCTTCATGAAGAACGGCAAGCCCACCATCGACGTGCTGGTGTCGCTGACCGGCTTCTCGCTCGTGGGCGGCCCCGCCTTCAACGACTCGAAGGCCGCCGAAGAAGTGCTGACGAAGCTCGACGTGCCCTACATCGCCGCGCAGCCGCTCGAGTTCCAGAGCATCGAGGCGTGGAAAGAGAACGGCGCCGGCCTCACGCCCATCGAGTCGACCATCATGCTCGCCATCCCCGAGCTCGATGGCGCCACCGGCCCCATCGTCTTCGGCGGTCGCCCCGCGGTCCCCCAGGACGGAGCCGCCCCCGACATGGTGGGCATCGACGAGCGCATCGAGATGCTCGCCGCGCGCGTCGAGAAGCTGGTGCGCCTGCGCAAGGCCCCGGTCGCCGAGCGCAAGGTCGGCATCGTGCTCTTCAACTTCCCGCCCAACGGCGGCGCCACCGGCACCGCGGCGTACCTCGGCGTCTTCGAGTCGCTCTTCGCGACGCTGACGCGCATGAAGACCGAGGGCTACACCGTCGACGTGCCGGCGAACGTCGAGGCGCTGCGCGAGCGGCTCATCGGCGGCAACTCGGCCCGCTACGGCACCGACGCCAACGTGCTCGAGCGCATCCCCGTCGACCGCTACGTGCGCGCCGAGAAGTACCTGCCTGAAATCGAAAAGGCGTGGGGCTCCGCGCCCGGCAAGTTCCAGAGCGACGGCTCGACCGTCTTCGTGCTCGGCGCCCACTTCGGCAACGTCGCCGTCGGCATCCAGCCCGCCTTTGGCTACGAGGGCGACCCGATGCGGCTGCTGTACGAGTCGGGCTTCGCGCCGACTCATGCCTTCGCCGCGTTCTACCGCTGGCTGCGCGAGTTCTGGGGCGCGCACGTGGTGCTGCACTTCGGCACCCACGGCGCCCTCGAGTTCATGCCCGGCAAGCAGGGCGGCCTCTCGGGTGCGTGCTGGCCCGACCGCCTCATCGGCGACCTGCCGAACCTCTACCTCTACGCGGCGAACAACCCGGCCGAGGGCGCGATTGCCCGCCGTCGCTCGGCCGCGACCCTCATCTCGTACATGACGCCGCCGGTCTCGCAGGCGGGCCTGTACCGGGGCCTCCTCTCGTTGCGCGAGTCGATTGACCGCCTGCGCGGTCTGGCCCCCGGGGACGCTGAGGTCTCGCGGCTGGTGCCGGTGGTGCAGGCCCAGGCCGTCGAGCTCGACCTCGCCACCGCCGAGCCCGTGTGGACCGGTGAGGCCCGCGCTGAAGTCGACGCGCTGCTGCGCACGCTCATCGAAGTCGAGCAGACGCTCATCCCCTGTGGGCTGCACGTCATGGGGCAGCCGATGCCCGAGGCCGCCCGCCGCGACTACCTGAAGGCCATCATCGAGGGCTCGGCCATCGCCGCGGCGCCGATGTCGTCCATCGACGCGCTGCTCGCCGGCAAGTCGGCCAAAGACGCGCTGCGCCTCTCGAAGCTCGAGTCGAACGACGAGACGGTGAAGCTGTTTGGCGAGCTCGAGCGCACCAACCGGCTCCTCACTGAAGACCACGAGCTGCCCTCGCTCATGCACGCGCTCGGCGGCGGCTTCGTCAAGCCTGCGCCCGGCGGCGACGTGCTCCGCAACCCGGCGGTGCTGCCCACCGGCCGCAACATGCACGGGTTCGACCCGTTCGCGATTCCCTCGGCCTTCGCGGTGATGGATGGCGCCCAGCAGGCCGCGCGGTTGCTGGCGAAGCACATCGCCGAAGGCAACCCGCTCCCCGAGTCGGTCGCCATCGTGCTGTGGGGCGCCGACACGCTGAAGACCGGTGGTGGCCCCATCGGCCAGGCCCTCGCGCTGCTCGGTGCGCGCCCCCGCTTCGACAGCTACGGCCGGCTGTGTGGCGCGCAGTTGGTGCCGCTCGTCGAGCTCGGTCGGCCGCGCATCGACGTGCTCATCACGCTCTCAGGTATCTTCCGCGACCTGTTGCCGATGCAGACCCGGCTGCTCGCCGAAGCCGCCTTCCTCGCGGCCGACGCCGACGAGCCGCTCGACCAGAACTTCGTGCGCCGCCACGCGCTGGAGTACCAGAAGAAGCACCACTGCGACCTCGAGACCGCGGCGCTGCGCGTCTTCAGCAACGGTGACGGCGCCTACGGCTCGAACGTCAACCAGCTCATCGACGCGGGTACCTGGCAGGAAGAAGACGAGCTCGCCGAGACGTACACCCGCCGCAAGAGCTTCGCCTTCGGCCGCAAGGGCGCGCCGGTGCAGCAGACCAACCTGCTCAAGAGCGTGCTCGGTGAAGTGTCGCTCGCGTACCAGAACCTCGAGTCGGCCGAGCTGGGCATCACCAGCCTCGACCAGTACTTCGACACGCTCGGTGGCATCAGCCGCGCGGCGAAGCGCGAGAGCGGCAAGCAGCTGTCGGTCTACATCGGCGACCAGACGCGCAGCGACGGCGTGGTGCGCACCCTGACCGAGCAGGTCAACCTCGAGAGCCGCACCCGCTCGCTCAACCCGAAGTGGGCCGAAGAGATGCTCAAGCACGGCGCCGAGGGCGTGCGCCAAATCGAGAGTCAGGTCACCAACACCTTCGGCTGGTCGGCCACCACCGGCCACGTCGAGCCCTGGGTCTACCGCGAGCTGACCGAGACGTACGTGCTCGACCCCGTGATGCGCGAGCGCCTCGCGAAGCTGAACCCCAAGGCGTCGGTGAAGCTGGCCAACCGGCTGCTCGAGGCCAGCGAGCGCAACTATTGGAAGCCCGACGACGCGACGCTCGAAGCGCTGCGCAACGCCGGCGACGAGCTCGAAGACCGCCTCGAAGGCATCAACCCGTAACTCACGTCACCGAAAGCCACTCATGAACGACTTGATTCGCAACATCCCCAAGGGCACCGGCGACGGCGAAGGCAGCGTGCAGTTTCACCCCACCAACGCGGTCGACCTCTCGGGCACCAAGGTGTTCGCGGTGTACGGCAAGGGCGGCATCGGCAAGAGCACCACCAGCTCGAACCTCTCGGTCGCCTTCAGCAAGCTGGGCAAGCGGGTGCTGCAGATTGGGTGTGACCCGAAGCACGACTCGACCTTCACGCTCACCAAGCGGCTGCAGCCGACGGTCATCGACGTGCTCGCTGGCGTCGAGTTCCACCCCGAAGAGCTGCGCCCCGAAGACTACGTGGTCGAGGGCTACAACGGCGTGCTGTGCGTCGAGGCGGGCGGCCCCCCGGCGGGCACGGGCTGCGGCGGCTACGTCGTCGGCCAGACGGTGAAGCTGCTCAAGGAGCACCACCTCCTCGAAGACACCGACGTCGTCATCTTCGACGTGCTGGGTGACGTGGTGTGCGGTGGCTTCGCGGCCCCGCTGCAGCATGCGCAGCGCGCGCTCATCGTCGCGGCGAACGACTTCGATTCCATCTTCGCGATGAACCGCATCATCGCGGCCATCGAGGCGAAGTCGAAGAACTACCAGGTGCGCCTCGGAGGCGTCATCGCCAACCGCAGCGCCAACACCGACCAGATTGACCGCTTCGGCGCCAACATCGGCCTCAACCGGCTCGCGCACTTCCCCGACCTCGACGTGATTCGTCGCAGCCGCCTCAAGAAGTCGACCCTCTTCGAGATGGAGAGCAGCCCCGAGCTCGAGGCCGTGAAGGCCGAGTACATGCAGCTCGCGGCGCGCCTGTATGCGGGCACCGAGCCCAACGCGGCGCGCTCGATGAAGGATCGCGAAATCTTCGACTTCCTCGGGTACGAATAAATGGAGACCACGAGCTACCTGGCGCGCCGCCGCCAACTCGAGGTGTACTTCGACCGCACCGCGGCCGACGCGTGGGCGAAGCTCACCGCCGACGGCCCGGTCAGCCGCATTCGCGCCACCGTGCGCGCGGGCCGCGACCAGATGCGCGCCACCTTGCTGAGCTACCTGCCCGACGACCTGCGCGGTCAGCGCGTGCTCGACGCAGGCTGTGGCACTGGTGCGCTGGCCGTCGAAGCCGCACGCCGCGGGGCCGAAGTGGTGGCCATCGACCTGTCTGAGACGCTCGTCTCGCTCGCGCGCGAGCGCATGCCGCACATCGACGGGCCGGGCCGCATCGACTTCCGCGTCAGCGACATGCTCGACCCGTCGCTGGGTCGCTTCGACTTCGTCGTGGCGATGGACTCGCTCATTCACTACCGCGCGCACGACAAGGTGGAGATGGTGGCGAAGTTGGCCGAGCGCGCCGACCGCGCCATGGTGTTCACCTTCGCGCCCCGCACCGTGCTGCTCACGATGATGGGCCTCGCCGGCAAGATTCTCCCGCGCGGCAACCGCTCGCCCGACCTCGAGCCCATTCGCGAGACCACGCTGCGTCGCCTGCTCGCCGCGCACCCTGCGCTGACCGAATTCAGCGCAGGTCGCACGCAGCGCATCAACACGCCCTTCTACAAGTCGCAGGCCTTCGAGCTGACGCGCTCCGCGGGGAAGCGACTGGCCGCATGAGCGACCGCGCCCGCTCGTTCAAAGAAGTCTGGATGAAGGTGGGCTCGTCGTTCCTGCCCTTCGCCGACGCCGCGACGCCCGAGCTGCCGCTCTCGCGGTTGCTGCGCCTCGCGCTGTTCCAGATTTCGGTGGGCCTCGGGCTGGTGCTGCTCAACGGCACGCTCAACCGCGTGATGATTGTCGAGCTGGGCATTCCCGCTGCGCTGGTGGCGGTGATGGCGGCCCTGCCGGTGCTCTTCGCGCCCCTGCGCGCGCTCATCGGCTTCAAGTCAGACCACCACCGCTCGGTGCTCGGCTGGCGGCGCGTGCCCTACATCTGGATGGGCACGCTCATTCAGTTTGGTGGGCTCGCGATTCTGCCCTTCGCGCTGCTGGTGCTGTCGGGCCGCGGCACGCTCAACCTGCCGTACGTGGGTGAAGCCGCCGCCGCGCTCGCCTTCTTGATGGTGGGCGTCGGGCTGCACACCGCGCAGACCGCCGGCGTGGCGCTCGCGACCGACCTCGCGCCGGCCGAGAGCCGCCCGCGGGTGGTGGCGCTGCTCTACGTGATGCTGCTCATCGGCATGGTCACCAGCTCGCTCGTCTTCGGCGCGCTGCTGCGTGACTTCGACCACATCAAGCTCATCAAGATTGTGCAGGGCGCCGCGGTCGTCACGATGGTGCTCAACATCGTCGCGCTGTGGAAGCAGGAAGCCCGCGTCGTCGTGCCCGCGCCTGACGCCAATGAAGAGGCGCCGTCGTTCCGCAAGTCGATGCGCGAGTTTCTGGGTGGTGGGGCGTCGGCCCGGCTGCTCGTCGCCGTCGGCCTGGGCGGCGCCGGCTTCAACATGCAGGACATTCTGCTCGAGCCCTACGGCGGCGAGATTCTGAAGCTCTCGGTCTCGGCCACCACCTCGCTGACCGCGGTGATGGCGGGCGGCACGCTGTTGGGCCTTGCCCTCGCCTCACCGTGGCTGAGCAAAGGCGGAGACCCGCACCAGCTCGCAGCCACCGGTTCGCTGATGGGCATCATCGGCTTCAGCGGCGTCATCTTCAGCGCGCCGCTCGGCTCGCTGACCATCTTCCTCGGCGGCATCTTCTTCATCGGGGTGGGCAGCGGCTGGTTCGCCGTCGGCACGCTCACCGCGGCGATGGGGCTGTCGGAGAAGGGCCACAGCGGCCTCGCCATTGGCGCGTGGGGTGCGGTGCAGGCCACCATGACCGGTGTGGGCGTGGCGGCTGGCGGTGCGCTGCGCGACCTCATCTCGCGCCTCGCCACCGATGGCGCGCTCGGCCCGGGGCTGACCTCGGCGTCGGTCGGCTACAGCTTCGTGTACCACGTCGAGCTCTACCTGCTCTTCGGCACCCTCATCGCGCTCGGGCCGCTCGTTCGCCCCGGTCGTCGCTCGCAGCAGCACCCCTCTACGCCGTTCGGCCTCGCAGAATTCCCCAGCTGAGTTTCACCCGGAGAAAACCACCATGTCCGCTGCTTTGACTTCCACCATCGACGTCGCTCAGGTCGTCCTCTACGGCTTCTGGCTGTTCTTCTTCGGGCTCATCTACTGGCTGCGCCTGGAAGACCGCCGCGAGGGCTACCCGCTCGAGTCCGACAACCCGCGCCGCATCAGCCCCAACCGCCAGGTCCTCATCCCCGCGCCCAAGACGTTCAAGCTGCCCGAGGGTGGCGAGTACGCAGCGCCCAACTTCGAGCGCGACACGCGCGAGTTCCCCCTCGAGCGCACCTCGCCTGCGGCGGGCTCGGCGCACGAGCCGACGGGCGACCCGATGCTCTCGGGCGTCGGCCCTGCCTCGCACGCGAAGCGCCACGACGTGCCTGAGCTCACCCGCGACGGCCGCGACCAGGTCGTGCCGATGCGCGTCGACCCGGAAGTGTCTGTGCTGGCCGGCCCCGACCCGCGCGGCTGGTCGGTGGTGGGTGGTGACGACAAGGTCGCCGGCACCGTGAAGGACATCTGGATTGACCGCGCCGACGTGATGGTGCGCTACCTCGAGGTCGAGCTGAGCGAGGGTGCGGGGGCGACCGGCACGCGGCTCATCCCCATGCCGCTGCTGCAGCTGCGGCGCGACACGAAGCGGGTCGAGGTCTCGGCCATCTTCGCGAAGCACTTCGGCCAGGTGCCCACGCTCAAGCACCCCGACCGCGTCACCGTGCTGGAAGAGGAACTCGTCTCGGCCTTCTACGCCGGCGGCAAGATGTACGCTGAGCCCAGCCGACTGGGGCCGCTGCTGTGAGCGGCGACCACGAGCTCGAGTCGCTCCCCGGCCTGCCGGGCGAGCTTCCCCCCGGCGAGCAGCTGCTCTGGCAGGGCCGCCCTCACTGGCGCACCCTCGCGCGCCGCACCTTCAAGGGTGATTGGCTTGCGCTGTACCTGGGCGTCTTCATCGCGGTGCGGCTCGTCGTTGGTCTCCAGCGCGGTGAAGGGCTGGCCGCCGTCGGGGCTGCAGGGCAGGCGCTGGTGCTGGCGATGGTCTGCCTCGGCATCGTCGCGGCCCTCGCCATCGGTTACTCGCGCGCGACCATCTATTCCATCACCAGTGAGCGCCTCGTGTTGCGCATCGGCGTCGCGTTCCCGCTCAACATCAACCTGCCCTTCAAGCGGCTCGCCTCGGCCGACCTGCAGTCGCGCGGCGGCGACGTGGGCGACATCGTGCTGCAGCTCGCGGGCCCCGACCGCATCGCGTGGCTCTACCTCTGGCCGCACACCCACGGCTTCCACGTCGCGAAGCCGCGGCCCACGTTGCTGTGTCTGCCGCGCGCCGCCGAGGCCGCCACCGTGCTGCGTCGCGCCGTCGAAGCCTGGGCCCAGCGCTCTGGCGCTCCGGTGACGCTCGGCGCGCCGGTCGCGGTCGAGCCCGTCACCCCTGCGGGCGTGCCTGCGCTCGCCAACCGCGTCAGCGCCTGAAGGAGACCCCATGGCCGCGCACCACCACGAGCAGAAGATTCCCCGGGGCGTGCTCATCGGCGTGGCCGTGTTGTTGAGCGTCACCCTCGTGCTCGCCGGCCGCTCGCGCGCGGCGCTGAGGGAAGAGCAGGCGCGCCCTCAACCGCCGCCGGTCGAGTCGCTGCAGCTGAGCTTCGTCGACCAGCCGGGCGGCGCGCTGGCCGTTCTCGAGGTGCCCAGCGGGCGCACCATCACCACGCTGGCGCCCACCACCAACGGCTTCGTGCGCGGCGTGATGCGCGGCATGTTCCGCGAGCGCAAGCTGGAATCGCTGGGCCGTGACGGTGTGTTCACGCTGGCGCGCCACGCCGACGGGCGCCTCACGCTCGAAGACCAGCAGACGCACCGCAAGGTCGAGCTCAACGGCTTCGGGCCCGACAACGCTGCGGCCTTCATCAGCATCCTCGATGCGGGCCGCCAGGTGAGCCTGTGAGCACCACCTTCGAGGTCGACTGCACGGTGCGCGTCTCGCACCGCTTCGAAGACCTGTCGGCGCACGTCGAGCTCGATGGCAACCCGCCCATGCACCCCGGCGACGAGGTGATGGTGCACGGGGTCGCGCCGCGCCCCCGCTATGGCGAAGTGTTGACGGAACGGCGCCGCGCCACCGTGACGCGCGCCTCGTGGTTCAAGCGCACCTGGGTTCGCCTCACCGGTGACCTCGAGTGCCTCACCCTGTTCGACTTCGGCTTCACCGAAGAGGAGACCTGACATGAACACCGTCGACCTCGACCCCGAGATTGAGATGGAAGTGCGCGCGCCGTTGAGCGGCAAGCGCAGCACGCCGAACGCCACCACGCTCCAGGCGCACCGCACCACCACGCTCAGCCCGCGCTTCTACACGACCAACTTCGACCAGCTCGACCAGCTCTCGGTCGAGCCGGTGCGCGCCGAGTGGGACGCGCTGATGGCGGAATTCGCCGCCGACAAGAACCTGAAGCACTTTCGCCGCAACGAGGCGTGGTCATTCGACCCGAAGAGCCTGCCGCCCGCGCTCCACAAGGAATTCCTCGACTTCCTCGTCAGCTCGCTCACCGCGGAATTTTCAGGCTGTGTGCTCTACGCCGAGGCGAAGAAGCGCGGCGCCAACAAGGACCTCTGCGCGCTGTTCAAGTTCATGGCGCGCGACGAAGCGCGGCACGCCGGCTTCATCAACGACTGCCTGCAGGATTTTCAGGTCGACGTCGACCTGGGCTTCCTGGTGAAGGCAAAGAAGTACACGTTCTTCTCGCCCAAGTTCATTCTCTACGCGACGTACCTGTCTGAGAAGATTGGCTACGCGCGGTACATCACCATCTACCGCCACCTCGAGAAGCACCCCGAGAAGCGCTTTCACCCCATCTTCAGCTGGTTCAAAGAGTGGTGCAACGACGAGTACCGCCACGGCGAGGCGCTCGCGCTGATGATGCGCGGCAACCCGAAGCTGCTCACCGGCCTCAACCGCGCGTGGATTCGGTTCTTCCAGGTCGCGGTGTTCGCCACGATGTACGTGCGCGACCACGACCGGCCCGAGATGCACGCGGCGATGGGGCTCGAGCCCGAGTCGTACGGCATGGCCGTGTTCCGCATCACGTCAGACATCTGCAAGCAGGTGTTCCCCGTGCTGGTCGACATCGAGCACCCGAAGTTCCTCCCGTTGCTGCGCCGGCTGCGCGCGCTGACCACGGACATCGAGCTCGCGCGCAAGCAGGGCGGGCTGTGGGGCAAGCTCAAGGCGCTCTCGGCGCAGGCGCGCGTCGTGCTCACGATGGGGCAGTTGTTGCTGTTGCCCACGCGGTCCAACTCGTTGCCCGAGCAGACGCGGCTCGCGCCCGCCTGGTGACGAATGACGGGTGTTCTGCCCTGGCCCGCGTTGGTGGTCATCGCGACCTGGTGGCTCAGCACCGGGCTGGTGTTGGCCCTCGTGTGGCTGGGCCCCGGTGCGCGCTGGGGCACCATGGGGCTGGCCACCGTGACGGGAGCGGCCGCCGTGCTGGGCGTCTGGAGCAGCCGGGCCGAGAGTTCCCCGCAGAACGTGTACGTGGCTTTTGCGGCCGCCCTCGCGCTCTGGGCGTGGCACGAGCTGTCGTTCTTGCTGGGGGTGGTGACGGGGCCGTGGAAGACGCGGTGTCCTCCGGAAGCGAAGGGGGTGCGCCGCTTCGTCTTTGCCGCGCGGGCGGTGATTCACCACGAGCTGGCGCTGGCGGTCACGCTGGCCGCGCTGATGGTGGTGACGTGGGGCGCGGAAAATCAGGTGGCCACGGCGACCTTCGCGGTGCTGTGGGCGATGCGGTTGTCGACCAAGTTCAACATCTTCCTCGGCGTGCGGAACCTGACGGAGGAGTTCATCCCCCAGCACCTCCAGTACCTGCGCTCGTTCTTCCGGCAGGGGGTGAGCAGCCCCTTGCTGCCGTTGTCCATCGTGGTGGGGGCAGGGGTCGCGGGAGGGGTGTTGATCAGCGCGTGGGGTGAGGTGGGCGAGGGCGTTCGCCTGGGTCGCCTGGTGGTCGGCTCGCTGCTGGCGCTCGGGGTGCTCGAGCATGTGTTTCTGGCCGTACCGCTGCGCGAAGCCGCGCTGTGGCGTTGGGCGATGCGGGTGCGAGGGGCAACTGAGGTGGTTCCCACGGGGAAGTCGTGAGCTGCGTCACGGAGAAAAACCATGAATGACGCGATGCGGAGTGACAGAAGAGGGATCCAGCCGACTAGAGATGCCCTTTCGTGGGGAGGAAGCATGGCGCGAACCCGAGAACGACGACCACCCGCGCCCGCCGAAGGTGAGCCGAAGTCCGTCGCGGCCCCTGCCAAAGACCTCATCGACGCCATCGAACGTGAAGTGATTCCGCGGTTGGTGCTCGCGCACCGCAGCCCGGAACCGGTGATGGGTGTGTGCGAAGCGCGCGGCGTGCCGACGGAGGCAGAGATTGTCGACTTCGCCCGCATCGCCGTGGCGCAAGACCTCGACGCGGCGCTGGCGAAGGTCGACACCTTCGCGCGCGACGGGCTTGGCCTCGAGTCCATCTTGATGGACCTCATCGCCCCCACCGCCCGGTTGCTCGGTGAGAACTGGCAATCAGACCTGTACACTTTCTCTGACGTCACCGCAGGCCTTGGGCTGCTTCAGAAGCTCGTTCAGGTCCTCGGGCCCAGCTTTGCCCCCGATGCGCCCCACCGTGGTTTGTGTGTGCTGGTGGCGGCCCCTGGTGAGCAGCACACGCTCGGTTTGTTTCTGGTGGGTGAGTTTCTGCGTCGGGCCGGCTGGGGCATCGAGTTGGTGCCCGGTTTGTCGGAAGAGGAACTGATTTCGCTCGTTTCAACGGCGGACGTAGCGATGGTGGGCTTCACCATCAGCGGCGAAAACCACTTCCCCGCGCTCACGAAGACCATCACCGCCGTTCGCGCACATTCGCGCAACCAGGACTTGCCCATCCTGGTGGGGGGCGGTATCGATTTGACTTCGTTTGCAGCGAAACTTGACGTCAAGTTTCTGAACGCACCGCGCATGGTCGTAGATTGGTTGGAGAATTGGGCTCGCAAGAACGCGGCACGGCGGTTGGACACATGAGCGGGCTCACGGCGCAGGGTGCAGGTGGGGCGGACATCACGCCTGAGACGTGGCGTGGTCTGGTGCGAGCGGCGGTCGACCTCGCGCTGCTGGTCGACCCGCGCGGGGTGATTCGCGATGTCTCTCTTGGCGAGGGCGTCGCTGACCTCGAGGGCGTCAAGGTTCTCCTGGGCCAGTCGTGGGTGAGCTCGGTGGCGACCGACAGCCGCGGCAAGGCCGAAGCGTTGCTGGGGGGCCAGAATACGCGCGCCCGCGAGGTGAACCTCGAGGTCGCAGGCATCGGCCAGCTGCCATTTCGGTTCAGCGCCGTCACGCTTCAAGACCCACAGGGCACCCTCATGGTGGGGCGTGACCAGCGGCCCGTCGCCGCGCTCCAGCAGCGCATGGTGTCGCTGCAGCAGACGGCCGACCGCGAGTACGCGCGGCTGCGCCAGGCCGACACGCGGTACCGGCTCTTCTTTCACGTCTCGGCCGAGGCGGTGCTCGTCACCGAGCTCGACGGGTTGCGGGTGCTCGAGGCGAACCCCGCGTCGGGCGCGTTGTTCGGTGCGCCGCCCAGCGACCTGGTGCGGCAGAGCGCCTATGAGTTGATCGACGCCGACAGCCGCAAAGCGCTCGAGTCGCTGGTCTCGGCGGTGAGCTCCGGCGCGCGCCCGACCGACTTGCGGGTGACGCTCAAGAACCGCGCGAGCCCCACCACGGTCTCCATTTCCCTCTTCCGCCAGTCGGGGACACCGCTGGTGCTCCTGCGGCTGTGGGAATCGAGCGAGCGCGAGAACGTGGTCAGCGCCAGCAGCGCGCGCCTGCAGTCCATCATCGAGGCGATGCCCGACAGCTTCGTGGTGGTCGGCGACGACCGCCGCATCCTCAGCGCCAACGCGGCCTTCTGCGAGCTGGTGAGCCAGGCCAACGAGCAGCAGGTGCTGGGCGAGCCCATCGAGCGGTGGCTGGGCCGCGCGGGCGTCGACCTGAAAATCATGTTCGCCAACCTCAAAGAGCACAGCTCGGTGAGGAACTTCTCGACCATCATTCGCACCGACGTCGGCCCGCCTCAGGAAGCGGTGGTCACCGCCGTCGCCGTCAACGATGGCAAGGCGCAGTGCGTGGGCTTCGCCATTCGGCCTGCCGCGTCGCGCCTCTTCATGGCGCCCTCGGCGTTGCCCCGGTCCGTCGACCAGCTCAAGGAGCTGGTGGGGCGGGTGCCCATCAAGGAAATCGTGCGCGAGTCGGCCGACCTCATCGAGCGGCTGTGCATTCAGGCCGCGCTCGACGTCAGCGACAACAACCGGGCGTCTGCTGCGCAGTTGCTGGGGCTCAGCCGTCAGGGCCTCTATTCCAAGCTGCGCCGCTATGGGCTCGTCAGTACTGAGCCTGCTTGACCGGCGTTCTTCACCAAGCCAGCACCCACCCAGCACCAACCAGCGAGCCCGCGCTCGCTCGGGGGCCGACCTTGCCTTTCCCTGCTCTGACCGAAGCTGAGATTCCTGAAGCGCACCGCCTGGGGCCGCCGCTGCACCAGCGTGAGTACCTCGTGGGCGGCGAGCTGGTGACGTGGAGCGGCCCGCTCAATGAAGTGCTCTCACCCATCTCGGTGAAAGACACCGACGGCTCCGTGCGCCAGCGCTTGATGGGCAGCACGCCGCTGTTGACGAGCAAGGAGTCGCTGCAGGCGCTCGACGCGGCCGTGAAGGCGTGGGACCTCGGGCGTGGCCCCTGGCCGACGATGCCGGTGGGCGACCGCATCACGCACGTCGAGCGTTTTCTCGTGGCGATGCGTTCTGAGCGCGCGGCGGTGGTGAAGCTCTTGATGTGGGAAATCGGCAAGCCGCTCAAAGACGCCGAGAAGGAATTCGACCGCACCGTCGACTACATCGTCGACACCATCTCGGCGCTCAAAGACGCCGACCGCCACTCGACGCGCTTCGTGCACGAGCAGGGCATCATGGGGCAGGTGCGGCGCGTGCCGCTGGGCGTGGCGCTGTGCATGGGCCCGTACAACTACCCGCTCAACGAGACCTTCAGCACCATGTTCCCCGCGCTGCTGATGGGGAACCCGGTGGTGTTCAAGCCCGCCAAGTTCGGCGTGCTGCTGGTGCAGCCGCTGCTCAAGGCGTTCCGCGACTGCTTCCCGCCCGGCGTGGTCAACGTCATCTACGGCCGTGGCCGCGAGACGGTGGGCGCGCTGATGGAAAGCGGGAAGGTCGACGTGCTCGCCTTCATCGGCACCAACAAGGGCGCCAACGACTTGAAGCGCATGCACCCGCGCCCGCATCGCCTCAAGTCGGTGCTCGGTCTCGACGCGAAGAACATCGGCATCGTGATGGCCGACGCCGACCTCGACGAGGCGGTGAAGGAATGCGTGCTCGGTACGTTGAGCTTCAACGGCCAGCGCTGCACGGCCATCAAGCTGGTGATGGTGCACCGCCACGTCGCCGAGTCCTTCGTGTCGCGCTTCGTCGCGCAGGTCGAGGTGCTCAAGGCTGGCATGCCGTGGGACCCGGGCGTGACGCTGACCGCGCTGCCCGAGCCGGGCAAGACGCAGTACCTGACGGGCCTGCTCGAAGACGCGAACAAGCACGGCGCGAAGGTGAGGAACGCGAAGGGCGGCGAGGTGAACGGCGCGGCCTTCACCCCCGCGGTGCTCTACCCCGTCACGCCGAACATGCGGCTGTGGCACGAAGAGCAATTCGGCCCGCTGGTGCCCATCGCCGTCTACGATGACGAGCAGCAGGTCATCGACGCGGTGGTGGAATCGCCCTTTGGCCAGCAGGTGTCGCTCTTCGGGAAGGACCCCGTGCGGCTGGGCCGCGTCATCGACGCCTGCGCCCACCAGGTGGGGCGCATCAACTTGAACAGCCAGTGTCAGCGCGGCCCCGACTCGTTCCCGTTCAACGGGCGCAAGGACTCGGCCGAGGGCACGCTGTCGGTGACCGATGCGCTGCGGGTGTTCAGCATTCGCACCGTGGTGGCCGCGAAGGTGAACGAGCCCAACAAGCAGGTGGTGCGGAACATTCTCACCGGCCGCCACTCGGCCTTCTTGAGCACCGACTACCTGCTTTGAGCGACGTCAGCGAGCGTCGGCGCTGTTGCGCACCGTCACGGTGTCGTCGGCCCACGTGAAGAGCGCCTCGTCCTGGCCGCCGCGGGTCGACACCCGCGCCTCGGCCGTGCCTTCCGGCGTGGGCCTGTCGAGTCGCAGGTCGGAGTCGACGAAGGTCTGCAGACCGGGCCCCCCTTCCTGCAGGGTGACGCCGTTGCCCTGGTCGAGGGGCTCCGAGCCGACGGTGAAGGCGATGCGGCCCGAGACGCGGCCGCATGCTGCTTGCGACCCGCCGCACCGCGACGGCAGGAGCGTTGGTGATGGTCGCGGTGATGTCCAACGTGGTGATGTTGAACTTCTGCTTCGACGTGCCGGTGAAGCTGGCGAGCACGCACCTGCTCGTGTTCGCGCTGGTCATCGCCGCGCCCGACGCGCGCCGGCTGTGGTCCGTGTTCTGCCCGCGAGCGAGCACGGGGCCGCGCGACTTCACGCCCCGGTACGCGCGCGGCTGGGGGCGCTTCGTGTTCCGCTCGTCATCGTCGCCGTACGGCGCAGTTCGTACAGTCGACCACCAGCGAGGCGTGGGAGCCTCCCGTCGGCGTGCCCCTCGTCGGTGGCTACTCGGTCGTCAGCCAGAGTGGTGACGACCTGAGTTGGCACTTCGTGCAGATCGCCGAGGGATGATCTTCTTCAAGCGGGGCGCCGATGCCTGGCAGCGCTCGGCCATGACGCTCGACGCGACGGCGAAGACCCTGGTGGTGAAGGATCAGACGCTGCAGTTCGAAGAGCGCGACGGGAAGCTGGTGCTCAGTGGCACATGGGAGGGCAAGGCCCTCGAGCTCACGCTCCAGAAGCTCGAGGATAAGGATCAACCCCTCGTGGCCCGGGGCTTCCACTGGGTGCAGGAGTTTCCGTTCAACCGGTGAGCGTGACGTGGACCGGCACCCGAGCACCTGCAGCTGACTTGCGGCCCCGGTGGCCGAATCGATACCGTCGCCACGATGTGCATGTGCGACTCAGTCGAGGCGACGTTCGCCGGGCTTCACGGCGCTGAGCCCACCTCGTGAAGCGCGCCCGGCCTGTCGTGCAGTGGGTGCTCTCCTTCGCGCTCGGGTGGTTCCTGTCTCGTTGGTTCAGCGAAGACGCGCTCCCCGCGGCACCGGCACCCGGCAACAGCACCTCGAACTCGACCTCCACGGCGGCCACCGACCCACGCGCCGCGCAGGCGCCGAGTCCCGCGCAGCCCTTCGAGCGCACGGTCGAGGCCGCACCTCGCCCAACGTCGGTCAACGCCCCGCCTGCAGCGAACGCACGCACCGACGAGCCCCCGTTGCCCCGCTGTCGGCCGCGGCTGGGCACCGCGACGGCAGACGCCAAATCACGTCGAGATGGCGCGCGGGTGACGCTCGAGCTGGTCAACGACTGCGACGAGCCGGTGACCTCAGCGTGGGTCGACTTCGACGGCGCAGAGCGCGCCAACCCAAGCATTCTCCTCGCGCGGAGCAGCTCGACCTTCACGACCTACGTGGGCCACGTGTTCCGCCTGCGGCTCGGAGATGCGCAGCGCTCGCTCCTGCGCGAGGTCACGGTGCCCGCGTTCGAGCGCGCGAAGCTGAACGTCTGCGGCTGTGGGCCCGACGAGGTGTCGTCAGCCATTTCACCGGGCTTCGAGGCGCTCGACGCCGGCGTCCGCGAGAAGCCGCTGGTGCCGTCATGCGCCGTGCCGTTCAACCCCGAGCCCGCCGCGACCACCGCGTCGGCGACGCGCAGCGACCGCTTCTCACTCGTCTTCCGCAACACCTGCGCGAGCACCCGCATCGCCCTCGACTGGGTGCAGTTCGACGGAGGCGTGCGCTCGACGGGAACGCTGGAGCCCGGCGCGACGCTCGATCAATCCTCCTTCGCCGGCCACCAGTGGCGCCTGCGCGACGCCAACACCGGCCGTTGGATTCGCGACTTCGTGCTCGACGGGGGCGCGCAGGTCGACCTCTGCGAATGCCCCTGAACGCGAGACTCAGCTCTCCAATGCCTTCGCCGCGCGGAAGAACGCCGCCCGCACGTCGTGGGTGCCGCCGCTCTGCTCGAGGTGGGCGTAGAGCGTGGCGAGGCCCACGCCCAGCCCGATGAAGCCCGGGTGCAGCTGCGCACCGCTGGCCACGCACGCATCGAACACGGCCTGAAAGCGCTGCTGAAAGTCAGGCAGCGAGAAGCGCACCTGGCTCTGGTCTCCCACGCCGAACTGGTCGCGCAGCGCGCCCTCGGCCGCCTCGAGCCCCAGCGTGCGCGTGGCCGTCGAGAAGCGCGCAGCGTCGTCTTCGTAGAAACCGAAGTACAAGTCGCGCAAGCCCCGGTGGAAGTCGGGCGCGAGGGTGACGAAGGCCGGGCGCGGGGCCCACACGAGGCGTTCGCCGCGCGACGCGAAGCACTCCGCGCGGAGGTCGAGCAGCACCGTGCCGCCCAGCAGCACCTGGTGAAAGTAGAGCTCGAGCACCTGCGCGCCGGGCACGAGCGACGCAGGCCCCGGCAGGGTGCTGGCGAGCTCCACGGGGACGTGCGCGCCCATGAGGGTCTGGGCGCGGGCCGCACGCGCCGCGTCGAAGGCCACCTTGTCGAAGTAATTGCCGCCCAGCGTGCGCGCCTGCGAGAGCACGGTGCTCAGCGGCACCACGTCAAAGAAGCGAGGAGAGAGCAGGTCGAGGAAGGGCTTCCATTCAGCGTTCTTGATCAACCGAAGCACCGGGCACCTCCGCCGAGCGCTCGAGCCGCGCCAGGTGGCGGCCGAAGTGGTGCATCACCCAGGCGTGCACGGGCGCCTGCGTGAAGATGTAAATCAGCCACGGCAGCGACGGCACGAACTCGTGAATCGACGAGAGCGTGAAGCGCTTGTGGGCGACCTGCCGAAACTCGAGCCAGCCGGTGTGCGTGGTCTTCGTCAACGCGCCCCCGACGATGTGGAACTTGTGGCGCTCGAGGTCGGAGCGCCCCTCGATGTATTCCAGCACCAGCAGCTGCAGCGGGAAGAAGCCCAGCGAGAAGACGATGCGTTTGCTCTGCGGCTCGCGCGTCACGCGGATGACCAGCCGGAAGAAGCGCGGCAGCCACGCCATGTATTCACCTGAGATGAACCCCGCGTCGCGCGTCGACATCGGCGGCAGGCGCTGAATCGAGCGCACCGTGGGCAAACCACGCGCCGGGGCCCGGGTGGTGGCGAGGCTGCGCGCGGGCTTCTCGAGCGTCCTCTCGAGCATGCCCTTGAACGTCGGGTAGCGAATGAGGGGGGCGATTTCGGGGCCCGGTTGCACCTGCGGCAGGTCGCACTGCAGGCTGTCGATGAGCGGGCTGATCAGCTCGTGCGAGGCGCCCGAGAAGAGCTGCACCCAGCGCTTCGAGAAGCCGGTGCTGGCGATGGGCACCGGCAGCATGAACCGCTTCTTGCCCATGGCTTCGGCGGTCTGGCGCAGCAGGTTCTCGTAGCTGAGGGTCTCCCCGTTGACGAGGTCGAGCGTCTTGCCCACGAAGGCCGGGTTCAAGATGGCGGCGCGCAGCACGGCCACCACGTCGTCGATGTAGACCGCCTGGCTTCGGCTGCGCGTCCACCGGGGCAGAACCATCCACGGGAGGCGCTGCACCAGCGCCCTGAGAATCTCGAAGGAGCTGCCCTCGGGGCCGACCACCATCCCCGCGCGCAGGCAGGTGACGGGCACCCCTGACGACTGCAGCACGGCCTCGACCTCGTGCCGGCTGGTGAGGTGGGCGCTCACGAAGCCCTCCTCGGGGATGAGCCCACCCAGGTACACAATCTGCTTCACGCCGTGGTGAGCGCAGGCCCGCGCGAAGTTGTCGGCGAGCATGAGGTCGGTGTCGTGGAAGCTGCCCTGAAAGAGGCTCGACGACGGCATCATCGAGTGCACGAGGTAGAACGCGACGTCGACCCCCTCGAGCGCGGCGAAGGTGCTGGTGGCGGAATAGAGGTCGCACGCGCGCCACTCGACGCCCGCCTCTTCGTGGGCCCGGCGCGCCAGCCCAATCACCCGAAAGTCGTCACCCAGGGCTCGGCGGAGCTGCGTGCCAACGAAGCCGCTCGCGCCGGCGATGGCGATGGTGGCCTTCCGGGCGGGTGAGTTCGTCATCTCGAGCAGCACTAACCGCCTCACGCTCGAATCACCACGCTCTCGCGCCGCAGCTCAATACGAGCGCTTGTCGAGCTTCACCTCGGCCATGATGGTGGCGGCGATTTCTTCGATGGACTTGGTGGTCGACGAGAGCCAGCGAATCGACTCGCGGCGCATCAGCGCCTCGGCCGCCTGCACCTCGGACCGGCAGTTCTCGAGCGAGGCGTAGAAGCTGTTGGGGCGCCGCTCGTGCCGCACCTGCGCGAGCCGCTCGGGCAGAATGGTGAGCCCGAACAACTTCTCGCGGTACGGCGGCAGCGCCTCGGGCAGCGTGTCGCGCTCGAAGTCTTCGGGAATGAGCGGGTAGTTCGCCGCCTTGATGCCGAACTGCATCGCCAGGTACAGGCTGGTGGGCGTCTTTCCGCTGCGCGACACGCCGACCAGAATCACGTCGGCCTCCGCGAGGCCCTTGGCCGACTGCCCGTCGTCGTGCGCGAGGCTGAAGTTGATGGCCTCGATGCGGCTCGTGTAGGCGTCGGTGTCGCCCATCGTGTGGTACCCGCCGATGGTCTGCTTGGGCGGCATGCCCAGCTCGACCTCGAGCGGCACGACGAAGGTGGCGAACAGGTCGAGCACCAGCGCCTGCACCTGCGACAGCTCGCGAATCACGTCGGGGTGGACCAGCGTGGTGAAGACGATGGGCCGCGCGCCATCGGTGACGGCGGCCTCGTTGATGCGGCGCACCGCCTCGCGCGCCTTCTGCGGGTCATCGACGAAGGGGATGCGCACCTGCCGCGTTCGCAGCCCCTCGAAGCGCGTGATGAGGGACGCGCCCATCGTCTCGGCCGTGATGCCCGTGCCGTCTGACACGAAGAAGATGCTGCGAAGGGGGCGCTCGGGGGGGCTCATGTCGGGTCACCAGGGTTGGCACAGCGGGGGTCGAGTGGGGCGGCCTACTGCCTGCTCTGAGCTTCGCTCACCTCGCTGATTATTTCGCGTGGCGGTGGCGCGCCGGGCGCAGTACCGACGTCTCCGGAACCCTGTGGACACCACGACCCTCGCACGCGCACAGATGGGCCTCTCGTTGGCCTTTCACATCCTCTTTGCGGCGCTCGGTGTGGGCTTGCCGCTGCTGCTGGTGGTGGCGGAGGCGCTGGCCCGACGCACGGGTGACGCGCGCTACCAGTGGCTCGCCCAGCGCATGGCGAAGGGCACCGCGATTCTCTTCGCGGTCGGCGCGGTGTCGGGCACCGTGCTCTCGCTCGAGCTGGGGCTGTTGTGGCCAGAGTTCATGCGGCGCTTTGGCGAAGTCGTCGGGCCGCTCTTCGCGCTCGAGGGCGTCGCCTTCTTCCTCGAGGCCATCTTCCTCGGCATCGTGCTCTACGGGCGCGCGTACGTGTCGGAGCGGCTCTACCGGCTCTCGGGCGTGCTGGTGGCGCTCTCAGGCGCAGCGTCGGCCGGCTTCGTGACGGTGGTGAACGCGTTCATGAACGCCCCGGTGCCCGTGCAGTGGGAAGACGGGCGGGCGTTTCTCGAGTCGCCGTCGCAGATTTTCCTCGGCCCCTCGGTGGTGACCCAGGTCGTGCATGTGTTGCTGTCGAGCTACGCGGTGACGGGGCTGGCGATGGCTGCGGTGCACGCGGTGTTGCTGCTGCGCGGCCGCGAGGTGTCGTTTCACCGCCTCGCGTTGAACGTCGCCCTGCCGGTGGGGGCCGTCGCCGCGCTGCTGCTGCCGCTCTCGGGAGACCTCGCCGCGAAGCAGGTGACGAAGCACCAGCCGTGGAAGCTGGCCGCGATGGAGGCGCTCTTCACCACCCAGGCCCACGCACCGCTGCTCATCGGCGGCTGGCCCGACGAGGCGACGGGCAGGGTGCGCTTCGGGCTCGAGATTCCCTCGGGGCTCTCGGTGCTGGGCACGCTGGACCCGGCGGCCGTCATCACCGGTCTCGACCAGGTGCCGGTGGCCGAGCGCCCTCCCGTGCTGCGCACCCATCTCAGCTTTCAGGTGATGGTGGGGTGTGGCGGCTTCCTCGCGCTGGTGTCGTTGTTCTCGCTGGGGTGGCGGTTGCGCAAGAAGGAGTGGCCGACCGCGCACCGCGCGTACCTGTGGGCGCTGGTGCTGGCGGGTCTTGCCGCGCCGGTGGCGATGGAGGCGGGTTGGCTCGTCACCGAGTGGGGCCGGCAGCCGTACGTGGTGCGCGGCCTGTTGCTCACCGCTGATGCCGCCACGCGCGTCGAGGGGCTCAACGGCCGCCTGGTCGTCTTCGCCGGGCTGTATGTCTTCCTCGCGGTGATGGTGGTGCGCCTGCTCACCTCATTGTTCCGCGAAGAGGCGCCCACGCCCACGCCGCCGAAACAGGCCGTGCCGCTTGCGGCTTGAGTCGGTCGGTCTGGTGCGTGCTGATGGAGCTGGATGGCGAGAAGGGTCCAGGCGAAGCACAAGATCAACGGCTCGAGGTCTCCCGGTGGTGGTCCCTCCGCGACGGTGGCCACGGCTCGCGACCCCTTCGATGCCGAAGCGTTTGAGGATGTCGTGATGCGCATCTGACGGCGCTGTATGGTGAGGTGTGGCGTCTGCGCCGAACCCGCTTGTTGCTTCAGGATTTCATGAGGGTGAGGGGCGTGCTGATGGCGCGGCTCCGGGAGGCGTGGGCGTCTCGCCAGGGCGGGCGGTGTCTCGTGCCTGGTGAGGATGTCGCGCTGATGGAGCCGAAACTCGAGGTGTCGGCCTCCGCGCCGACGCAGGCGGTGGCACATGCCGCTTGAGAACCTCGTCGCCGCGGTGATGGTGGGCGGGCTCGTGCTCTACGTACTCGGTGGCGGCGCTGACTTCGGCGGCGGCGTGTGGGACCTGCTGGCCTCGGGCCCGCGTAAGCTGGCCCAGCGCGCGCTCATCGAGGCCACCATCGGCCCCATCTGGGAAGCGAACCACGTGTGGTTCATCTTCGTCTTCGTGCTGCTGTTCAGCGCCTTCCCTCCGGCCTTCGCGACGTTGACGACCGAGCTCTTCACCCCGCTGACGCTCTACGCGATGGGGCTGGTGATGCGCGGCTCGGCCTTCACCTTTCGCCACTACGACGTCGACCCCGGGCGTCGGCGTCGACTCGGCGCGCTCTTCTCGGCCGCCAGCGTGGGGTGCCCCTTTCTGCTCGGTGCCATGGGCGGCGCGCTGGTGCGTGAACAACCCCTGTCGCTCGAGCTCGACGTCTTCGTGGTCGCCAGCGGCTTCTTCCTGCTGGCCCTCGTTGCGGCGCTCGCGGCGACGTACCTCACGGTGGCGGCGAGCGACCTCGCAGTGCGGGAAGACTTCCGCCAACGAGCCCTGCTGAGCCTCCTGGTGGCGGGCGTGGCGTCGTGGGCCGTGCTGGCGGCTGCCGGTGACGTCGCGCCGCGGCTCGTGGCCAGCGTGGGGCGCGGAGTGCCTGCCGTGGCGGGCTCGTTGTTCGGCTTTCTGGCCGTCGCTCTGGTGGCCACGCGCCGCTATCGGGCCGCGCGCTTCGTGGTGGGCGCGCTCGCGGCCACCGTGGTGCTCGGGTGGGCCGTGGCCAAGGGCGAGGTGCTGGTGTGGGCAGAGCACACGCTGGTGTCGAGCCGCGCGCACCCGGCGACGCTGCAGTGGTTGCTGGTGATTTGCGTTGGCGCCGCGGTGTTGGTGCTGCCCAGCCTGGCGTTGTTGTTCGCCGCGTTCGGCCGCCGCGCGGTCAAGTCCTGAAACTGCGCGCGCACGTTCAGGGCCGTCTGGATGTCGGCGAGAGCGGCCGAGGAGCAGCTTCCTGGCTGCGGCGGTTCAGGCTCGTTGGTGCCGTCGGCGTCGCGAGCCCGAGCCACTGTGAGCGCCCGCTTCTTCCAGGCGCCTCTTGCAAAACGCCGCGAGGTCTTCGGGGGCCTGCGTCGCCAGAAACGTGGGAGCCGGGAGCTGAGGTGCGGCGGCGACCGGGAGCGTCAAGAGGGGCGTGACGTCTGCGGAGGTTGGAGCACTCGTCGAAGCGGTGCAAGGCCACACGGAGGTCATTTCGACGTGAGAAGAAGAGTCGGTTGGCGTAGCAGGCGCCATGGCCACCGATTCGACGACCCCTTTCGTGGTGCCGTTCCGCTCGTTGCGCATGACCGACGTGGAACGCGTCGGCGGAAAGAACGCCAGCCTCGGCGAGATGATTTCGCAGCTCGCCGCCCGCGGCATTCGCGTGCCCGACGGCTTCGCGACCACGGCTGACGCGTTTCGTGAGTTGCTCACGCTCAACCAACTCAACGAGCGCATCGCCGCCCGGCTGGCGAACTTGAACGTCGACGACGTCACCGCGCTGGCCGCTGCAGGCGCCGAGATTCGCGGGTGGGTCGAGCACGCGACGTTGCCTCCGCGGCTCGAAGCCGAGGTGCGCGCGCACTACGCCACGCTCGCGGCGGGCGAGACCATCTCGGTCGCGGTGCGCTCGAGCGCGACGGCCGAAGACCTGCCCGACGCGTCCTTCGCCGGCCAGCAGGAGAGCTTCCTGAACGTGGTGGGCGTCGACGCCGTGCTCGACCGCCTGCGCCACGTCTTCGCCTCGCTCTACAACGACCGCGCCATCGCCTACCGCGTGCACCAGGGCTTCGCGCACGCCGACGTCGCGCTCTCGGCCGGCGTGCAGCGCATGGTGCGCAGCGACCTCGGCGCCTCGGGCGTGCTCTTCACGATGGACACCGAGTCGGGCTTCCGTGACGTGGTGTTCATCACCTCGAGCTACGGCCTGGGCGAGACCATCGTGCAGGGCGCGGTGAACCCCGACGAGTTCACGGTGCACAAGCCGATGCTCGCGGCCGGCAAAGCGGCGGTGGTGCGGCGGCGCCTGGGCAGCAAGCTCGTGAAGATGGAGTTCGACACGAAGCCCGGCGCCCGCGTGCGCACCATCGACGTGCCCGCAGCCGAGCAGCACCGCTTCTCGCTCACCGACGCCGAGGTGCTCGAGCTGGCTCGCTTCGGCGTGGCCATCGAGGCCCACTACGGCCGCCCGATGGACATCGAGTGGGGCAAGGACGGCAACGACGGGCGCCTCTACATCCTCCAGGCGCGGCCCGAGACGGTGAAGTCGCGCGAGAAGGCCGACCAGGTCGAGCGCTTCAAGCTCACCGGCACCGGCAAGGTGCTCGTCACCGGCCGCGCCATCGGCCAGAAGATTGGTGCGGGGGTGGTGCGCGTGGTGCCCTCGGTCAAAGACATGCACCGCGTGCAGCAGGGCGACATCCTCGTCACCGACATGACCGACCCCAACTGGGAGCCGGTCATGAAGCGCGCCTCGGCCATCGTCACCAACCGCGGCGGGCGCACCTGCCACGCGGCCATCATCGCGCGCGAGCTCGGCATCCCCGCGGTGGTGGGGTGTGGAGACGCGACCGAGCTGCTCGCCGACGGCGCGAAGGTGACGGTGTCGTGCGCCGAAGGTGACACCGGGCGCATCTACGACGGCCTGTTGCCCTTCGAAGTCGAGCGCTCGGCGCGCGGCGTGCTGCCGAAGCTGCCGCTCAAGCTGATGATGAACGTCGGCACACCCGACCTCGCCTTCGAGTTCCAGGGCATCCCCAACGAGGGCGTGGGGCTGGCGCGCATCGAGTTCATCATCAACAACGTCATCGGCGTGCACCCCCGCGCGGTGCTCGACTACCCGAAGTTGGAGGCGGGCTTGAAAGAGAAGGTCGAGGCGCTCGCGCACGGCTACGCGTCACCCGCCGCCTTCTTCGAGCAGAAGCTGGCCGAGGGCGTGGCCACCATCGCGGCGGCGTTCTGGCCCAGGCCGGTCATCGTTCGCTTGAGCGACTTCAAGAGCAACGAGTACCGCAAGCTGGTCGGCGGCGAGCAGTACGAGCCCGAAGAAGAGAACCCCATGATTGGGTTCCGCGGCGCGTCCCGCTACGTGGCGCCCAGCTTCGTGGAGTGCTTCGCGCTCGAGTGCCGCGCGCTCAAGTACGTGCGCGAGACGATGGGGCTCACCAACGTCGAGCTGATGATTCCCTTCGTGCGCACGTTGACCGAGGCGAAGCGCGTCACCGAGTCGCTCGCGGCGCACGGCCTCGAGCGCGGTGAGCACGGGCTGCGGCTCATCATGATGTGTGAGATTCCCAGCAACGCGATTCTGGCCGAGCAGTTCCTCGAGTTCTTCGATGGGTTCTCCATCGGCTCGAACGACCTCACGCAGCTGACGCTGGGGCTCGATCGCGACTCGGGCCTCGTGGCCGAAGCCTTCGACGAGCGCGACGCGGCGGTGAAGTTCCTGCTCTCGCGCGCCATCTCCACGTGCCTCGCGAAGAAGAAGTACATCGGCATCTGCGGCCAGGGCCCGTCGGACCACCTCGACTTCGCGCAGTGGTTGATGAAGGAAGGCATCGAATCGATGTCGCTCAACCCCGACACCGTCATCGACACGTGGAAGCGCCTCGCAAGGTGAAGGAGCACGTTCGATGCTGACGGCCGTCGCGCTGACCCTGCTCGAAGTGCAGCTCTCTTCATGAGCGCGACGGCGGTGGCCAGCCCCCTGTCGAGCGACGCGTTGGTCGCGCGGCGCCGGTTGCTGCCGGTGTTGTTCATCGCCGTCTTCATGGCGGCGCTCGACACCGCGGTGGTGGGGCCGACGATTCCCACGCTGCGGCTGGCCTTCGGGGTCGACAACCGCGCCGTGGCCCTGGTGACGACCGTCTACGTGCTCTGCTCGCTCGCGAGCACCGCGCTGATGGCGAACTTGAGCGACCGCTATGGCCGGCGGCCGATTTTCCTGATGTCGGTGTCACTCTTCGCG
>JBILUC010000162.1:0-4093 GCA_044371205.1 Archangium sp.
CGCGCTTGCTGAACTCGTCGTCCTGCAGCTTCGCGAGGGCAGCGACCACACCCGCAACGGCCTGAGGTTGATCGAGCGCGTACTTCATCGTCTGGGCGAGGGTGCGCACCAGCCCGAGCGAGGGGCCTCGTTGATACGGGTCGCGTTCCCACAGCATGTCGACCGTGCGTGTGAGCAGCGCGGAGAGCGGCGCGCCGTCGGGGAAGCACTCGAGCAGCGCGTGGGTGAAGGGCAGGCGGGTCGCGAAGTCGAGCTCTTCGGGTCTCAGCGCAGCGAGGTACGCGGTGACGCGGGCGACGTCTCCGGCCTCGAGCAGCGCGAGGCCCGTGAAGAGCGCGGCGTGCTTCGACTTGACGCGCGCGGTGAGGTCGGCGTCGAGCCAGTCGGGGTCGAGGAACACGCACGACAACATCGAGCGCGCGGCGAGAGAGGCGTCCTGCCGCAGCGAGAGGGCCTCCTCGCGCGCCGCCTGCTGCTCGTCGGGGGTCGACCGGGCGAGCGCGCTGCGCAGGTGTTCCTCGAGGCGTCCCGGCGGCGGCACCCAGGGCAGCCCTTCGCTCGACCCGAGACACCAGCGATCGTGCGCGAGCGTGAACGCGCCGAACGCCTTCACCACCGATTGCAGCGCGAAGGGCCAGCCCCCCCGGGTGAGCCACGTCGCGAGCAGCGTCGGGAGCGCGGTGTGCTGTTCATCGAAGGGCGCCATCAACGTCAGCGCCGCACCCTCGAGCTCGGGGTTCAGCTTCGTCGGCGCGCGCGGGCTGCTGTAGGTCCAGATGACGTCGTTCTGCAGGTTCTTGAACTGCTTCACGTACGCCAGGTTGAGCTCGAGGGTCTGCTTGGCGCTCTTCACGAAGAAGGTCTGCACCGTGCGGTACAGCGCAGCGAGGTCACCGGGAGCGACGCTCGGTGGCAGGACGTCGAGCGCGGCTCTCTCCTTCGCCGCCGCTTGCGCAAGAGACATGCGCTCGACGCTACCTCGCCCTCGGAGATGCGTCGTCAGTGCGCAGACGTCCGTGAGGGTGCAGCCCCTCACCCCAACCCTCTCCCCGCTGGTGCAGGGAGAGGGAGAACGACTGCCGAAAGACTGGGAATCGCGGCGACCGCCGGTAGAGATGGGCATGCTGTTCCGTTCCTTTCTGCTGCTCACCGGTGCCGCTGCCGCCGTGGCTCACGGCCAGCCCGCAACGGCGCCGTCGAGCTGCGTCGTCCCCCCGAAACAGAACGAGGTCGTCATGCCATCGACGCAACGCGCGGCTGAAAAGAACGTGCTGGGCGAGCCGCTGGGCAGTTGCTCGCAGTCGCCGAAGACGGGCTTCTACCGCACGGGCACCTGCTCGACCGGGCCCGAAGACCGCGGCACGCACGTGGTCTGCGCCACCATGACGAAGGAGTTCCTCGACTTCACCGTGTCCCGCGGCAACGACCTCGTGACCCCGCAGCCCGACTTCGATTTCCCCGGCCTCAAGCCCGGCGACCGTTGGTGTTTGTGTGCGACGCGGTGGCGCGAGGCGCTGCGAGCCGGCGTCGCCCCACCCGTGCAGTTGGCGAACACCCACGAGAAGGCGCTCGAATTCGTGACGCTCGAAGAGCTGAAGCTGCACGCCCGCGTCAAGGCGAACCGGTAGGCCTCACAGCCCCGCGTCGGGCACGTCGGAGCCCACGCCCGCATCGACGCGCGGTCGGCGCATCAGCCTGCGCTCGCCGACGGATGTATCGGCGCTCACCAGCACACCGTTCTTCTCGTACTTCCAGTCGCCGACCTTCACGCCCTGCGCGTAGCGCCCGATGGACAGCACGCCGCCGTCCTGCAGCCAGCTCGTCCACTCGCCCTCGGGCTTGCCGTCGACGTACGCGCCCTCGAAGCGCCGCGTGCCGTTGCGCCACGAGCCCTTCCACACTCCGGCCTCGACGCCCCCATCGAGCGTGCCTTCCATCATCACCGCGCCGTTGTCGTAGAAGTACTTCCACGCGCCCGACGGCTGGCCCTCGACGAGCATGCCCTGCTTCTCGATGCCGCCGCTGGGGTGCCAGAACGTCCACACGCCGACGCGCACCGCATCGATGGAATCGTCTTCACGCGCGCGACAGACCAGACACCCCAGGGTGCGCTTCTCGCCATCGGCCGTCCACGCGCCGTTCATTCTCGTGCACGCCTGCGCCGCCGCGTCCTGGTCTTGCCCTCGCTCGTATTGAACGTCGCGCCACGCCTCGCCGGTGGACCAATACGTCTTCCACTCGCCTTCGTTGCGCAGGCCCACCCGCATGCCCGTCTCGCTCGTCTTCCCCGTCGGGTGGTACTCGGTCCACACGCCGTTGGGCTGGTCGCCTTCCATCGGGCCCTCGGCCTTGAGCTGCTTGCCCCAGCGCCAGAAGCGCCAGGGGCCGCTGCGGTCTCCGTCTTCGTAGTGGCCGACCCAGTCGGGGTCGCCGTTGCTGTAGAACGCCTTCCAGTCGCCGACCGCGCGGCCCTTCTCGTACTGGCCGACGAGCCGCACCTGCCCGTTGGCGTGGTACCAGACGTAGGGCCCGTCGCGTCGGCAGCCCGCGTAGTGCTCCTCGACCGTCACGCGGCCTTCTTCGCTCGACGTTCTCCAGGTGCCGACGGGGCAGCCGTCGCGAAACGCGCCCTGCTCGGCGACCTTGCCGTTGGCGTGAAAGGTCTGCCAGTCGCCGGTGCCGTCGCGCACCACCGAGGCGCCATAGATGGAGCCGTCGACGCCCCGCCACTCGTGGCGACCCTCGGGCATGCTCTTCACGTACTTGCCGATGCGCAGTCGCTCACCGGTGGGGTGCAGGTCTTCGTAGATGCCGTCGATGGCGCCCTTCACGTAGGTGGTGCGCCAGCGCAGCTTCCCGTTGCCGTCGAAGCCGAGCCACTGGCCCTCCTCGCGGTCTTCGACGAGGCAGCCTTCGCGGCGCTTCTTGAAGTCGACCACCCACTCGCCACCACGCCCGTCGCACGCGTCGGGGCCTTCACCGGTGCGGCGGCCATTCTTGAACGTCACCTCGCGCCACTTCTCGCCGCGGGGGAGGGACTCGGTGAAGAGGCCCTCGGCGAACCCGCGCACGTACGGCCCTTCGAGGTGCTTCAAGCCCGTGTCGCGGTGGTACTCGACCCACACGCCGCTCTCGCGGCCGTTCTCATACGAGCCCTCGCGGTCTTTCTTCCCCTCGTCGGTCCAGAAGGTCCACGGGCCGGTGCGCTTGCCGTTGTCCCAGGCGCCGCGTTCCTGCACCTGGCAGTGCTCGTAGTACTTCACCGAAGGCCCGTGCCTCTTGCCGGCCTTGAAGCCCAGCCGCTCGAGCACCTGGCCACCGGGCAACACGCGCACCCACAGCCCTTCGTTGAGGCCCTTCACCTTGCAGCCGCTGAAGCCGCCGGGCAGCTCGGCCCACTGGCCTTTGAGGGCGGCGCATTCCTTCTTCCGCACCTCGGGGGTGTCGAGCTGCGCGAACGAGGCGGTGGAGACGAGGGCGAAGACGAAGAGCGCGCGCATGGTGGACGAGGCGGGGCCCAAGACACCCTCAACGCTTCGGTGCGTCAATTGGTTCTGCGGGTGATTCCAGCACCAATGGGTGGTGGTCGCTTCCGCATATGCTGGGCGCGTGTCGCGGCCGACGCTCATCATCATCCCCGCGCTGAATGAGGCGGCGTCCATCGGGCGCACGCTGGCTGAGGTGTCGGCGGCGGCGCCTGGCATTCCGACCCTCGTCGTCGATGACGGCTCGAGTGATGAGACCAGCGCCGTGGCGCGCGCCGCAGGGGCGTTGGTGGCGCGCCACGCGGCGCGGTTGGGGGTCGCAGGGGCCGAGGCGACCGGGCTTTCGTACGCAGCGCGACATGGCTTCGAGCGGGTGGTGCGGCTCGACGCCGACGGTCAGCACGACCCGCCGAGCAGGCGCAGCACCTGGCGACGCGCACCGGAAAAGGTCAGCTTCGCGTCACGGTCAATTCGGGGCCGCTGCGGCTGCCGCGCGAGCAGTTCGCGAAGGTGTGGTCGGCGCTCACGCACATCACGCGCAACGCGGTCGACCACGGGCTGCTTCCGAAGGAGGAGCGAACGGGTCAGCTCGAGCTCGAGGCGCGCTC
>JBILUC010000163.1:0-4075 GCA_044371205.1 Archangium sp.
CGACTCCGACCACGCGGAAGATCTCGTCGCGCAATCGCAGCGGTGTGTGCGGCAGGCTAAACTATCGAAATCACGTTGGCCGTCTGGAGGAGTCCTCAGTTTCGCGGTTTAAAATTCCTCTTCTTCGTGGCTCGCACGGCGCGGGGGAATACGCGTCACCCGGAGGCCACCTCGAGCACCTCGAGGCCTTCGCCGACTGCGCGCGCCGGGAGGTGAGAGAAGAGACGGGGCTCGAGATTGACAACCTCCGCTTCCTGCGCGTGATGAACGTCACGACGTACGCGCCGAAGCACTACGTCGACCTCGCCTTCGCCGCCGACTGGGTGAGCGGAGAGCCGCAGGTGCTCGAGCCCGAGAAGGTCGAGTCGTGGGGCTGGTACCCGCTCGACGCCTTGCCCGAGCCGCTCTTCGCCACGCGGCCCACGGCGCTCGAGGCGCTGCGCACCGGGCGCACCTGCTGGGACGTGGGCTGATCAGGTCGGACGCGTCGTCGCGCACCACCAACGTTCCAGCGGGGTGCGTCGTTCGTGCGAAACTGGCGCCATGGCCCCGACGGATCAACTCCTCGCCACGTTGGCTTCGCAGGAAGAGGCCGAACACTGGTTGTCGCTGCTCGGAGAGCATGGGCTCCGGGGCAGCACTGCACTCCGTGGCGATGGGGTCGAGGTGTGGGTCGCCGCCGGTGACTACACGCGCGCGGCCGCTCTCTTCATGCCGCCCGAAGGCGTTGAGGAGCTTGATGACGACGACAGCCTGGGGCCCTCGTTGGGTGATGACGAGCGCACCAGTGTGCTGGTGCAGACGGAGCATGCCCTTGTTGCGAGAAAGCTCTGCGCGCGGCTCCACGCGGCGGGGCTGTTTGCAGACGTGATCAACTCCGGAGCGGCATCGATGCTCGGCGGGCTCGGGCAGCCGACCTTCACGGTCCGCGTGTCGGAACGCCAACGGGGTGAGGCGCGCGACCTGCTGAAGGTCTGGGCTTCAGATCACGCCAACGACTTCGCTCCTTCGGTCGGCCTCTCACGCCAGGAGTTGCTCGAGCTGTTGCTGCACTTCGCCTCGAGTCCTTGAGCCCATCACGTCGCGATGACGCGCTTGAGCGAACGCTGAATTGGGCGGCGCCCACGAGGCCGGGCGCCACGCCGCCGTCGAAGTCACACGTGCGACGGAGGCCGGCCACGTTCGCCGAGAGCCAGACGCGCTGCGCCCGCGAGAGGTTCAGGTCGAGCGTGGCGAGCGACGAGACCATGCCCGTCACCAGCGTGCCTCCGTCTTCACCGACCGTGCGCACCATGCCGCGTCGCTCGTGAGCGCCGCTACGCCTTTCTCAACGCGCGGTACGAGTTGAGCTCTCGCAAGAGCGGCGAGTCGCTGCCCCACCACGCGTTCGTCCTCGGCAGCTTCGTCTGCGGGTCGGCCTCGCCCTCGGCCTGCGAGGTCCACAGCTCGTCTTCGTGGACTTCTCCGTCTTCGACCGCGCCCGGGTCGAGGTCGCGAATCACGGGAAGCGGCAACGACTGCCGGTCGAGCTTCACCATCCACGAGTTGCGGAAGAAGTCGAAGCGCAGGTGCCAGCAAGCCCCCTCGCTGCCGAAGAGAATCGGAGGCACCAGCGGCTGCAGCACATCGACCGTCGCCTCGACCCCGAGGTAACTCTCGGGCGTGCCACCCACGTTCCAACACGCGGCGAAGTTGACCGGGGCGAGCGCGCTCTTCGAGAGCACGTGCACCTTGTCGCCGTCGACCACGAAGCGCGACGGGTCGAGCAGCACCTGTTCGCCCATGAGCAGCACGGGCGCGGGCAGCAGCCGCTTCTGCACGAACTGCTGTGCGCTCTCGTAGAGGTCGATGACCTCGTCGTGCCGCGAGGCGATGAAGTCACCTGAGTGGAACGGGCAACACGCCCCGTTCGACGCCTCGGCAGGTGAGAACAACAACGACTTGTCGAGCGCGCCCACGACCGGCTCCGCAGGCGCTGCGCACTTCGCGAGCACTTCGACTGCGCTGGCCCCGGCCTGCATCGGGCTGCTCTTGCACGCCTTGCGAAGGGCGACGCCATCGACCTCGGCGTTGAAGAAGTCGAGCAGCGCGAGTGAGCACGCTTCAGGCAGCGAGGCGTGCGCCTTCGGGAAGTAGAAGTCGAAGCCGTTGGTGACGAAGTGCAGTCCGCGAAAATGTTTGTGCACCAGCGGGGCGGGCGCGTCGGTCTTCGCGAGCCCCTTCCAGTGTGCCTGCGCGACGAGGTTGTAGGCCGCCTCGGCGTGACGCTCGAGCTCGGGCGCGAAGACGCTCTCACCGGTGAGGTACACCGCCCGCGCGAACGCCTCGCCGATGGCCGGGTCGTGCGCGAGCTCGGGCTCTTCGAAGATGAGCTCGGTGCGCAGGAACACCTTGCGGCCCGCATCGAACGGCCGCCCTTCGTGCGCGTACTGCTGGTCGAGCACCACACAGGTGAACGGCGCCACGCTGGTGAGCACGTCGGCGCCTTCGACCTGCAGCGTGGGAGAGCCGACGCCTTCCGTGAGGTAGAGCAGGAGCGTGTACCGGCTCACGTGCTTGCGGCCGGCGTCGAAGTACGGCGTGTCGAAGTGCTGATGGAACTTCTCGTCGCCGGGCTCGAAGCGGTTGCACCGGAACACCGGGTTGACGTGCGAGAAGCCACCGAGCAGCGACTTGCCGAGGCCGTCTTTCACCGCGCGGGTCAGGCTCTCGGCGAGCTGCGTGCTGTGGAAGATGAAGCGCTGGCCACCACGGGAGCCTGCGTTCAGCGGCGGGGCGTAGAGGCCAAGCGTGTCGAGCTGCTGCAAGCGCAATCGAACCGCGTCGCCAGCGCCGAGTGCGAACGCGTACACCTGCTTGTCACCGAAGCGGGTGCGCTGCTCGAGCTTCACCTCGTCGAGCGGCAGCCCGTCAAAGAAGCCGTCGAGCGACACGATGTTCTCGAAGGTACGGAAGGAAAATTCCGCCGGGTCGACGAAGCCCGCAGCGAGGTGGGGCAGGTGGCTCAGCGGCCGCGCGAAGTGCGCACGCACGGCCGGCTCGAGTCGCTCGGCGTCGAAGAAGCGCACCGCCTTGAAGGAGCGCGAAGGAAAGTGGCTCACTCGCAGGCCATCGACTCGCGCGCTGGGTGCGTCGTCGACGGCGTTCACCTCGGCACGGAAGGACTCGGCCTCGGGGCTCTTCGGGCCGAGCGTGAAGAAGCGGTCTCGCAGGCTCTCGTGGGTGGTCATGTCACTCCTCCTCAGTGGGGGTTGCGGGCTTCGCGGCGAAGAGGCCCTTCCACAACGTGCGCAGCGGCGGCGGGAGCTGCGTCGACTGGGCGAGCGCCTTCACGCCCAGGTCTCCGATGTCGTCGCGCTGCAGCCCGAGGTGGGTCAGCGCCGAGAGCAGCCTCGACGCGGCGAGCGTCTTCGCGCCGGTGCTCTTGAGTTCGTTGCGGCGCAGGTCGAGCACCTTGAGGCGGGGGAGCTCGAGCGCGGCGAGCGCCTTCACGCCCGCGGGCCCCAGCCGGTTCGCCTGCAGGTGCAGCGCGCTGAGGTTCGAGAAGACGCTCGAGCTGCACAGCGCCTTGAGGCCCGCGTCCTGAATGAAGTTGTAGCGGAGGTCGAGTTGCTCGAGCTGCGGCGGTACCGTGGCCTTCGCCAACCGCTTCGCGCCGGCCGCGCCCATGCCCAGGTACGCGAAGCTCAACGTGACCAGGCGGCTCAGGTCCTGCGACAGCACGCCCTCGAGTGCGCCCGCGATGGACTCAGGGTCGACGCGGCTCTTCGGCATGCCCGTCTCTTCGTCGAAGTCTTCTTCGTCTTCGAAGCCTTCTTCCGCTGCGAGGCCGACGCGCGTGACGGCGAGCGTGCTGAGCAGGCGGGCGTCAGGGGAAGAGAGGAACTGTTGGAGCGCTGCGCCCGTGGATTCGACCCAACCGAGCTCGAGGCCCACGACAAAACCATGCTTCGAGGTACGCGCGGTGCTCGTCGAACTCGGTGTGCAGGTACGCGAGCCCGGTGTCCTCGTACAGGTTGTAGAACATCGTGGTGTGGACCCACGGCACGATGGCCGGGTTCGCGAACTTGATCAG
>JBILUC010000102.1:0-14436 GCA_044371205.1 Archangium sp.
GGTGAACAACCTCTCGCCCACCGAGCCGACCTTCTACGCGGTGTTCAACTGCAACTCGTGCGGTCGCTGTGGCGCCACGGCCCCGAGCGTGAGCGTCGCGTCACCGGGCGACGGGGGCACCAGCTTGAGCGTGTCTGGTCTGACCGCCGTCATCTCCAGTGACCGGCAGCACGTCGACCTCACGTGGACCACCACCGCGCCCCGCGTGCGCGTGCTGCGCACGTTGAACGGGATGCCCAGCGGGCCGACCGACCCCAACGCGACGGTGGTCTTCGATGGCTCCGCGAGCAGCGCCCGCGAACGCCTCGACGCGCTGCTGCCCAACATGCCGCTCGAGGCGCGCCGCTACCGCTATGCCGCGTGGGGTTGCCTCAACACCACCTGCAGCGTGACGCCCGCGAGCCTCGAGTTCACCGTCACGCTCAAGCAGGCGCTCCAGGGCGGCGGGTACTCGCTCTACTTCCGGCACGCGACCGCGACGACGTGCGTTGACAACCTCACGCTGGGCACGGCGAGCGGCACCTCCTCCCCCAACTGGTGGAAGTCGTGCAACGCGACGTGCGCGAGCGCGACATCGGCGCAGCTCACCCCGAGCGCGGCTGACTTCGAGCTCTCGTCGGTGGCGACGTTCTTCGCGAGCAACACCATCCCCGTCACCCGGGTGGCGAGCAGCGAGTTCTGCCGCGCGGTGCGAACGGCAGAGGGCCTTCAGCTCGACGCGGGCGTCATCGAGCAGGTGCAGCAGCTCACGTACTTCGTCTACGAGGAAACGAATCGCTGCCGCGACCAGAGCTCGCTCATCAACGCCATGCCGACGCAGGGCTCGAACGCGGTGTTCATCGGTCACGCCGACTACGCGACGGCGTGCCCGGTCTTCGACTCGCTCAACCCCGCCGACGCGGTCATCTACAAGCCGCAGCTCGGCGCCCCGCCCCGCTACATCGGCCGCGTCTCGCCGACGCAGTGGTCTTCGCTGCCGTGACGTTCGCGCTGGGCGCCGCAGTGCTCGTGACGAGGTCGAGGTCGCCCTCCAGCGCTCAGGCCGCGAGACCGCCGTGTGGCTGCAGCCCGCTGGAGGGGAAGACTCGCGAGCGCTCGTGAAAGGGCATGACAAAGACTGACGTGCCGGGCGTTCGCTGCCGTAAGGAGCCCCCATGCTGCTCGCGCGGAAACTCGCCGCCGTGGTTCTCATCGTGCTGGTGCTCGTGGGCGGCCTGTTGTGGGTCAGCTCGCCCATCGAGCCGCGTGCGTGGTCGCCGCCGCCGAGCTCCGCGCGAGAGGGGGCGTACGCGCCCGACGAGAAGCTCCAGCCGCTCGAGTGGTGGGCGAAGCAGCTGGTCGGCCCCGAGGCCATCACGCTGACCGCAGACGGGTCCCTCTACGCGGGCTTGAAAGACGGCCGCGTGGTGAAGCTGAAGGTCGGCAGCGACGAGCCCGAGGTGCTCGTCGACACGAAAGGCCGCCCGCTGGCGCTCGAGTTTCACCCCGACGGCCGCCTCATCATCTGCGACGCACACGCAGGCCTGCTGGCGTGGAGCCGGGAGAAGGGCCTCGAGACGCTCGCCACCACGCACGGCGGCGTGCCCTTCAAGTTCGTCGACGACCTCGCCATCACCAAAGACGGCACCATCTATTTCACCGACGCCAGCGCGCGCTGGAGCATCGAGTCGTTCACCGAAGACCTGCTCGAGCACCAGACGACCGGCCGCGTGCTCAAGCTCGTGCCCTCGACGAAACACCTCACGCTCGTCGCCGACGGCTTCAGCTTCGCCAACGGCATCACCTTGTCCGAAGACGAGTCGTTCCTCGTGGTGGCCGAGACCGGCGGCTACCGCCTCTGGCGCATTCCCCTCACCGGCCCCTCGGCGGGGAGAAAAGAAGTGTTCACCGACGCGCTGCCCGGATTCCCCGACAACGTGCGCCGCGCGACGTCACGCAAGGGCTTCTGGGTCGCGCTCGGCAGCCCGCGCAAACCCGAAATCGAGTTGCTCGCCAACGTGCCCTTCGCGCGCAAGCTCATCGCCGGCCTGCCGAAGGCCCTGATGCCGAAGGCCGCGCGCCGCTCGTGGGTGCTGCTCGTCGACGAGCAGGGCAAGCCAGTGGAGTCGTTTCAACGAGACGCTCCCGACAGCTACTCGCCCATCGCGTGCGTCACCGAAGCCGACGGCTACCTCTACCTCGGCAGCTACGCGCGCGAAGGCGTGGCGCGGTTCAAGCTCCCGTGACGTTGTCGGCGTCGCAACGGCAGCAGCAGCAACGCAGCGAGCGTGAAGTCTGTCGAGCCCGTGCAACCACAACCGGGGCGAATCTTGCCGGTATCGATGCGCCCGTCGTCTCCACTGCCGGCGTCGGGCCCGGGTTCCAGCCCTGCGTCGACCGGCTGCATCGAACCCGCGTCCACCTCGGGTGTGCCGGCGTCGAGCGCAGGCGTGCCCGCGTCCATCCCGGTGACTCCCGCATCCATGCCCAGCGGCGGCTCAGGGCACTCGGCGAAGACGTCGAGCGAGGTGACCGAGTTGCCGCGCCCATCGGTGGCGGTGGAGAACCAGCTTTCCCAACGCTGGCGGTAGCGGTCGACGAGCGCGAGTTGATCAACGCTCGCCGTGGTGCCCTGCGCGGTGACGAGCACGAAAGCGACGCGGAAGCAGCGCTTCGCGTTGGGGAACGCCGGCACGCGCGGACCCTGTGCACGAATGAAGTCGTCGACGGGCACGTTCACGGCCGTCGCGGTGACGGTCTGCGTTTCGCCACGCCGCAGCGGCGTGCCGATGAGCCCCATGCCCGAGCCGTCGTCAAGCACCAGCAGCGGAGGCGTCTCGTTCGCCGGGCGCAGGCCCATGAAGTACTGATCCATCGGGCCGTAGCCGCGCTCGCCCCCGCTCATGCGGAACTGGTCGCCCCCGAGCGGCGTGATGAAGTTGCCGTACATCACCGACCGCGTGTCGGCGAGGTGGCTGTAGTGCACCGTCGCGGCAGAGACGCGGTTGGTCTGCATGCCCATCAACGGCTCGCGCGCGTCGGCGCGGTGCAGCACGTCGAGCCCGTTGCCCTGGTCGAAGGCCGAGAACGCGAGCCATTGGTGACCGAACTCGTGGCCGAGCACCTCGATGCCGGTGACGCCGCTGAGCATCGTGCCGCCACCAAACGCCGGCTGGCGGAAGTCGTCGTCGGGCATCGCGGGCAGGTTCTGCACGGGGCCCATGAAGACGCAGTGAGACAAGCGCGACGCGCTGCCGAACTCGGAAGGCTGCAGCGCGATGAGCGGGCTGCCGTACATCGCGCCGCTCGAGGTCGAGCGCACGATGGTGCCCTTCGGCGTCGCGGAGTTGGTGAGCCCGCCGCCCGTCAGCGGGTTGGTGGTGAAGACCACCACCACGTCGAAGAGGTCGGGCTTCGCCGCGTACACGCCCTTCGCGCCAAACGCGCAGAGCGTCGAGCCGAGCCCGGCGATGAGGTTCGACGTGGTGTGCCCCGCGCCGGAGGAATCGGGCACCACGATGACTTCACCTGACACCGTACCGACTTGAGACATCAGCAGCAGGAGCGAGCCGAGCAGCATGCCGCGCAGATACCACGGCGCGATGAGGCGGATTCATCGATAGCCTGCCGCGCATGGTCTCCCTTGCCGTCGTGTTGCTGCTGGCCGCTGCCCCTCCCCTCGAGAGCCGCGTGTTCATCGCTGCGGGCGCGAGGACAGAGGCGCAGGCCAAAGCGCTGCGTGATGCGCTGAAGTTGCCGCAGCAGCTGGTGCTGGCGCCGGGGTACCCGAAGCTGGTGCGCTCCGACTCGGTGGGTGGGCTCAACCCGGGCTTCGTGCTGGTGGTGCTCGGGGCCTGCGCAGACCAGACGGCCGCGCAGACAAGCCACAGCGCTGGCCTGGCGGCGCTGATTCAGCGTGGGGTGAAGGGCGCGTACGCCAAACCCGTCGCGAAACAGGACCACAGCACCTGCCCCCTGTGGCTCGAGCCCTCAGACGACGCAGCGGTCGGGGCGGTCAAGGCCACGCGCGACGACGTGAAGGCGCTGCTCAAGGCCGCGCTGGTGCTGGAAGACGAGGGCGACCTGGTTGGAGCCGCCATCCTCCTGCGCCGCGCCCTGGCGTTGGGGGCCGAAGACACCGAGACGCTCGAGCGTTCGCGCAAGGTCGAGTTCCTCATGGAAGACCTCGCGACCCGATTGCCGAAGTAGCGGCCGACCCCGCAGCGGCACGCACGCATAGAGTGTGGTCGTGCAGACGCTCGCAGCCATGTCCTCCCTCGTGGCGCTGACGATGAGCGGGTGCACGTGCGCGAAGCCGACAGGCCCCGCGCCGAGAGATGCGGGCCTCGCGTTTCGTCGCTTCGACGTGCACCAACACGTGAGCGACGGGGCGTACCGACGTGCGCAGCGCATCAACGAGACGCACGGCATCGCGAGGGCGGTGCAGCTCTCGGGGGGCTGGCCGGGAATGGGGCTCGAAGAGAACCTCGCCGAGGCCGCGAAGACGAACGGGCACTTCGTGGTGTTCGCGACGCCGCCGTGGCAGCGCGACGTGCGCGAGCTGGTGGTCGAACTCGAGGAGGCGAAGCGGCTCGGCGCGAAAGGCGTGAAAATCTACAAGGCGCTCGGGCTTCGGTACGAGAGCGCCGATGGCGGGCTGCTCGCGGTCGATGATCCGTCACTCGATGCGTTCTTCGAGAAGTGCGGCGAGTTGGGAATGCCGGTCGCGATTCACACCGGAGACCCGGTCGCGTTCTGGCAACCCGTCGGCCCCGACAACGAGCGCATCGACGAGCTCACGGTGCACCCGGGGTGGAGCTACTTCGGCAAGCCCGTGCCGAGCTGGGAGGCGCTCTTCGCTGCGTACGAGCGCCGCGTGGCGCGACACCCGAAGACGACGTTCATCGGCGTGCACTTCGGCAACGCGCCCGAGTTCCCAGAGCGCGTCGGCGCGATGCTCGACACGTACCCGAACCTCTACGTCGACACCGCGGCGCGCGTGCCGGAGCTCGGCCACCGCAACGTCGCGTTGGTGCGCGAGCTCTTCATCAAGCACCAGGACCGCATTCTGTTCGGCACCGACCTCGGCGTGGGCGCGCTCGAGCTCGACTTGATGTTGGGCTCGACGGGCGCGACGCCTCCCGGGCCCGACGACGTGGAGCGCTTCTTCGGCTCGACGTGGCGCTTCTTCGAGACGCGCGACACCGCGATTCCGACGCCCACGCCGATTCAAGGTCGTTGGAACATCGACGGTCTCGGTCTGCCGCCCGACGTGCTCGAGAAGCTCTACGCGAAGAACGCCGAGCGGCTGCTGCGCTGAGTGACGCGGGCCTCGTACACTCCGCGCCCGGAGGACCTGCATGGGTTGGAAGCCAGCCGTGGTCGCAGGTCTCGACGTGCGCACGCTCCGTCGGCGACCCCACCCCGCTCTGCTTCGACCCGCTGCCGAAAGTCATCTCGGCGCTGCTCCTCGAAGCGCTCGCCGCGAAGCCGCTCTTCGCCGCCGACGTCGGAGTGCGCCGCGCGCTGCTGCGAAACCCTCAACTCCCGGCCGGGTTGTACCGCCGCTTGTGGACGACGCAGCGCATGCACGAGCAACACCTGGTGTGCATCAACCGCGAGGTGCCCGAGCAGACCCGCCGCACCGCGCGTGACGTGCTGCGCGCCCGCTTCGTCAGTGGTCCTTCGGAAGAGAAGGTCGAGCTCTTCGTGCAGAACCTCGCGCGCTGGAGCGCCACGCCGGCGCCGCTCATCGCGCACCTGCTGCGCCAGGACGTGGTGAAGCGAAACCCGATGCTGCGCACCCTGCTCGAACGGCGGCCCGGCGTGCAGGCACCGTTCGGGAAGCGCCCTTGCTCGTCAGACGACGAATCGTCTCACGGGGGCGGTGTACGCTTGCTGACATGCTCCTCGCCCTCTTCGTGGTGCTGCAGGCCGCTCCCGCCAACCCGCTCGTCGGCACGTGGCAGTTGAACGGTGAGCCGTTTCTCACGCTCAACGCCAACGGCACCGGCTCGATGGAAGGCGACCCGCTCAAGTGGAAGAGCGACGGCAAGCTGCTGACGCTCACCGACCCCGACGGCGAAGCCGATCGTCTTCCCTTTCAGGTGACTGGCGACACACTGACCGTCAACCTCGCCGGCGTGCCGCTCTCGCTGCAGCGTGCGGGCTCGAAGGCAGCGCGCGCAAAGCCGCAGGCGGTCGACCCCGCGATGGAAGCGATGGCGAAGGCCTTCATGGACTCGGCGCCGAAGGGCCCGCAGGAGCTCGAGGACCCCGCGCCACAGCAGCGCGGAAGGGGCGCGAAGCCCGCGCAGCCACAGGCGGCGGGGAATGATCAGCTCAGCCGACTCCTGCTCTCGTCGAACTGGTGCTGGCTGCGCTACTCGAACGGCAACTCGTACACCCAGAAGGTGCACTTCAACCCGAACGGCACCTGGCAGGACTTCAGCGAGTCCGACATCTACGCGAACAACGCGTACGCGGGCACGACGGCGCAGGCGACGGGCAACCGCACCAACGGCGGTCAGTGGGCGGTCAAGGGTGGCCAGCTCTACCTGAGCTCGCAAGAAGAGCCGCAGCTCGCGCCGGTGCCGCTGACCATCACGCGCAACTCGAACGGCTCGCCCATCATCAACGCCGACGGGCGCGAGTACTCGATGTGCAACTGATCAACGCGCTGATCATCGCCGCGCTCCTCTTCACCGCGTGCGGTCGCGGCCAGATGGCAGAGAACGACCTCACCGAGAGTTTCAACTACGGCACCACCGGCGAGTCGCGCCAGGTGCTCGACCTGTACCGGGCGGCGTCTGCGACCGTCGAGAACCCGGGACCCGTCTACCTGTGGGCGCACCCGAACGGTTCGACCTACCGAAGCAACCTGCCCTCCGCAGAGCTGCGGAGGCAATTGGCCGAGCGGGGCGTGTCCGTCATCAGCTGGGAATCGCACGCCACCCTCACCCCGGCCAACGAAGCAGACGTGACCACCGATGCAGCCCTGATGCTCGACTGGGTACGAACCAACGCCGCCCGTCTGGGTTGGACGCAAACCGCATCGTGTTGGGTGGCGCGTCTCGCGGCACCTTCGCGAGCTGGAAGATCGGCCACGACCCGGCGAACGCGTCGTTCATCAAGTGCATGTTCATGAAGCAGGCCCTGCCCGGGTCCGTGGACAGCACCCAGCCCGGTGACACGCCACCCAACACCGTTGGTGGCCGAACGCCTGCCGAGTGGATCACCGCCTCGAGCCCGAAGATCCAATTCGTGCACCTCACGGTGAACGCCGACCTGTTTCATTCTGAATACAACAGCACGCCGGTGATGGACGCCTACGCAGCCCAGGGCATCGGCGCCCGCGCGTCTCGCAATACGAACGTGGCCAGCATCCCCGCGATGGATGAGCTGCACCTGGTCGAGTTCGTGACGTCGTGCTTGTAGCGCTGGCCTTCGTGCCGAGTTGACGTCATCGCGTCGGCCGTAACCGCTCGTGGGCGTCGACGTGACGTCACCGCACCAGTCGGCTCGCGTCGTTTCGGCCAGATCCACTCCGGCCCACGCTTTGCTGTGGGGGCGACCCTTCCGTCTGGGCAAACCACAGCACTCCCCGGAGTTTTGCGTTGCTCGCTCTCGTCCTCTCGTTGGTGGTGCATCAGGCGGCCGCACCCGCGCCGTGGGTCGTGCTGACGCGGCGTCAAGGCGTCGCCCAGCCGTCGGCTGCCGCCCAGCTCGCGGCCGTGCGCGCCGTACTCGTCGAGGGCGGCGTCGCGACACCGCCCGTGGGTGACCTCACGAAGTGTCAACGCAAGCTGCCCTGCCTCATCAGCGAAGCGAAGGCGAAGGGCGCCACGGTGCTGATCGCCATCGAGAGCGCGCGCGTCGTCGATGAAGCGGTGGTGAAGGTCGATCTGCTCTCCATCGACGAAGACGGACGCAAGGTGGAGTCGGTGGTGGCGCAGGGCCCCAACGCGACCATTCTGGACGTGCTCAGCACCCAGACGCGCACCGTGATGCTGCCTGCCGTGAAGCGGGCGCTCGGGCTGACGGAGGTCCCTCCCGTCGTGGTCGCGCCACCTCCTGCACCGCCCCCGGTCGTGGTGACGACACCACCGCCGCCACCGCCGCCCGTCTCGGTGGTCGAGCCCGCGCCGACGCCCGCGACGAGCAGCACCTTCGTTCGCTGGGTGCCGGGGCTGGTCGGGGTGGCTGCGGCCGGCGCCGGAGTCGGGGTGTTTCTCTCGGCAGCGACGGAGCGCGAGCGGCTGACTGCGGGTGGTCTCGAGATGAATGAGGTTCGGCCCCTCGTCGAGTCGGGGAAGACCAAAGAAGGCGTGGGCGTGGGGTTGATGGTTGGCGGAGGTGCCGCGGTGTTGGCCTCTGTCATCTGGGCACTCGCGGCTCCGAAGGCGCCGGCGACGGCCAGCCTCGTTCCGCACGCCACGGGCGCAGCGCTCGTCGTCGGAGGCTCGTTTTGATCTCCCGCGCGAGCATGGTGGTCGTTCTCCTGGCGGCAGCGGGCTGCACCGATTGGGACGCGCTCGGTTGTGACGCGGGCGATCCTTCGCTGTGCGCTGCGGCGACTGGTGGCGGGAACGCGACAGGTGGCGGGAACGCGACAGGTGGCGGCAGCGCGACAGGTGGCGGCAGCGCGACAGGTGGCGGCAGCGCGACGGGTGGCGGGAACGCAGGTGACGCGGGTGAAGTCGACGCGGGTGAAGTCGACGCAGGTGAACTCGACGCAGGTGAAGCCGACGCTGGCGCAGTCGACGCCGGTGCAGTCGACGCCGGTGCAGCCGACGCCGGTGCAGTCGACGCCGGTGCAGTCGACGCCGGTGCAGTCGACGCCGGTGCGCCAGATGCCGGACCACCCGATGCGGGTCTCCCGGATGCTGGCCCGTTCGACGCTGGCGTCCTTGATGCCGGCCAGCCACCGCGTCCCGACGGCGGCGTGCTCCTGACCCGGCAAGGCCTGTTCACGTTGCCACCTCAGCCGTCCGCCGCAGGCGTGCGTGTCATCGACGGCCGGCTCGAGACGCAGGCCCGGGTCTGCACCGGCAACGTGTGTGTGGAGGGGGCGCTGACCCCATGACGAACCTTCCGAAACGAGAGGACGAAGCATGCGTGCGTTGAAGACGACCGTGGTGGTGGGTGCGCTGGTGATGGGCGCCGTAGGAACGGTGATTGCCGCAGGCGCACCGCAGAGCGCCCCGCTCGTCTATTCCGGCACCCTGCAGGACTCGGTGGGGGCGCCGCTCACCGGCAGCCAGAACCTGACGCTGCGCCTCTTCTCTCAGGCATCTGGCGGCATCGAGGCCTGCGTCACGCCTCAGCAGAGCGTGACACCCGATGCGCTGGGGCGCTTCTCGCTCAGCTTGAGCACCGCCTGCGTCGACGAGGTGCGCAGGCAGGCAGACCTCTTCGTCGAGCTGCAGATCAACGCCACGGTCATGCCGCGCGTGAAGCTCAACGCCGTGCCCTATGCGCTCGAAGCCGACCGCGCACTCGCAGCGGGCCGACTCGTTCGGGCCTCGGCCCCGTTGCCCGACGGAGGCGTGACGCGCGCGCTGAGCCTCAACGGCACCTTCTGTGGCGCCACCAACAACCGCAACGGCAACCAGGGTGGCTACCGGGGCGTGAAGCAGCTCTGTGAGACGACCTGCGGGCGGCCCACTGCGCACCTCTGCTCGACTCAGGAAGTCGTCGCCTCGTACTCGGTTGGCCTCGACGTGCCGACGGGCTGGTTGTCGGGCATGTACACGGCGCTCGGCACCCCCACCATCGGCTTCGACGACTGCATCGGCTACACGTCGAGCGCCACGACGTCGATTTCCCCGTTCTGGGACACGACGGCGGGCGCGACCCGCGTCAGCGGTGCGTTCTGCAACGAGGTCGCCCGCCCCTTCCTCTGCTGCGACTGAGCCCCCGTGAGCACCGAGACCTCAGCGCCTGCGCTCGACCCGGTCGTCGGGCTCACCCTCAACGGCTACATCATCGAGGCGCGCATTGGCGAGGGCGGCATGGGCCTCGTGTATTCCGGCGTGCAGGCTGAGATTGGCAAGCGCGTCGCCATCAAGGTCATCAAGGCCGACATCGGTGAATCTGCAGACATCGTGCAGCGCCTCATCGCCGAGGCGCGCGCGGTCAACGCCATTCGCCACCGCGGCATCGTCGACATCTTCGGCTCGGCCAAGCTGCCCGACGGTCGGCAGGCCATCATCATGGAATACCTCGAGGGCCGCTCGCTCGAGGACGCGCTCACCGAGGCGCGCAGCCAGGGCCGCACCCTGCCGCTCATCGAGGTGCTGCAGATCGCCGACGAGGTGCTCAGCGCGCTCTCGGCTGCGCATCAAGCGGGCGTGATTCACCGCGACCTCAAGCCCTCGAACATCTTCCTGTGCCGCTCGCCGACGGGGGAGCGCCACGTGAAGCTGCTCGACTTCGGCATCGCGAAGATGGGCGTGCTGCAGGAAACGAAGGCCAGCGTGGTGCTGGGCACGCCGTCGTACATGGCGCCCGAGCAGGCGCGCGGCGAGTCGGTGGGGCCGGCGCTCGACCTCTACGCGATGGGCGTCATCCTCTTCGAGCTGGTCACCGGCACGCTGCCGTACACCGGCGACACCGCGGTGCGGGTCATCTACCAACACCTCGAAGCGCCGATTCCGCTCCCGAGCTCGCGCAACCCATCGCTGCCCGGCGCGCTCGACACCATCATCGGGCGACTGCTCGCCAAGAGACCGCATGAGCGACACGGCTCGGCCGAAGAACTGCGTCGCGAGCTGGGGCGCCTCAAGGTGGCGGTGTCTGACCCTTCGGCGCTGACGACCATCGAGGAGCCCATCGAGGCGTTCGATGCGCGCGAACCGCTCGAGCAGACCTTCGTGAAGGGGCGCACGCCCGAGCCCGCGTCGCTCGAACTCGGCCGCACCGGCGTGCTGGAAGCGACACGCCCTGCTCCGGCTCCGGCGCCCGCGGGCCCCTCGACGGGAGAGCTGACGAAGGCCGTGCAGCCGAAGCGCGGGCCCGTCTTCGCCATCGGCGCCGCGGCCGTGTTGCTGGGAGCCGGTGCGACCTGGCTCGCCACGCGCTCGCCCACGCCGCCACCGACTCCCGCGCCTGCCGTGGTGGCGCCGATTCCCGCAGCAGCCGGTGCAGAGCCATCGCCAGTCGTCGCGCCTGCGGTGGCGCCTCCGCCCGCATCACCCGTCGCAGAACCAGGCGTTGCGCCCGCAGTGGCGCCTCCCGCACCGACCGTCGCGGAGCCGCTCGTCGGCGCGCCTCCGGCACCCTCCGCCGTCGCTCAGCCGAACAGCGAGCCGGCCAAACCCATCGAGCGCCCAAAAGCCGACGACGCGAAGTCGGGCCGCGAGCGACTGCAGCGCCAACTGAAGACCCTCGAGCGGAACACGGCCAAAGCGAAGGCCGCGGGGGACGACGTGCAGCTCCTCGAGCGCCAGCTGTCGATCGTTCGCACCCGGCGCGAGGTCGCGCGTTCACCCGAGGACCTGGAAGCGCTGCAGGTCGCGCTCGAGCGCATCGCCGGAAGACCTCCGCGCGCCCTGATCAGCTCTTCGCGGGGCACTTCGCGAGCAGCAGGTGGTTGTGCTTGCTCGGGCTGCCGTCGGGGTACCCGAAGCGCATCGGCACCCGCTTCGCGGTCTTGAAGAGCGTGCGGAGCTCTGCCTGGTAGCCCTCCCACGTGCCGAGGAACGACTTCTCGAAGGCGCCGAAGGCCTCGACGGTGCAGCCCTTCTGCGTCCAGTGCCGCGGGGGAATGCCGGTGGAGTCGCTCACCATGAACGCCGAGCTCGCCAGCAGCCACTCGCGCACGACCGAGAACGCTTCGCGCCACAACAGGTAGCTCGCGGCCTTGGTCATGCTCGTCACGCGTCCCTTCGCCTCGAGGTGCTTCATCAAGCCGACGGGGAGCGAGTCGTTCGCGAGGTTGGCGGCGAAGTGGCGGTGGGTGCGGCGTGGCGCGGTGAGGTTGCCCTTCGGCACGAATTGCACTTCGACGTTCGCGAACGCGGGGCTGAAGTCGGGTGACTTCCACGAGGCCTTGAGGTTCTTCGCGGTGGTGCCCTCGAGGGCGGCGATTTCTTCCGTCGTCAGGTAGTGCAGCGCGCCGTCGGCCTCGAGGCGGAAGAAGCGCACCGAGACCGGTTCCTGGCCGGCGAGCGCGAGCCCCATCAAGTGCATCGAGAGCTGGCCGGGCAGCTCGCCCTGCTGCGTAGCCGACAGGTTCTTCGAGAGGGAGTCGTTGCTCAGCAGCGTCGACGCGCTCGCGTTGGAGATGGCCGAGAGGCTGGTCTTCAACTTCTTTGCGTCGGTGAGCGTCTTCCAGCGGCGGGGGTCACCCGCGAGCTCGAGCGAGAGCGTGCTGACGACCTGCGCCTCGGGGAAGAGCTGCAGCGCGGCCATGAGGTCGCCGCCACCGAACGGGTAGACGAGCTCGGTCGGCAGACTGGCGGGCTTGAGCGGCTCGAGAAACGCGCGCGCCTTCACGCCCCAGCCCTCGGAGAACTTCTCGTACCGCTTCTTCTGGTTCGTGCACCACGCGGTGACGGTCTTCGCGTCGAGGCCGGGCGGCGACTCCGTGTCGCAGGTGATCAACTTGAAGAGCGGGCGAACGTCTTCGATGAACTCGGCGCCCTCGGGGGCGGCGGCGAGTGACAACACGAGGGCGAGGCTGAGCACGGGGACGGACGTTCCCACGAAGTGGGGCGGGGCCCGAATGATCTGGTGACGTCACGCCTCTTCCTTTCAGGAGTCTCGCGATGCCCATCACCCCCTCTCGCCCACGCCCGCTGCGACGACGTTGCGATTCGGGGCATCAAAGGGGACTGCCACGTTCATCACGTCACCCGCCGACGCCTTGATCATCGCGCCGCTCGAGCCTGTCAGTTGAATGCCGGTATCTGTCTCAGGGTTGTCCAACGTTGAGCCTTCGCCGGGGAGCACGATCGTCGCAGTCAAAGTACCCTGACCGGAAACGCAGCTCGCGACGTGACGGGGGTAGTGAATGAAGCGTCTGGTGGAAGTGGGTTCGTGGGGCGCCTGGCTGCTGCTCGTGGCCTGTACGAGTGCGGGCAAGGCCGCCGTGGACGCAGGCACTCGACTCGCCGACGCGGCACCGCCAGCGCAGACCGGGGCGGTGATCTTCGTGCGAGACGGCGGCGGGATCGTCGAGATCGACCTCCATGACTGCACTGCGGGAGGCGGGACGCTCTGGCGGTCCCTCGGCTCGGTCACCCTCAGCACTCCCCGGAAGGTCGGCGACCGGTGCGTCTTTGAGGTGCAGAACGAAATGGAGGGCGGGTACAGCGTGCGCGAGTGCTCGGTACCGCTGCCAGCGAAGCCGTTCACGCTCAGTTCGCTCGATGGCCTGGGCTGTGTGACGGTCAGGACCGGCAACGTCTTCCGCGACATGGCCGAAGCCGCCGGCCAAGACGACGACGACGGCGACGGCGTCATCAACGCCAGGGACAACTGCCGCAGCACGCCCAACGCGGATCAGGCAGATGAGGACGCAGACGACATCGGCGACGCCTGCGTCAACGAGATTCTCAAGCGTCATTATACGGTGGCGGCCTCGTTGCTCGAAGACGGCAAGGCCGGCCTTCGACACGTTCGCTTCGAAGTGGCGAATGCGTATCCGCTCGCCGTCACGGGCCTGGTGTTGCGCCAGACGCTTCGCGGAAGCGGCCTCGTCGTGCAGTCCGCCAAAGCGAGCCTTGGCCGCTTCGAGCTCAAGAGCGGACTGTGGAGCATCTCGAGCCTCCCCAAGCGCTCGACGGCAACCCTCGATCTCGAGGTGCGCAGCGTGGGAAAGGGAAAGGGCAGCGGCTCCTCCGAGCTCGAGGTCATTCGGGCAGATCAGGAGAGCCCAACCTCGGAACCCAACAACGGCGAAACCAGGGAGGATGACTTCGCCGTCGTGTCGTGGGACGAGAAGGGGCCCGTCGTCGAGTGAGCATCACTCCCGCAACAACATGCCTGCGGCGCTCCACCTCTTCGTGGCCGAACCGCAGTGGGGAGAAGACGGCACGCTGGCACCGGTGGCTGCGCCCAGTGACGAAGACGTGGCCCGAATTCTGGCGCGCGTGCTGAGCCAGGCGAAGAAAGACTGGGCCTCGCTCGAGAACGTCTGGCCGGAGGACGACTTCGAGGAGCTGCAGGCGCGCGCCATTCAGGAGCGGCTGGGGCTGGCAGAGCCGCTGCAACGTCGTCACCACCCTCGATGAGTCGCGGTGCGGATGGGCTTCTCACTGCATGCCGACACGGCCGTGCACGGCCATGACAGGCAGGGGCTCGAGCGGCTGTGTCGCTCTGGGGCCAGGGGCGCGGTGGCGGAGTCGCGGCTCCGGCGCCTCGACGATGGCCGGTACGAGTATTCGCCGAAGAAGGGCACCACCTTCACCGTCACCGCGGCTCGACTGGTGCGTCGGCTCGTCGCGCTGCTTC
>JBILUC010000012.1:0-169796 GCA_044371205.1 Archangium sp.
GGGTGTGCCTCCCATGTTGATCAAGCGGCCCGCCTGACGTGACGAACGAGGGGCGCGAGAGTGAGTTCCATCGCGTCGTCAAAGCGATCGCTGAGGGCGAGTGCTCGGAGGTCGATGATGTGTTGTCCGGTGGTCTCGAGCCAGCGCGAGCCGGTCCTGACGAGCCGCTGGCCGACGAGGCTCTTGCATGTCGCCTCGACGTTGCCGCTCCCGAGGGGAAGGCCGGCTGCACGCGCGGCCACGAAGTCCATCCTCGTGCCGTGATTCTGAAGGTACGTGATGGCGTCGTGGACCGGGCGGGCGTCGCCGACCGAGTGCTCGCGCAGGCCCGAGGCATGAAGCTCGTTGAGGATCCGCGAGACAGCCGACTCGCTGTTGAGCAGCAGCAACTTCCAGCGTGTGATGACAGGCGAAGCTCCGTCGCCGTGCATGACGCGCGCTGCGGCTCCGAGTTTCTCAACAACGTGCCAGAGGTCGATGTGTTGGTAGACATCGACCCCGAGCGTCTCGCGATTGAACACAGCGGCAAGGCCGTCCACCATCTCCTTCGCGCCGTCAGACAGCAGCGCAATCTTGAGGCGAGCGCCGCGAGCCAGGAAAGCCTGTGTGTCGGCGAACAGTCGGCCCAGCAAGTCATCGCAGCCCAGCCCAGGCATGCGCCCGTAGCGGATGGTGTGGAGTGCGTTTCCTTCAGCATCGTGGAAGGTCAGCGTTCCGACGTAGGCCATGTGCCACACCCTCGCGATCGGCCGCTTCGCGGCGCCCTTCTTCGGTCGCCCGGCCTTCCGCGGAAGCGGCTCTTCCATCGGCACCGCAACACGGTCCATCGACACAGAGAGACTGCTTGCCTTGTCTGGGATGACGCAACGCTTGACCAACTCGTCTTCGACTTCGTCCCTCACTGCGTCGTGCAACGCACCCACCGCGTGTGCGACGCGCAGGAAGCTGCTGCGCGAGAACGGGAGTACCGACGTCGCCTTCGAGGTGTCCTCTGCTTCGCGCGAGGTTCCCTGTTGCAGCAGGAAGGCCGCCGCCTTGGCCACCTCAGGCAGCCACGTGCCGACGGCGCCCATGCGCGCAGCAACGGGATCGACGGTCCTCGCGTTCCTGACACCGCACTCCCGAAACAGGCTTCGCGTCACTCGGACCGTTCCCTCTTTCGCGTAGTACGTCGCTTCGGCTTTGAGGACGCGCTTGTGCCGCTTCCCGTCGACGAGGACGTACTCGGTGTCGATTTCGAGGGCTTGAAGTCCCCTCCGTTTCAACTCGAGCGCGATCCCCGACGTAACCACGTCCACCTCCGACTCCTTCACCGCTGGCGCGGCGCCCGTCTTGTCCGCCTCGAGCGACTTCAGACGAGCCTCCAGAGCCTTGAACATCTCCGCCACATCGTCGGGAACTTCGAGGGTGATCTTGGCCATGCCCCCATCTGCCTCACCCCACCTGTACCGGGAAGGGACCCCATACCATCGACGATCAGGTCAGCTGATGCTCACGATCCGATCCGCACCCCCTGATGGATTTGGGGGAGGGGCGCACCACTCTCCTGGGTAATGTGATGTTCACTCCGTTTTAGGGTGATGGGATGATTGAGTCCGATAGACATCTTGCGGTGGTGTTGGCCGGTCTGTCCTTGAGGCCGGGTGTTTTGCTCTGTGGTACTGCGTTGTCGCAGTTGATGGCGTTTCTTGTTGGCTATGGCAGGGCGCAGGCGCTTTATGGTGATGCGTCTATCTTGTCGGGTGGGTTGTTGGATGAGTTTGGTGTTTGGCTTTCTCGCGAGAGGGGAGCGGTTGGTTCTGACTGGTATTGGAGAATGATGTCTGTGGATGCGTCTGATGGCAACGCCGTCACTATGCTGCGGTTGTTTGGGGAGTTCTTGGAGGCGCGGGGAACCCCAGTCAGACCCAGTGAGGCCAGCGACTGGTTTGCCCAGGCCGACCTTTGGGCGACCGGCGCGCTCGCTCGGTAGAAGAAAGGGCACTGAGCTGAGCGGTTGTTGAACGCGGCCTGAATGGCGTCGACGAGGTAATTGAAGACATGGCGCTGCTCCCTGCAGGTATGCACCACCGACTTGAGGTTGGCCGCGAAGCGGTCGCCGCGCGCCGACTGACTGTCCAGCGAGGACTTGCGCCAAAGCACGAAGCCGCGGAGGTCCTGCTCGGCGTGGTTGTTGGTGGGCTTGACGACTTCCTCGCTGACAGAGCGCCACAGCGCAGGTTGGTGCTCGAGGATGTTGTTGCAGTGTAACTGTCCGGGGAAGGGCTGGATCTTGCCATCCAGATGATCAAATGAAGCTATCTAGCACTGATGGTGACCATGGAACACGGACGAGACGCGTGGCTCTTGCCGTTGGTTGCGATGATTCGCGTGCGCCCGGGCGCATATTTGGGCGCAATTCAAAGCCAATGCCGAAACCAGAGAGCGCACCGATCAGTGATCAGACCGCCGCCGTGAAGCCGGCCGCTGGTTCGACGCCAGGCGTCGACTGGGTGCGCTCTTCGAACGGAGGTCCGATCATAGTTGACGATGCGTTGAGTGCAGTCTTCGACTCGATGCTGAGAACACCCGGTATTCGAGAAGACATTCTCGAAATCGCTAGGGTTGGTCGTCCGGTTCGTTTCATGGCTCGCGACGAAAACCCCGATATCCTTCCGAAGTCGTGGGCTGGGACGACATTGAACTCGGCGAGAACCGGATATGATGTTTACATAAATCCCAGGGCGATCGACATCAGCAACGGTTTGGTGGAGGGCGGCAACCTGATTTGGAACCAAGCCAGACCTTGGAGTTGGTATCACCCTTATGCTGAGGAGGCTGCGCATGAGTTTGGGCATGTCCTTGGCGCGAATCGTGTCATTGGAGGAAGCGGCCCAATCCCCGTACAGCATACAACTGAGAGTCTTTTTGGAGGCAAGAACAAGTACATCAATGAGATGGGGCGTGATGCTGGCCAGCGATTCCGGGTCAATGCGATGGGGTCGGACGCGGTCTTGCACAATGAGGCCCAATCTCACGGAGGGACGACTCCAAGCCAAGATGAATGGCGACGCCTGTGGAGATCCCAACGTGGGCGCTAGGTCTTGTATCTTGGCTTCGGTTCTCGTTGCTGCGGGTAATGCGGTGGCGTGTTCGTGCCCACCAATAGCATCGGTTTCAGAGGAGGTTCGGCTATCTGGCTTGGTCTTCTCAGCAGTCGTCGAGTCGGACGCGACAATCCGCTCGGAGCGATTGGTCCACGTTCGTGTTCAGCAAGTCTTTAAGGGCGGTGTCCAAAGACACGAGGTGATTAGGCAGCGTCCATGCGCGCCTGAACTGAAGATTGGGTCGACCTATGTCATTTTTGCGGAGCGCGCCGACTGGCGTCTGCTTGATACGGAGTGTCTTCCCAATATCGACGGGGCCGGTGAGAGTTTGGTAGAGTTAGGTGTTGGCCAACCAGCCCCGGCTTCAATGCTCGTTGAGTACCTGGCAGCCGGTACGATGGGTGTTGTCGTGATACTTATCTGGCGACGTCTCCGTACGCGGTATCGGGCTTAATCAAGGCCCCCACAGGTTGTGTGAGTTGACGCATGGTTGCCCCGCAAGGTTTGGGGAACCTCAAGAACGCGCTGACCCGCGCGAGACCCCGACGACGTCAAGCCTGCGGGCCAGGGGGTTGCGTCGCTGCTGCCGCCGCGAGCGCCTTCTGCTTCTTCTCTTCACGCCAGCTCTGCACGAACAGAATCCCGATGCCGACCAGAATGGCGATGTCGGCCACGTTGAACACGCCGGTGCGCAGCCACGGGCTCGAGCCAACGCCGAGGTTCATGAAGTCGACCACGCTCCCGCCGAAGCGTGCGCGATCGACCCAGTTCGAGAACCCGCCCGACGCGATCAGCGCGTACGAGCCCACCTGCACCATGTCGACCTTCTTGCTGGTCAACGAATAGATCGACAGCGCCAGCAACAGCCCGCCCACGCCGATCGTCAGAATCCAGTACCGCACGTCGGGCGGCAGGCTCGCGCCGAGCGACAGAAACGCGCCCTCGTTCGTCGCGTACTGCAGCCGCACCGAGTCACCGAGCCACGAGATCGCCGGGTGCCCCTTCAGGTTCGCCGTCGCCAGCTGCTTGGTCCACTGGTCGATGACGATCTGGCCGATGAAGACCGAGAAGAAGAGGGGCAGGCGACGCAACATGCCGCCCCGCCTATCAAAACCGACCCGTCACCGCGAGCCCGCTTCCCGAGGGCACCACCCGCGCCTCCACCGGGCCCACCCGCCCGTGCAGGAAGGTCGGCAGCACCATGCCGAAGATCAGCCCCACCGACGAACCGATGATCACGTCGCTCGCCCAGTGCTTGTCGGCCGCCAGCCGCATCACCGCCGTCGTCGTCGCCAACGGCAGCCCCACCACCCACGCCAGCCACCACAGCCGATAGCCACGCAGGTAGGCGATGGTCGCCGCCGACGACACCAGCCCGAACGCCAGCGACGAGTGCCCGCTGAAGAACGAAAGGTTGTTGTCGGCCACGTCGCCTCCCAGCGCCAACAGCTGCGGGCTCGCGCCGATGGTGTACGGCCGCGCGCGCGCCACCGCGAACTTCACCGCCTGGTTGAAGACCAGCGCGCTGAAGGTGGTCTCCAGCACCAGCAGCAGATCGACCGGGAAGGTCTCGAGGAACGTCCCATCGCGCGCTGCGAACAACGCGTCGAGCCCCACCAGCGCCGCCGGCAACGCCACGAAGCCCACGATGTTCGACGCCACGTGCCAGTCGTGCTGCCCATCGGCGCTCGGCACCAGCCGCGGGTTGAACGCCGTGCGCACCCACGTGTCGAACCCGTTCGGCTCGCACCACCGGCATTGGGGCTGCGCGAGCTCCTTCTTGACCGCGAACTCCGAGGTCAGCCAGCCCCCCACCAGCACCGTCGTCACGGGGATGTCGACCCGCGGATCCCACCGCAGTCTTTGCGGCGCCTGCGAAACGACCAATGACAGCAGCAACGGAGCGAACATGGTTTGCATAAGGTTGGGTTGGGCCTTGTTTGCGTCGATATGTCACCCCCTTGGAGAAGTCGCGCGCCTTGAGTAGACCTTTCGCTCGATGCGAACTGAAACCACGGACGTTGTGATCACCGGCGCGGGGCCTGCGGGCTCCGTGGCGGCAGGCATTCTCCGCAAGCAGGGCCACCGCGTGATGGTGCTCGAGCGCGAGACCTTCCCGCGGTTCTCCATCGGCGAGAGCCTCCTGCCTCAGACGATGCAGTACATCGAAGAGGCCGGCATGCTCAAAGACGTGGTCGAGGCCGGCTTTCAGTACAAGAACGGCGCCTCGTTCACGCGCGGCTCGATGCGAACCGAGTTCGACTTCCGCGACAAGTTCAGCAACGGCTGGGGCAGCACCTACCAGGTGCAGCGCGCGAAGTTCGACAAGGTGCTCGCCGACTCTGCGTCCCGCATGGGCGCCGACGTGCGCTACCGCCACGAGGTGCTCGCCGTCGACGTCAGCGGCACGCCGAAGCTCACCGCGAAGAACGCTGAAACCGGCGAGACCTTCGAGGTCGACTCGAAGATGATCCTCGACGCGAGCGGCTTCGCCCGCCTGCTCCCCCGACTGCTCGATCTCGAGCGGCCGTCCAACTTCCCCGTGCGTCAGGCCTTCTTCACGCACATCGAAGATCGCATTCCCCCCGGAGCGGCCGGCGGCTTCGACCGCAACAAGATCCGCATCGCGGTGCACCCCGACCACCACGGCGTCTGGTACTGGCTCATTCCCTTCTCCGACGGACGCTGCTCGATCGGTGTGGTCTCTGAGGCGAAGTTCCTCGACACCTACCAGGGCGACGAGACCACCAAGCTCAAGACGCTGGTCAACGAAGACCCCAACCTGCGCGACCTCCTCAAGAACGCGGTGTGGGACACGCCGGCCCGCACGCTGCGCGGCTACGCCTCGAACGTGAAGCAGCTCTGCGGCCCTGGCTTCGCGCTGCTCGGCAACGCGGGCGAGTTCCTCGACCCCATCTTCAGCTCGGGCGTCACCATCGCCATGACCTCGTCGAGCCTCGCCGCGAAGTGCGTCGGCAAGCAGCTCGCCGGTCAGGCCGTCGACTGGGACAAGGAATACGCCGCGCCGCTCAAGAAGGGCGTCGACTCGTTCCGCGCCTTCGTCGAGGCCTGGTACGCCGGCGGCTTCCAGAAGATCATCTTCCACCCCCAGCCCGACGCCGACATTCGCCGCATGATCTGCTCGATCCTCGCCGGCTACGCGTGGGACACCACCAACCCGTACGTCGCCGAGCCGAAGCGGCGCCTCACGGTGCTGGAGCAGGTGTGCGAGGCCTGACCCTCGCCCTCGCCCTCCTTTCATCTGGTTGTGTCACCACGCCCCGCCCAAAGCCCGAGAGTGGGTTTCTGCTGAAGCTCGCTCCGGCTGCCTTCGGGCGGGAGCTCCAACTCGCGCAGCGCATCACCGTCGTGCGCGGCGCCGATCGCAAGACCTTCGAGGCTCAGTTGGAAATCGACGCCACCGGCGTACGCATCGCCGCCGTCGCGCTCGGGCAAACCGTCGCGTCGCTGAGCTGGAACGGCAGCGAGCTCACCCAGCAGGTCTCCACGCACGTGCCCGAGGCCATCACCGCCGAGCGCATCTTGTGCGACGTGCAGCTCGCGTGGTGGCCCGCTGCCACCATTCGCGCCGCGTTGCCCCCCGGCTTCGCGCTCGAGGAGCTCGACGGCAAGCGCACCCTCTCGCGCGACGGAGCCACCGTGGCCACCGTGGACTACACCGGCACCGGCCCCGTCTGGAACCGGGTGCGCCTCGTGCACGCCCGTTATGGCTACGAGCTCGACATCGAGTCCGTGGAGCTGACCCCGTGAGCCACTTCCTCAACCACCTCGGCGTCACCTGCGCGCTCGGCAGCGGGCGCGAGGTCGTGCGGGCCGCACTCTTCAAGACCCAGCCCGGCGGGCTCACCCTCGAGAGCCCCTTCCTGTCTCCCGAACGGCCCCTCGCGCTCGGCCACGTGACCACGCCGCTGCCGCCGCTCGAAAAGCACCCGCTCTCCGCGCGCAGCCGCAACAACGCGCTGCTCAGCCTCGCGCTCGCCGAGATCCGCCCGCAGCTCGACGCCGCCGTCGCCCGCTACGGCCGCGATCGCGTCGGGGTGGTCATCGGCACCAGCACCTCGGGCATCGGGGAAGGCGAGCAGGCCGTCAACGCGCTCGTGAACCAGGGCGCGCTGCCCACCGGCTACCACTACCTCCAGCAGGAACTGGGCGCCCCCGCGCTCTTCGTCGCATCTGAGCTGGGCGTCACCGGGCCGACCTCGGTGATCTCGACCGCCTGCAGCTCGAGCGCGAAGGCGCTGGCCTCGGCCGCCCGCTGGCTCGATGCGGGCTACGTCGACGCGGTGGTCGTCGGCGGCTGCGACTCGTTGTGCCGGTTCACCATCGCCGGCTTCAGCGCGCTCGACTCGGTCAGCGCGCCGCGCTGCAACCCGATGAGCCGCAACCGCAAGGGCATCAACATCGGCGAGGCCTCGGCCCTCTTCCTGATGACGCGCGAACCGTCTGAGATCCGTCTGGCCGGGTGGGGTGAGACCTCAGACGCGCACCACATGTCGGCCCCCGAGCCCACCGGGCGTGGCGCGGCCGACTCGATGCGGCTCGCCCTGCAGCGCGCCCAGGTCGCTCCGGGCGACATCGGCTACCTCAACATGCACGGCACCGCGACGCCCCAGAACGACGCGATGGAAAGCAAAGCCATCGACACCGTGCTGGGGCGCGAGGTGCCGGTCAGCTCGACCAAGCCGATGACCGGGCACACGCTGGGCGCGGCCGGGGCGCTGGAAGCCGCCATCTGCTGGCTCACCCTCACCGATGAAGCGGGTCGCCTGCCGCCGCACTGGTTCGACGGGGAGGTCGATCCCGAGCTGCCTCCGATTTCACTGGTCAAGGCCGGTCAGACGGGGCGCCCCCGCGCGGTGCTGAGCAACTCCTTTGCCTTTGGCGGGAGCAACGCCTCGCTGGTACTCACGCGCAGCTAACGTGAAGACCCTGCCCCCCATCACCGATCTCGTGCCCCACCGCGGTGGCATGTTGTTGATCGATGAGCTGCTGCACGACGACCTCGATCAGGTGCGAGCGTGCGTCACCGTGCGCCGCGATCAGCTCTTCGTCACCGACGAGGGCATGCCCGCGTGGGTCGGCGTCGAGCTCATGGCGCAGACCGTCGCGGCGTGGGGGGGCATGCGGCGGCGCGATGCGGGCCAGCAGGTGCAGCTCGGCTTCCTGCTCGGCACGCGCAAGTACGAGACCCGCGTTCCCTTCTTCCCCATCGGGCAGCGCGTCGAGATCTCCGCGCGGCTCGAGATGGTGTCCGAGGCGGGGCTGGGCGTGTTCATCTCCACCATCGAGGTGGGCGGCAAGGCCGTCGCCACCGCGAGCTTGAACGTCTTCCAGCCGCCGAACGTCGAAGCGTACCTCCGAGAGTTCAACGCATGAGTCAGACCGTCCTCGTCACTGGCTCGAGCCGCGGCATCGGCAAGGCCATCGCCCTGCGCGCCGCGAAAGATGGCTTCGACGTGGTGGTGCACTGCCGCTCGCGCGTCGACGAAGGCAAGGCCGTGGTCGAGCAGATCACCGCCCTGGGTCGCGCCTCGCGGCTGCTGGTGTTCGACATCGGCGATCGCGAAGGCGCGCGGCAGGCGCTCGAGGCCGACCTCGAAGCGCATGGCGCGTACTACGGCGTGGTGTGCAACGCCGGCATCGCGCGCGACACCAGCTTCCCCGCCATGACGGGCGAAGAGTGGGACGGGGTGATCCACACCAACCTCGACAGCATCTACAACGTGCTCCACCCGGTGGTGATGCCCATGGTGCAGCGGCGCAAGCCCGGCCGCATCGTGACGCTCTCGTCGGTGTCGGGGCTCGTCGGCAACCGCGGCCAGGTGAACTACAGCGCGGCCAAGGCGGGCATCATCGGCGCGACCAAAGCGCTCGCCATCGAGCTCGCCAAGCGCGAGATCACCGTCAACTGCGTGGCCCCCGGCCTCATCGACACCGAGATGGTGTCGAAAGAGGTGCTCGAGCACGCCATGGAGATGATCCCCGCCCGCCGCATGGGCAAGCCCGAGGAGGTCGCTCACGCGGTGTCCTTCCTCCTGTCCCCCGAAGCGTCGTATGTGACCCGTCAGGTGATCTCGGTGAACGGAGGGATGTGCTGATGCGCCGCGTCGTGGTGACTGGTTTCGGGGCCCTGAGCCCGCTGGGGCATGACTGGCCGACGGTGCTGGCTCACCTCAAGAGCGGCAAGAACGCGGTGCAGCGCATGGCCCGGCTCGACGAGTACGAGGGCATGTTGACCCGCCTCGGCGCGCCGGTGGCGCCCTACGTGCTCGACGAGAAGACCTACGGCCGCAAAGCGACCCGCTCGATGGGCAAGGTGGCCGTGATGGCCGTGCGCGCCACCGAGGTCGCGTTGACCGACTCGGGGCTGCTCGGCTCGCCCGAACTCAAGAGCGGGAAGATCGGCGTGTCGTACGGCTCGTGCTCGGGCTCGCCGCAGGCGCTCGGTGACTTCGAGCACATGTTCAGCCGCAAATCGACGTCGGGCATCACCGCCAACACGTTCCTGAAGATGATGGCGCACACCGCGCCGGTGAACATCGGGGTGCACTTCGGGCTGACCGGCCGCGTGCTCACCACCTCGAGCGCCTGCACCTCGGGCAGCGCCGGTATCGGCCACGCGTACGAGGCGATCCGCTGGGGCCTGCAAGACGCGATGCTCGCGGGCGGCTCGGAAGAGTTCGACCCCACGCAGGTCGCCGTGTTCGACACGCTCTTCGCGACCAGCACCAGCAACGACACGCCGACGGCGACGCCGCGCCCGTTCGACGCCGCCCGCGATGGGTTGGTGCTCGGTGAAGGCGCCTGCACCCTGGTCCTCGAAGAGCTCGAGCACGCGAAGGCGCGCGGCGCGAAGATCTACGCCGAGCTCGTCGGCTTTGGCACCAACAGCGACGGCACGCACGTCACCAACCCGCAGTCAGCCACCATGGCGCAGGCGATGCGGCTGGCGCTCGAAAACGCGCAGCTCTCGCCCGACGCCATCGGGTACGTCAACGCGCACGGCACCGCCACCGCGCAGGGCGACGTCGCCGAGACCACCGCCACCCACTCGGTGTTCGGTGAGCGCATGCCGATCAGCAGCCTCAAGAGCTACATGGGCCACACCCTGGGCGCCTGCGGTGCCCTCGAGGCGTGGATGACCATCGAGATGCAGCGCGAGCAGTGGGTGTGCCCCACCGCCAACCTCGAGACCGTCGATCCGAAGTGCGGGCGCCTCGATTACGTGAAGGGCGAAGGCCGGAAGATCGACACCGAGTACGTGATGACCAACAACTTCGCGTTCGGCGGCATCAACACCTCGCTCATCTTCCGCCGCTGGGTCTGACGCAGCTCTTTCGCAGCTCCGCACCACCCCGCAGGGCTTGCGCGGCTCGTTCGGAAAGAGACTGAGAAATCAGCGTTCTCGCGTGGTGTCGGATTTGCTCTCTCGAGAGAGCATCATGACCCCTGAACTGCGAGTGCGTGACGTGATGTCGCCGAGCCCCCACACCATTGGCGTGCAGCTGTCGCTCGCCGACGCTGGCGCGCTGATGGGGAAGCACCAGATTCGGCACCTGCCTGTGCTCGAGGGCGGAACGCTGGTGGGGGTGCTGAGCGATCGCGACGTGCAGGTGATCAGCTCGGTGAGTCAGCTCGACCCCTCGTGCATCCTCGTCGAAGAAGCGATGAGCCAGGCGCCGTACACCGTGCTCGGTGACGCTCCGGTGTTCGACGTCGCGCGCGTGATGGCAGAGCGCAAGCTCGGCAGCGCCGTGGTGCTCGACGCGCACGAGAAGGTGATCGGTGTCTTCACCACCACCGACGGCATGCGTGTGCTCTCGGAAGTGCTCGACCCTGCGAAGAAGGGCTCGGTGACCCGACTCGAGCACCATCGTCAGTCGCACTCGCACTGAGCGCTCCCTCTCCCTGCGCAAGCGGGGAGAGGGTCGGGGTGAGGGGCCCTTCCTCAGCGCCAGAAGCCCCTCACCCGGCGCTTCGCGTCACCCTCTCCCCGCGTCGCAGGGAGAGGGAAATCAGAACGCGGCGAGCTGCAGACCCTCGCCCTGATTCCCGGCGCTCGGCATCGGAGGCGGCGCCGAGAAGTCACGTCGCCGCTGCTGTTCACGCCGCAGCTGCTGCTGGAGCTGCACGTTGAGCTTCACGATCTCGTTGTCGATCGGCTCGCGCTCGGCGGTGCGGGTGATGAGCAACCACACGCCCACCAGCGCCAGAGGAAGTCCGAGGCCCACGATGCCGCCCCCGAGATAGGCGAGCACCACGACCCCCGTGCTGGCGCTCAGGCCGAGCCCGACCCCGAGATAGAGGCCGCCCGCTGCCGCCGCGACGGTGCCGCCGATCAACAAACCAACCCCGGCGCCGATGCTGGGCCGCATGCGTTTGAGCGTCAGCAGATCGAGCTTCAGCTGCGCTGATGACACCTCAGGCTCGAGCGTCGCCATCGGCGCATCGGCAGGCACCTGCGCCTCGACCAGCCGCGCCGAGCGGGGAACGGAGCCAAGCTGTCCAGAAGTGAGGGTCAGGGCGAGCGTCAGAACCAGCACACCCTGCACACTACCTCAGCGGCCCAGTTGTGGAATCCGCGTCAGCAGGGCGCGCAGCTCAGGCTCGAGCGCGCGGTCTTCGATGAGCGGCTCGAGGCCGATGGCTTCGGCGAACGCGGCGACCGGGGCCGGCACCTTCCCGCCCGAGCGCTGCTTCAAGAACACGGCCTGCCGGGTGGTGACGAGGTGCGCCGCGGCGACCTGCTCGGTGAGCTCGAGCACCCGCAGCGCGTCACGCGCCGAGATGGTGCCCATGCTCACCTTGTCCTGGTTGTGGCACTCGGTCGAACGCGAAAACACCGAGGCCGGCATCGTCAGCTTGAGGGCCTCCGCCGTCCACGCCGAGGCGCTGATCTGCAGCGCCTTGAGCCCGTGGCTGATCGCCGCCCGCTGCCCCTGCGCGCCCGTGAGGTTCGCCGGCAGGCCGTGGTTGAAGCGCGCATCGACGAGCAGGGCGATCTGCCGATCCATCAGGTCGGCGAGGTTGGCGATCACGTTCTTCAGCGTGTCCATCGCCAGCGCGATGTGGCCGCCGTAGAAGTGACCGCCGTGCATCACGCGGCCCGTGTCGGGGTCGATGAGCGGGTTGTCATTCGCCGAGTTGAGCTCGTTCTCGATCAACGTGCGCACCCACGGCAGCGTGTCTTCGACCACCCCGATGACGTGCGGCGCACAGCGGATCGAGTAGCGATCCTGCAAACGGCTCTCGCCCTTCTCGGACCCCTCGAGGGCCTCCCGAATCCACCCCGCGGCGCGCTGCTGGCCCGGGTGTGGCTTGGCGTCGAACAACTGCTCGTCGAAGTGGTGCGGGTTACCGCCCATCGCGGCCGACGACAGCGCGGTGAGCTTCGCTGCGAGCTTCGAGAGCGTCTGCGCCCGCTCGTACGCGAGGCACGCGAGGCCGGTCATCACCGCGGTGCCGTTCATGATCGCCAGGCCCTCTTTGGGCTTGAGGCGAATCGGCGCGATACCGCGCTCCTTGAACACCTCGGCGGTCGGGCGGCGCTTGCCGTCGACCATCACCTCGCGCTCACCGCAGAGCACCGCAGCCACGTAGGAGAGCGGGGTGAGATCACCGCTCGCGCCGACCGAGCCTTCCTGCGGAATGACGGGCAGCAGATCGTCACGCAGCAGCGTCTCGAGCTGACGCAGCAACTGCACGCTGACGCCCGACATGCCCTGCACCAGCGACTGGAGTCGCGCCACGAGGACGGAGCGCGTCTGCGGCGCGTCGAAGCTCTGCCCCAGCCCGACGCCGTGGTACGTGAACAGGTGGTGCGGCAGCTCGGCGACGAGCTCAGGCGGCACGGCCGTCGTCACCGAGTCGCCGTAGCCCGTGGTCACGCCGTAGATGACGCCCTTCTCGGCCAGCGTGCGCGCCACGTGCGCCGAGCCCGCTTCGATGCGCGCGAGGAAGCGCTCATCGTGCGACAGGCGGCCGTCGGCTTCGCGTCGGGAAAGAGCGGCGACATCCCCCACACGGAGGCGCTGACCATCGAAGGTGATGAGCTGCATTGCGCGGGCGCTCGTAGCGCGGAGCCGTACGCCTTGCAGCCCAATTTGCTACAAACGCGCGTCCCCACCCGATGTCGCTCGCTCTCCTCGTCGCCGCAGTGCTCGCGCAGGCCACTCCCGATGACGCGGGGCCGCCGTTCTTCATCGAGCCCGACGCCGGCATCGAGGCGCCCGACGCAGGCCCCGTCATCGTGCCGCCGTCGGCGAAGTGCGAGGGCGAGCCCGAGTACCCGGCCTCCGAGCGCGCCAGCGGGGTGCAGGGGGCGGTCGCGTTGCGCATCACGCTCTCTCCCGACGGCGGCGTGGCGAACACCGAGGTCGTCAGCTCGCCGGGCAAGGCGTTCGACGACGCCGCGCTGCTCGCGCTCGCGAAGTGCACGCTCTCGCCCGCGACCGTCGACGGCGTGCCCGCGCCTTCGGTCATCGAGTTGGCCATCCACTTCGTGCCCCCCGTGCAGCCGTGGACGTTGGCGGGCGAGGTGGTCGGTGAGAACGGCGAGGCGCTCGATGGCGCGATGGTGAGCTTCGGCGGCAAACAGGTCGTCGCTGACGCGGGCGGCAAGTTCTCCCTCACCTTCGAAGCCGTGCCCGCGGGGGACGGCTGGGTCACCGTCGACAAAGAGGGCTACGCGCTCAAGGGCTTCCCCGAGGTCTTCAAGAGCGGCCAGACCACCCGTGTGCGGTACGGCCTCGCGAAGCGCCAGGGCTTCGAGACGCGTGTCGAGGGCAGCCGGTTGTTGCCGCCGGTGCCGGGCGTCGACAAGACGCCGCAGGTCAGCAAGTTCAGCCTCACGCGCGCCGACATCGATCGCACGCCGGGCGCCCTCGAAGACATCACCCGCGTGGTGCAGCAGTTGCCGGGCGTCGCGGCCGACCCCGATCTCCTCGCCAACTTCTTCGTTCGCGGCGGCGGACCCGACGAGACCATCGTGCTCATCGACGGCGTGCCGTTGAGCAACCCGTACCACCTGGGTGGCTTCGCCAGCATCATCAACCCGCTGCTCATCGAGAGCGCCGACTTCTACGCAGGCGCGGCCCCGGCTCGCTATGAGCCCGCGCTCAGCGGTGTGCTCGACATCAAGTACGTGCGCGGTGACACGAAGAAGGTGAAGGTCATCGCCGACGTCTCGATGCTCACCGCGAAGGTGCGCGCCGACGTGCCGCTCTTCATCGACGGGCTCTCGGCGGTGGTGAGCTTCCGCCGCAGCTACTTCGAGGCGTACTTCGCGGTGCTCAAGGCGGTGAAGTTGTTCGGAGAGAACGTGGTCGCCCCCGACATCACCGAGGGCTTCGGCCGCATCTCGTACCGCCGTGGCCGGCACCTCACGATGCTGACGTTCACGCATGCCAGCGACGGCTTCAAGCTGGTGGTGAAGCCCGGCGAGCAGGTGCTGATCAACTTCGCGGGCGACCTCAACCTCTCGAACAGCGCGCAGATCCTCAGCGCGCGGCACGAGATCGACCTCGACGGCGACAGCGAGCTCTCGTTCACCGCCGCCTACATTCGCGACCAGAGCACGTTCGACGTGGAGGGCGCGATCGACATCGCCACCGCCGCTCTGCGCAACGACGTGCTCGTGCGCGGCGATCTGAAGTGGGTCTTCTCGAAGCAGAACCGCTCGGCGTTCGGCGTGCAGTACGCGTGGCGGCAGACGACGCTCGCGGGCACCGTCGCCGACAACCGCGTCGTACCCACCTGGGCGCGCGAGCCGATCGTCGACAACCGCCGGCCCGTCATCACCATCGCGCCGATGCTGACGCGCAACCTGCTGTCGGCCTACGCCGAGCACACCTTCCACCCCATCGAGATCCTCTTCTTCGAGGGGGGCGCGCGCGCTCAGTACGATCTCACCCAGATGCAGTTCACCGGCTCGGCCCGACTCGGGGCCTCGGTGACGCTGCCCACCTACACCGTGCTCAAGGTCTCCGCCGGCACGGTGCTGCAGCCGATCCAGACGCCGCTCGCGCTCGACCCCACCTACGGCAACCCCCGCCTCACGCCCGAGCAGACCACCTCGCTCATCGTCGCCATCGAGCAGCCGCTGCCCTTTGAGGCGCTGGTGAAGATCGAAGGCTGGAGCAAGTGGGGCTCGAACTTCGTGGTCAACCCCGACTCCCGCGCCGCGTTGGATGAGCGGCTCGCCGCCGGTCTGCCCGCCTTCACCAATGGCGGCACCGGCCACGCGTACGGCATCGACGCGATGATCTTCGGGCGCACGCGGCAGTTCTCGTACAACGCAGGCATCGGCACGCTGCGCGCCGACCGCACCAACCCGCTCGCCACCGGCCGGCAGACCTACCCCGTACAGTGGGAACAGCAGTTCACCGTCGGCGCCGGCGTCTCGTGGTCGCCCAACGCGCACTGGCTGGTCACCACGCGCGCCAACTTCCGTACCGGCCGCCCCTACACCCCCATCAGCTCGTTCTCGATCGACTCCACCGACCCGGCCAATCTCGGCTGGGTGCCCAGCTACGGGCGCACCAGCGGCGACCGCTACCCGTTCTTCTTCGAGCTCGGCCTGCGGGGAGAGCACCGCTTCCAGTGGGGCCCGCTGCAGATGGCGCTGTACGCCGAGATGCTCAACCTCACCAACACCATGAACGTGTTCAGCTGGGTCTACGGCTCGGGTGACCCGGCGATGGGGGTCGAGCCGAACCGGGGGCGTTTCCTGCACCTGCCGATTCGCCCCTTCATCGGGCTCCGCGCCGAATACTGACGCGTGTAAAGTCGCCTCGCAGCGCGCGCTGAATTCGAACGCCCCACCGAGGACGACAACGGGTCATGAGCACCTACCGCATCCGGTCTGGCGACACGCTCTGGGCCCTGGCGAAGCGCTTCAACACCACCGTCGACCAGCTCGCCTCGACCAACCACCTCAAGAACCCGAACCTCATCATCACCGGCCACACCCTGAAGGTGCCCGGCGGGGTCGAGAAGCCCAGAAAGCCCAGCGAGCCGCAGCCGCGCCCCTCGTCGCCGTCGGCCGCGCAGCACACGCTGGCGCGCCCTTCGAAGAACCCTGCGCCCGGCAAGCTAAACCTCAGCAACGTGCCGCGCGGGCAGGTGCAGCAGTACGCGTACTTTCAGAACCTGGTGAAGCAGAACGGCGGCAAGTTCAAGACGGGCCCCAACCAGTTCAACCTCGTCGGCCTGCGCACCGAGACGCGCACCACCGCTAACGGGGGCGCTGGCAGCTATGACGATCGGCTCGCCATGGTGTGGAAAGACGCGGCCGGGCGGCCGCACGTGAAGTTGCTTCGGTACAACACCGAGCCCGCCCGCGATCTCTCGGCGTCCTCGGCCGACGTGAACCGCGATGGCCGCGCTGACCAGGGCCGCATTCCGCAGGGGTACTACGAGTACAACAAGAGCTCGTGGAAGAACGGCTTCTGCCTGCGCGCCACGCGCGACTTCCTCGTCGAGCGCGATTGGAACCACGACGGGCGTTTCACGCGAGGGGAGGGTGGCAAGACCGGCGGCGGCGCGTCGATGCTCTTCCACTCAGGTGGCTCGTACAGCACCGGGAGCGCCGGCTGTCAGACCTTCCCGCCCTCGGAATGGGCTCGCTTCATCTCGACGATCCGCAACGCGCGCGGCACGCTCGGGTACACCTTGATCAATCGCTGAACACACCCTGTGCAGCGGAAGTCGTGCAGTCCGCCGTGCGAACATGGGCGGCGTTGCTATACCGATGTGGTCGTGCGTATCGATTTCGACGTCAGTCACTGGGCCGCCTGGGCCCCCGGTCTGATCACGCCAGAGGCGTGGCTCGGCTGGGCGAAGTCGGCGACCGTTCCGCAGGGCAAAGACACGCCCCCGCTGACGGAGGTGCCCGCCATGGCTCGGCGGCGCGTCGAGAAGATGGGGCGCCTCGCGTTTCAGGTCGCCACGTGGTGCCAGGCAGCGGGCAGCGCGCCAGACGCACCTCCGCGCGGCGTGCCGATGATCTTCGCCTCGCGGCACGGGGACGTCACGCGCAGCTACGATCTGCTGGCGATGCTGGCGCGCAACGAGTCGCTGTCGCCCACCAGCTTCGCGCTCTCGGTGCACAACGCCATCGGCGCGCAGTACTCCATCATTCGCGGTGATCGCGCGACCCTCAGCGCCGTGTCGAACGGCCGCTTCACCCTCGAGGCCGCGGTGCTCGAGGCGGCTGCGCTCCTCACCGAGCACCCCGAGGTGCTGGTGGTGTCGTACGAGTCGATGCTGCCCGACAACTACGCGGCCTTCGTCGACGAGCCCCAGTCCGACTTCGCGTTCGCGTGGCGGCTGACGAAGGGCACCCGCTTCGCGCTCGAGCAGACGCCCGTCGATGCGGGGCTCGAGCTGCAGCTGCCGCATTCACTCGACGTGCTCCGGTTCCTCCTCGACGCTGAGCGACAGGCCATCGTGAGGGCCGATGGGGCCGCCGGCTGGCGCTGGAGCCGTGCGTGACTGCCGTGACCCCCGCCGCCACCCAGCCCCCGGAGGTCGAGACGCTGGGGGTGAAGCTCAACCGCGTGTACCGCATGTTCGCGACCGCGATCTGCTTCACGGTGTTCGGCATTGGCGGGGTGTCGATGGGGGTGTTGTTGGTGCCGGTGTTGGTGCTGCTGTACCGCGAGCCGCTGGCCCGAGCGCGGGCTGCGCGCACCCTGGTGCACGGCTTCTTCCGCTTCTTCATCGAGCTGATGCGCGTGCTCGGGGTCCTCACCTACGAGCTGCACGGCATGGAGAAGTTGAAGCGCAAGGGCCTCTTCATTCTCGCCAACCACCCGTCGCTCATCGACGTGGTGTTCCTGATCTCGCTGGTGCCCCAATGCTCGGCGGTAGTGCGCTCGAACCTTCGCCGCAACCCCTTCCTGCGCGGCCCGGTCATGGCCTCTCGCTTCGTGACCAACGAAGAGGGCATCTCCCTGGTCGAAGACTGCAAGGCGCACTTCGACGAGAAAGACACCATCGTCATGTTCCCCCAGGGTACGCGTACCCCCGAATCGGGGGAGATCGTGTTCCGCCGCGGCGCTGCCAACGTGGCAATTCGATGCAAACAGGCCATCACGCCGGTCAGCATTCGCTGTGAACCCCGGGGGTTGGCGCGGTACCAGCGGTGGTACCAGGTGGCGCGGCGCAGAATGCATTTCACGATCCGCGTTCACGACGATCTTCAGGTAGACCCCTATCTGGACCCGGGCACTCCGGAGCCGGTCGCCGTCCGCCGGCTGAACGCAGACTTGGAACGCTTCTTCGAGCAGGAGTCAGGCCGTGCAACCGCTTGAACAGGAAATCGCGCAGTTCATCATCGACACCCTCAACCTCGAGGACGTAAAGGTGAGCGACATCGATCCGTCCGCGCCGCTCTTCGTGAAGGGGCTCGGGCTCGATTCCATCGACGCGCTCGAGCTGGGCGTGGGGCTCCAGAAAAAGTACGGCATCAAGTTGTCGGCCGATGCCACCGAGACCCGAAAGCACTTCTCTTCGGTGCAGGCGCTCGCGGCCCTCGTGACCAGCCACCGCGCGGGGGTGCCGTCATGACGACGATCGCGGCCAACGTCACCAAGGACGAGCTCTTCAAGAAGTGCCAGAACGTGCTCAACGAGACGTTCGACATTCCCCGCGAGAAGATCACCCCGACCTCGCGGCTCTATGACGATCTCGACATCGACAGCATCGACGCGGTCGACCTCATCGTTCGCATGAAGCCGATGGTCGGCAAACGCCTGACCCCCGAAGCCTTCAAGGCCGTGCGAACGGTGCAAGACGTGGTCGATGCGCTCCACACGCTGATCCACTCCACCGACGCGGCGTGAAGTGGCCTCGCGCGGCCCAGTGGTGCGCAACGTCGTCTTTGGTGCGCTGACCCTCTCGTATCCGGTGGCCATCTGGCTCCTCTCAGACCGGGTCGAGCCGCGCTGGCTCGCGCTCGGCCTCGTGCTCATCGGTGCGCTCCGCCTGGCCGCCTCCGGGCAGCGGTTGTGGATCGGGCTGGGCCTCGGCGCGCTCGCCCTCGCCGCCATCACCGGCGTGCTCAACGTCGGCTGGCCGCTGCGCTGGTACCCGGTGTTCGTCAACGGCTCGCTGCTGGTGCTGTTCGGGGTCACGCTGAGAAAGGGCCCGCCGATGGCCGAGCGGCTGGCGCGCCTGCGCGAGCCTGAGCTGCCGCCCCACGCCGTCGTCTACACCCGCAAGGTCACCATCGCGTGGTGCGGGTTCTTCTTCGTCAACGGCTCCATCGCCGCGGCCACCACGCTCTTCGGCAGCGACCAACTCTGGGCGCTCTACAACGGCGGCATCGCGTACGGGCTGATGGGCGTCTTCGCGGGCACCGAATACCTCGTGCGGCTGCGGGTGAAGCGCCAACACGAAGGGAGCGCGACGTGAAGGGCGCGCCGAGCACCTCGCGGTGGTGGACCTCGTTCGCGGCCTCGCCGGCGCAGCGGGTGGCCATCTTCATCGACGATCGCGTCAGCTTCCTCGAGGCCCTCTGCACGGCGTGGTCGCTCGGCAAGCAGGTCGTGCTGCCCGGAGACGTGCTCTCGAACACGCTCACCGCGCTCGAGCCGCACGTCGACGCGTGGGCCGGCGACATCCCCGGGCGCGCCACGCTGCCGCCGGGCGACGCCGTTCCCCTCGAGGTGAAGGTCGAGCGCGAGCACCTCGGCCTCGTGGTCTTCACCAGCGGCAGCAGCGGCGCGCCGACCGTCATCCCCAAGAAGCTGCGTCAGGTCTTCGACGAGGTCGCCACGCTCGAGGCCACGTTCGGCCCGCGCCTCGGCAGCGACTGCGCCATCGTCGGTACCGTCTCGCACCAGCACATCTACGGCCTGTTGTTCGCGGTGCTCTGGCCGCTGGTGACGGGCCGCCGGGTGACGTCGCGGCGCATCGAGTACCCCGAAGAGCTCGAGCCGGTGATCAGCGAGCGCCCGTGCGTGTTGATCTCCAGCCCCGCCCACCTGAAGCGCCTGCCCGACGAGCGGCGGTGGCACACGAAGCTCGACGCCATCTTCTCGAGCGGAGGCCCGCTGCCCCCCGAGGGCGCGCAGATGGCGCAGCACGTGCTCGGGCACCAGCCGATCGAGGTGTACGGCAGCTCCGAGACCGGTGGCATCGCGTGGCGTCAGGGTTCCGCTGCGGCCTGGTCGGCGCTGCGCGGGGTGACGGTTGGCGCCACCGACGAGGGCACGCTGCGGGTGCAGAGCCCGCACCTGCTCGACGCCGGGGACTGGTTCGTCACCGCCGATCGCGTCGCGCTCGAGGGGGACTCGTTTCGGCTGCTCGGCCGCGCCGACCGCATCGCGAAGATCGAAGAGAAGCGGGTGTCGCTCGACCTCATCGAGCGCACCGCGGTGCAGACCGGCCTCCTGTCTGCAGCCCGGGTGGTGGCCCTCGAAGGGGGGCACCGCACCACGCTGGGCCTCGCAGGCGTGCCCTCGGCGCGCGGGGCGCCCCTGGCGCGCAAGGAGCTGGTCGACAGCCTCCGGGCGGCCATCGGGGAAGCCGTCGAGCGGGTGGCGATTCCGCGTCGCTTTAGGTTTGTGGAAAGCTTCCCAGTAGACGATCAGGGCAAGCTCACCACCCCCCGCCTGCTCATGCTCTTCGCCCTCGATCGCCCCATCGCGGATTGGACCAAACGCACCGCGACCCACGCGGCGCTGACGATGACCATCACGCCCGACTTGAAGGTGCTCGACGGGCACTTCCCCGGCACTCCCATCGTGCCGGGCGTGGCCCAGCTCGATTGGGCGATCTCGTTCGGCCGCGACCAGTTCCCCATGCCGCCGAAGCTGGCGCGCCTCGAGATCCTCAAGTTTCAGAAGCTGATGCTCCCCGGCCACGTGGTCGATCTCTCCCTCGATTGGAACCAGGCGAAGCACAGCCTGACGTTCAAGTTCTTCGCCGGTGAGACCAACTATTCGAGTGGGAAGGTCGTGCTCACCGCATGAAGCCCGTCGTCGTCATCCCGGTCTACAACCACGAGCACGCCATCGGCGCCGTGGTCGATCAGGTGCAGCGGCACCACCTGCCGGTGTTGCTCGTCGACGACGGCAGCAAGCCGGAATGCGGGGCGGTGCTGAAGGACCTGGCGAAGCGTGAAGGCGTGACGCTGGTGGTTCGCGAGCAGAACGGCGGCAAGGGGGCGGCGGTGATGTCGGGGCTGCACGAGGCGGTGAAGCTCGGCTACACGCACGCGGTGCAGCTCGACGCCGACGGCCAGCACGCGCTGGGCGATCTGCCGAAGTTCCTCGAGACGGCGCAGCAGCACCCCGACGCGCTCATCACCGGCTGGCCGCAGTACGACGCGTCGGTGCCGAAGGGGCGGCTCTACGGGCGCTACCTCACCCACGTGTGGATCTGGATCAACACCATCTCCTTCGCCATTCGCGACTCGATGTGTGGCTTTCGGGTCTACCCGCTCGACCGCGCCCTGAAGGCCATCGTGCCCGGCATCGGCAAGCGCATGGACTTTGACCCCGAGATCGCCGTGCGCATGGTGTGGCAGGGGGCGAAGGTGGTGAACCTGAAGACGAACGTGACGTACCCCACCGACGGCGTGAGCCACTTCGACGTGCTCTGGGACAACGTGCGCATCAGCGGCATGCACACCCGCCTCTTCTTCGGAATGTTGGTGCGGCTGCCGATGCTGCTGTGGCGCAAGGTGGCGGGATGAGCGCAGCGACGGGTCGCCAGACGCACTGGGCGAATGTCGCGGAGGCAGGGTTCGCGTTCGGCACGTACCTCCTCTATCTGGTCAACAAGCACCTCGGCCGCTGGCCGTTCCGCATCGTGCTGGCGCCGGTGATGGCCTACTACATCGTCAGGCACCCGACCGCGCGCACCGCGTCCCGCGACTACTTCCAGCGGCTGGGCTTCAACCCGTCGACGATTCGCAGCTTCAAGCACCTCTTCGGTTTCGGTGAGACGTTGCTCGACAAGCTGCTCGCGGTCGCGGGCCAGTACCCGTTTCACAAGATCCGCTTCTCGGGGCGCGAGGTGATGCTCGACTCGCTCGAACAGAAGCGGGGCGGGGTGCTGGTCACCGCGCACATGGGCTGCCTCGAGGTGTGCCGCCTCGCCGCCGAGCGCAAGAACGGCCCGCGCCTCAACGTGCTGGTGCACACCGGCAACGCCGAGCGCTTCAACGAGGTGCTCCAGCGCCTCGACCCCAACAACCACGTGAAGCTCATTCAGGTCACCGACGTCGCACCGTCCACTGCGGCGATGCTCAGCGAGAAGGTCGACAACGGGGAATTCGTGGTCATCGCCGCCGATCGCGTGCCGCTGTCAGACGCGTCGGGCCGCACGGTGGCGGTGCCCTTCCTCGGCAAAGAGGCGCACTTTCCCATCGGGCCGTGGGTGCTCGCGGGCGCGCTCAAGTGCCAGGTGATCCTCTTTTCGGTCACGCGCGAAGACGAGACCTACCGCGTGCGTTTCGAGCGGCTGGCCGAGAAGGTCGAGCTGCCCCGCGGCAAGCGCGACGAGGCGTTCAAGCAGTACGCCGGGCTCTTCGCGAAGAAGCTCGAGGGCCTCTGCCGCGCGGCGCCGTACGACTGGTTCAACTTCTACCCCTTCTGGGAGCCACCCCATGCCTGACCTCTCGCTGGTCACGGAGGTGCGGCCCGCCTTCTTCGACGTCGACCCGATGGGCGTCGTCTACCACGGGCACTACGTGAAGTTCTTCGAGGTGGCCCGCTCGGCGCTCATGCAGCGCTTCAACTACGACTACGTCGAGATGCGCGCGTCGGGCTTCCTGTGGCCCATCGTCGACATGCGCATCAAGTTCGTGCGCCCGGCGTCACTGCACCAGCGCCTCAAGGTGAAGGCCACCATCGTCGAATTCGAGAGCCGGCTGCGCGTCGAGTACGTCATCACGTCCGAGGCGGGGGAAGTGCTCACCAGGGGGTACACCATTCAGGTCGCCGTCGACGCCCAGACCATGGAGATGCAGTACGTCTGCCCCCCCGTGCTCTGGGAATGCCTCGGAGTGTCTCCGTGATCTCGCTTGCGCTCGGGCTGTTGCTCACCGCCGCGCCCGCCGAGCTCTCCACCCAGGTGAAGGCGAAGCTCAAAGACGCGCCGGTGCTGACCGGTACCTTCGAACAGTCGAAGCAGGTGAAGGGCTTCAAGCGGCCGCTCAAGTCGTCGGGAACGTACCGGGTCGCGAAGAGCGAAGGCGTGAACTGGAACACGCAGAAGCCGTTCGCTTCGGAGCTCACCGTGCGCGCGGGCGACATCACCTCGAAGCAGAACGGGGTCGAGGTCTTCAAGCTCGACGCGAAGAGCGAGCCGGCGGTGCGCGTCATCACCGAGCTGCTGTTCTCGCTGCTGGCGGGTGACCTGCCGTCGCTGGCCACGCAGTTCGAGCAGGGCGGCGAGGTGGGTGAGAAAGACTGGCGCATCGAGCTGACGCCCAGGAGCGAGTCGCTCAAGAAGGTCTTCGTGCGCATCACGCTCAAGGGCGACGAGCACGTGCGCTCGGTGCACCTGCTCGAGGTTGCGGGCGACGCGACGTTGATCTCCCTGACGCCGACGCCATGAACCCGCGGAACACGCAGCGGGTCATCTTCGCGTGGACGCTGACGGCCGCCGTCATCGTGGTGCACCAGATCTCGATGTGGCGCGGCGGAGTGCCCATCGAGACCGATCTCCTCTCGCTGTTGCCCAGCGATGGGCGTGACGACACGGCCGAAAAGGTCCTCGCGCATCTCGGGGAGTCGGCGTCGCGCAGTGTGGTGGTGCTGCTCACCGCGAAAGAGAAGCCGCAGGTGCTCGCGGCGGCCGATGCCTTCGTGGGGGCGGTGAAGACGCCGAAGCTCGAGCGGGTGCTGGCGCCTCCTGCGGGGGGCGTGACGCCGCTCGAGGAACTCGCCCCCTGGCGGGAATATCTGCTCACGCCAGCGCAGCTCGGGCGCCTGAAGACGACGCCGCCCGACGCGTTGACGGATCAGGCGCTGCAGCAACTGCAGCAGCCGGTGGGGGCGCGGTTCGGCGACTTCCGGGAAGACCCGCTGCAGCTCTTCCCCGAGTACCTGCGCGAGCGGGCGAAGGTGACGAAGGTGCGGCCCGAGGGGGAACACCTCGTGTTCGAGAGCGAGGCGGGCCACCACGTGCTGGTGCGCTTCAAGACGGTGGGCGGGGCGTTCTCACTCGACGGCAATGCGCACCTCGATGAGGCGCTGGCGCTCGGTCGCGCGGCGCTCCCCGCTGGAGTCGGGGTGGTGACGGCGGGCGTGCCGCTGTTCGCGGAGGCCGCCGCGGTGCAGGCCAACCAGGAGGTCAGCACCGTCGGGTTCGGCTCGCTCGCCGCGATTCTGATCATCATGTTCCTCGCGTTCCGCTCTCCCCGGCCGTTGATCCTCGTGGTGCTGAGCGTGGGCATGGGCGTGGTGGCCGGGCTGTCGGCGACGGTGGCGCTGTTCGGCAAGGTGCACCTGATGACGATGGTCTTCGGCGCCTCGCTGGTCGGCGTCGCGGAGGACTACGGCATTCACTACTTCGCCTCGCGTCAGGCCGCGCCCAACCGCGACCCGCGCGACCTGTTGAACGAGCTCACGCCGGGCCTCTTCCTCGCGATGATCACCTCGGTGGCGGGCTACGTGGTGCTGGGGCTCGCGCCGTTTCCCGGCATTCGACAGCTCGCGGTGTTCTCGTCTGCGGGTCTGCTCGCGGCGTACCTCACGGTGGTGGCGTGGTACCCGCTGCTCGATCGCGGCATGGTGAAGCACACGCGCTTCGCCGATGCGTGGGCGCGCACGCGGCGGTGGTGGCCGATGCTCTCGGGGCCGAAGCTGCTGGGCTTCATCGGGGTGTGCCTCGCGATCGGCGCAGCGGGCCTCTCGAAGCTCGAGGTGCGCGACGACATTCGCGCGCTGCAGGCGAGCCCCCCGGCGTTGATCGACGCGCAGAAGACCGTGTCCGATCGCATCGGGCTGCCGAGCCCGGCGCAGTTCTTCATCGTGCGCGGCGACAGCGAGGGTGAGCGGCTGGCGCGGGAAGAGGCGCTCACCGCGAAGCTGGACGCCTTCAAGGCACGCGGAGCGCTCGGCGGCTACGACGCCCTCAGCGCCTGGGTGCCGTCACCGGCGCAGCAGTTGGCGCAGCGCGAGGTCTTCCGTACGGCGCGCCAGTCGGTGCTGTCGGCGTTGAGCGAGGAGCTCGAAGACACCACGCTGGTCGAGCTCGATACACCGCCGATGACGCTCGGCGACGCGATGAAGACGAAGATCGGAGAGGCGCTGGCACCGCTGATGATGAAGGACGCGAACGTGGTGCTGCTGCACTCGCCCTCGAAGGAGGCGCTCGCCGAGTTCGCCACCCTCAACTCACTCGAGGGCGTGCGCTTCATCGATCGCACCGGTGACATCTCGCTGCTGATGCAGCGGTGGCGCGTGGGCATGAGCTGGCTGATGGTGCTCGGCTACGTCCTGACGTTCGCGGTGCTCTGGCCGCGCTTCAAGAAGGACTCGTGGCGCGCGGTGGTGCCGACGGCGTTGTCTTCCCTGCTGGCGTTGGCCGCCGTCGCGTTCCTCGGGGAATCGTTGACGCTGTTCCACGTGCTCTCTTTGTGGCTGCTGCTGGGCATGGGCGTCGACTACGGCATCTTCCTCGTCGAGCACCCGGGCGACAGCGGTGAGGCGTGGCTCGCGGTGGGGCTCGGGGCGATCAGCACGCTGCTCAGCTTCGGGTTGCTGGCGGTGTCGAAGACGCCGGCCATTCACGCGTTCGGCGTGACGCTCGGGGTCGGGGTGACGGTGGTGTGGCTCATCTCGCCGCTCTTCTCACTGCCGCCGCGGCACGAGCAGCTCAAGGCCGACTGAGGCGCCCCTCGGCTATTTGCCCGGTCGACGCCATCCGTGCTCCCGCTGTGCTGGCTGTCGGATCAACCGACTGAAGTCGTAGTCCATTTTCGGCAGGGCGCCCCGCGGGCGCAGCATCGCGGTCAATGCCTCGATGGGTTCGTTTCTCTCTGGAGCGGGGACGCCTTGCATCAGCCAGGCAAGCAGCACATCGGCGCGCTCCATCAAATGGTCGCGAGCCTGCTCAGTCTGGCGAGGTTCAGGGTCCCCGTCTGAATCGCGCGAACGACGAGCTTCCAGTGCCGGCCCTCATTGGTGGAGTCCGGCATGCACAACGCCACGATGAGTTCTTCATCGTACACGCCCTCGGAGGGAGCACCCTCGAGCGAGGTCGGGCCGAAGGCACCAAGGTACCCGCGCCGGTTCAGCTCGGCGACCACCCAATCTTCGAGCGTAGCCGAGTTCGCGGTGGGCACGGCCTGCCGGGCGGGGTGGGGCACGGGCGCTGCATCGGTTGAATGCGCATGTGGCGATGCGGCGGGGCAGGGCGGCGAGGCCGCTGGACGACGTGATCCGGGAATTGTTGCTGGATCAACCTCTCGATGCAGTGCGCGAGCAGTTGGGGCTGGGGGCGCACGGCGTTCGTTGAATTACGCAGCCCGCGCGCTACCTTCCCGTCCGAACTCTTTCCGAGGGGGAAGTACCCATGGCTGCGAAGAAGAAGGCTCCTGCGACTCCTGCAAAGAAGGCTGCTCCGAAGAAGGTCGCTGCGCCCCAGAGGTCGGTGGCGGTGAAGACGTTGGGCTCGTTGCCCGCGCTCACCGGCAAGCTGCGCATGGCGTTCCGTGCGGCGTTCACCGATGAGCAGTGCGACGCGTGGGGCCAGAAGACCAGGGCTGAGAACGTGGTGAAGGAAGCAGAGAAGTTCGTCGCCACCATGGCCCGCGTGCTGAAGGACCAGACGGACTCTGCCTATTCGCGTCGCCGCCTCACGTTCCTCTGTGAGCTGCTGGTGCTGCTGGAGGACGAGATCTCGAAGACCACGGACAACGGGATGCACGAGCTGCGGGCGACGCGCTCGGCGGTGCTCGAGGTCGCGAACAACGCCCGGAAGGACCTCGTGCGTCGCCTGCGCGCGATGGCCGGCGGGCAGCAGACGCTGCTGAAGGAACTGTCGAAGGTCGCGCCGGCGGATGACCGGTCTGCGTCTGACGTGCAGGACTCGCTGACGGCGACGATCGATCTGGCGCAGAAGCTCCGCCGCAACGACGTGATGGAGGCGCTGGCCGACGACGTGGGCTTGTCGGAGGCGCGCCTCAACTCGGCGTACGCGGCGCTCGAGGCGCTGACGGGCGCGGGCGACGTGTCGCTCAACGCGGCGGCGTACGAGGGTGATGCGCCGTCGGTGAACCGCATCGAAGGCCGCGTGTTGCGCGAGATGAAGCTGGCGCAGCGGTTGTTCAACGAGGCGCGTGAGGCGGGCATCAGCCTGCCGGCGCTGGTCGCGGGCCCGAGCCTGAAGACGATCTTCGACAAGGGTGGCGACGGGGAAGAAGAAGCGCCCGCGCCGACGCCTCCTCCGCCGAACTGACCGATTGCCTCCCTCTCCTCCTGCGGAGGAGAGGGTTGGGCAGAGGAGGCGAACGCATCGACTTGGACGCTCTTCGTCTCGTCCTGCCAAGCGCCCCGCGAGCGCTCTGCTGTCCTGTCGTGAGCACTGCTCGCGTGTCGTGAGCACTGCCCAAGCACCTGAAGCACACTGCCCGAGCGCCGGGAGCGCACTGCCCGAGCGCCGGGAGCACACTGCCCGAGCACCGGGAGCACACTGCCCGAGCACCGGGAACGCACTGCCCGAGTACCGGGAACGCACTGCCCGAGTACCGGGAACGCACTGCCCGCTGGTCGCGAGCGCACTGCCCGACTTCCCGAGGCACTGCCGGAAATCCGGAGGGCACCGCCCCGACTTCCCGCTTCATTGCCGGCGTTCCCCGAGACACTGCCCGCCTTGGCGACCGCATTGCCCCGCTTCGGGACGAGACTGCCGGCCTGCCCGAGGCACTGCCCGATGAGCGGGCCAGGTTTACCCCTCGCCCGGAGCACCTTGCCCGCGCGGCGGAAGGCCTTGAGCGAGGCATGGATCAGGCTCGCGGCGTTCGCTCCGTCGCTGCCGCGCTCGCGGAGTGGCCTCGCGCAAGTTCCCAAGGGCGTTGCCCGGCCCCGGGAAGTCACACCCCTCTCCCCGACCCGCTCCCCTGCGGGGGGAGAGGGAGATTGCGCGCCCTCTGGTCAGTTGATCTCGAGGGGCGCGCAGGTCGACACGCCCGCGCCGACGATGTGCCGCCCGGTGCCGTTGATGGGGCGAGACACCGCGCCGGTCAACGAGTCCATCTTCCACACGTGGGTCGACAGGTCGGTGTCGCGCTCGAGGAACATGAAGAACTGCCCGCCCCAGAACGCGAAGGCCCACGCGCGCGGGCTGCCCGCGAGCGCCTGCGCGGTGAACGACTTCACCACCGAGCCATCGATCTTCGAGAGCTGCGCGACCTTCGGGGGCGCGACGTTCGGGAAGAACGCCCACAACTTGCCATCGCCCGTGCCTGACATCTCCGGCGCGCCAGCCAGCGTGCCCTGGAGCGTCACCTTGAACGGCGGGGTCGTGCCCAGCGTGCCGAACTTCGTGGTGGTGAGGCTCGAGGTGAAGTCGCTGCCCGAGATGAAGAGCGTCTCCATCGTGCTGCCCGGCTCGTTCGCCACGAAGCCCATGCCGAACTTCGCCACGCTCAGCTGCGGCACGAATGAGGTCTTCACGCAGGTCAACGGCAACGCGCGCACGTTGACGGTGAAGAGCTCGCCGCTGTCGTAGATGATCCACGCCGTCGCGCTGCGGTCGACAGCCATCGAGAAGGGCTCAGCGCCCGGCTGGGCAGCGCAGCTCACGCGACCGAGATCGGTGAACGGATCGCTGGTGCCGATGTTGCGCGGGTTGAACGACGCGAGCGTGCGGTTCTGGTCGAGCACGTAGATGAGCTTGGCTTCCTCACTGCAGTCTTCGAGGCCGCCGTCAGCGCCGACGCCGGGGGGCACCATCGTCCCTCCGTCGGCCGTGACGCACGCGCCGCTCACACACTCGGCCCCGCTGCCGCACGCGACGCACATCGCGCCCGCTGAGCCGCACGCATCGGCGAGGTTGCCGAGCAAGCAGAGCCCGTCACCGTCGAAACAACCCATGCATGGCTGGTTCTTGATGGTGACCGCAGGCCCCGACGTACCGCACGACGCCAGAACGAGGGCCAGAACCATGACTGCTGAGGAGTTCTTCATCTTCTCGAGACGCTCGCTCCGGCCGGAACGACTCGACGTCTACACCCTCAGCCGCGCGGGCGGAAGCCCTCGACCCGCTCCCAGCGCTCCACGATGAACAGGTAGGGCTCGACCCCAGTGCGCTCGATTCGCACCAGCTTGCGCTTCACCTGCCCCGCGAGGATCGGGTCGGCCGCCCTCTCGAGCATCAACTCGACGAACGCGCGCTGCAACGCCGGCTTCTTGAAGAGCGAGTGCACCGTGACCGAAGCGTCACCACCGCGAGACCTGACCCGCCGGCGCGTCACGCACCTCGAAGCGCATCTCGTCGGCCGTGGCCTGGATTTCAGGGGCGTACATCGCCTCGAAGCGGGCGGGCAGGGCGGCGAAGCGGCCCGGCACCTCGGCGCGCAGCTCGTAGCTGAGCTTCGTCGTGCCAACCGGGATCGCGGTGAGGAACATCGCGACGCGATCGGTGCGCAGCTCGGCGTGGGCGCAGGCGTAGTTGCACACCGCCGGCCCCGACTGCAGCAGCACCGCCTCGAAGCCCGCGGGCTTGAGATCTTCCAGCATCACGAACTCCACCGCCTTGTTCGCGGTGATCTCGAGATCGACGCGCACCCGCACACCCGACTCGACCGGCATGCCGTACTCCGCGCCGGTGGTCGGAGACGCGTCGGTGCTCGGCTTGCCCAGCAGCGTGTACGTGCGCTTCACCTTCACGTCGCCGCCGACGCCCTTGATGAAGTCGTTCATGTTGAACACGTCGTACGTCGCGCCGAAGTACCCGGTGCCCGCGCCGTCGTGCTTCACGGTGACGACGTTCTTCCCCGGCACGAGTTGCGCATCGGTGAGCGTCACGGGCGCGGTGAGATCGAGCCCGCCCTTGCTGTACGGCACGCGCTTGACTTCCTTCCCGTTGACGGAGATCACGAACAGGCCGCTCTTCGAGGCTGCGTTCTCCTTTCGCGCGAGATCGGCCAGCGCATAGACCGCGAACGCCGTGTCCCGCGTGCTGCGCCACCGGCCCCCGTTGCGACGGAGCACCAGGAAGTCCGTCAGCGGCCCGATGAGCGGCGACTTGAGGTCGTGTCGCACGTAGGCCATCAGCGTGAAGGCGGTGGCCTCGATGGCCGCGCTGGTGCTCCAGGCGTCGTTCGCTTCACCGACCGAGGCGTCGGGGCGGGCCTGCGCGGCCTTCACCACGTCATCGAGGTTCTCGACCGCGATGCGCGAGCGGGCGTCGTTCATGTACTGCAGCGAGAGCGCGAGCTGGGCGCGGGCGCGGGGCGTGAGCGAGGTGCGGCGCTGGAACACCGTCTCCACCGCGGCCTTCGGAGCGCCACCCGTGCTCGCCAGCGCGTACACCATGTACGCGTGGGTCTCGGGGCTGTTGAGCCCGGCGCCGAGGTTGTTCTTCAAGAAGTCACGGCCGCGGGAGATGACCTCGGCGCGCACGTCGAGCCCCGCAGACTTCGCGAGCGAGAGCGACGAGACGACGTACGCCGACATCCACAGGTTGCTGGTGTCGGACGACCACCAGCCCCAGCCGCCGTCTCCGTGCTGGAAGTCGTAGAGCCGCTGCAGGCCCTGCGCGGTCATGTCGTCGAGGTTCGCCGGCACGCGCGTCGCGGGGAGGTTGAGATCTTTGACTGCCCGCCGCGCGATGGCCGCGGGCACGAAGCGCGAGAGGGTCTGCTCGACGCAGCCGTACGGGTACTCCGCCAGCCAGGGGAGGGCGTCGAACATCGTCGCCAGCAACGTCGGCGAGAGCGAGAGCTGGACCTTCGTGAGCGACGCCTTGCGCTTCTCAGGCAGGTTGAACTCGAAGGTCTGCGAGTCCTTCACGCGGCCGGTGAAGAACTGACGCTGCGCCGAGCCGTGCACCAGCGCCGGCAGCTTCCATTCCATGCCATCTGACGTGCCGCCGCCCTTCACCGTCGCGCGGAGCGTGCGCTCGCCGAGCTCGACCACCTTGAACTTCGTGTCGAAGCGCACGACCTGCTCGGGCTCGAGCTTGAGGGTCTTCTTGCCGGGGGTGAGTTCCTTGAAGCCCGGCGCGGAGATGGTGACGTCGACGTCGCTCACCTTCGGGAGGTGGTTCTCGATGACGGCGGAGATGACGACCTCGTCGCCCTCGATGAAGAAGCGCGGCGCCTGGAGGCGCACCATGAGCGGCTTCTGCGTGCGCACCTTCGCCGAGCCCACGCCGAGGTTCGGACCTTCGGTGACGACCGTCGCGACGGCCTTCCACGAGGTGAGCGAGTCCTTGAGCTTGAAGCCCTGCGAGGTCGGCGTACCCAGCTTGCCGGTGAGCGCCGCGAACCAGCCGGCCGACGTGCTGAAGTCGGTGCGCACCTTGATCGGCTCGTCGGGTGGCGCCTCGTCGGCCTCCTGGCGACGGGCGGAGGGCCCGGCTTCGCGCTCTTCTTTCTTCATCATCATTTTGGACTCCCCCGAGGCCATGCCCCGAACGCTTGCGCCGGCGAGATCGTCGAGGGCCTCCGCAGGCGCAGAGGCGGCAGGAGGCGCGCCCTTGTTGGCTGAAGCATCGAGGTCCTTGTTCTGCGCCTCGGGCGAAGCCGTGACGGGCTTGACGTTCTGCGCGACCACCTTCACAGGCCGCGGGCGGTGGCCCCGCGTGTTGTATGAGGTGTTCGTCGCCACGCGCTGCTGCCGGTTGGTGCGGCCGAAGAACGCGAGGAAGTCGGTGCGCTCGGGGGCGATGGCGAAGACCGACTCGTCCATGATGGTGAGCGAGGTCTCCTGCGCGAGGCCGGCTGCGGCGCCCGTGGCGGTGATTTTCGCAGTGACGGGCGTGCCCGGTTCAGCCGAGACGCGGCCGAGATCGACCTTCACGCCGAGCTCGACTTCGCTGCCCATCACGCGCACCGGCAGCTGGCGCGACTGGAGTTGCACGTCTTCGTACCGCATCGCGTGCAGCCACCCGTTGGGCGCGACGTCGGCGGTGAGCTTGAACTCGGCGAAGCGCGCGCGGCCCTTGAGTTCGACCACCTGCACCGCCGAGAGCGCGTCGGCCTCGAGGGTCAAGAGCGCGTGGCCACCCGCGCGGTTGCCCGCCACGAGCACGCGCAACATGTCGCCGACCTTGAGCGGCGCGCGATCGACGAAGAGCTGGAAGCCGGGACCGGGGACGATGGGCTTCGTGTCGCTGGTGAGCCAGAGATCGGTGGTGGCGATGGTGAGCTCAGGGGCGCCGGTGGTGCCGTCGAGCACCTCGATGCGCACGGCCCCCACCGCGTCGGCGTCGAGCACCGCGCGGCCTGCGCCGTTGACGATGCGCGTGCGCACCTCGGTCACCTTCGAGGGCGCCGAGCTGCCATCTCCCAGGCGCATCAAGCGCAGCACGACGTCGGCGCTCGCGGGGCGGCCGTTCGCGTCTTCGGCGCGCAGCTTCACGCTCACGCGCTCGCCCGGCTTGTAGAGGAAGTGATCGGTCTTCAGGTCGGCGAAGAAGTCGCGCTTGCTCACCTTCACCGAGCCGGTGCCTTGAATCTCGCGGCGCGAGGCGTCGGTCACCAGCACCTGCACCTGGTACTGCATCGACTCGTAGCCGAGGTTCGCGTCGACCGCGGGCACCTCGACCTCTGCGGTGCCGTCAGCGCCCGTCTTGAACTGGATCGTGTGCTGCGCGAGCTGCCCGTAGTTCCTGGGGTAATAGCCACCGCGACCGCGCCGGTAGGGCCGCTCGTCGTCGTACTCGTCGTAGCCGTAGCCGGACGGAGTGGGCGCGTCGGTCGGATCGTCAGGCCACGCACCGAAGGTGTGGTTCCACTGCTGAACGGTGACGATGGCGCGCCCGGTCGCGTTGGCGACGGCACCGCCCGAGTAGTAGGCGGCCTTCACCTTGATCTTCACCTTGTCGCCGGGCTTCGGGCTGCCGACGGGCTCGACGGTGACGATGTACTCGGGCGGCTTGTATTCCTCGATGCGGAAGGTGTTCGCCGTCTGCGTGAAGTACTCGCCGCTCGTCTCGACCTGCGCGTTGCATTGACCGAGCGTCACGTTCTTCGGCAGCACGAGCGAGAAGGTCGCGGTGCCAAACGCGTTGGTGGTGATGGCCTGCTTGATGAGCTCCTTGCCGTTCTGGTCGCTGACACGAATCGTCGCGGCCTGGCCGGAGATGGGCGTTGACGGCCCGCCTTCCCGGCTGCGGAGGAAGACCTTGAAGCCCACCGTCTCGCCCGGCTTGTAGACGGGGCGATCGGTCATCACGTACGCGAGGCGCTCGCGGCTGTAGCTGTTCCAGTACGAGCCGCCGGCCGACGAGAAGGCGAGCTGGCCGTTCTTTCGCGTCCACACGAGGATTGATTCGTCGCCCTTCTCGACCTGAAACCGGGCGACGCCGTTGGGGCCGGTGCGCGCATCGAGGCGTCGGCGGTTGTTCGCGGCGTAGAGGAAGATCGCGACGTCGGTGTCGGGCTGGATCTGCCCGGTCTCGACGTCGAACACGGCGACGACGACCTGGTTGCGATCGGTCTTGGTGACGATGGCGTGCTGGCTGACCAGCGCCCACGTGCTGGCGTTCTTGCCGTCGGCCGAGACGTCGATGGCGTAGAGCCCGGGCTCGGTGACGTCGAGGTCGAACTGCGTCGAGCCCGGCGCGTACTTGCTGGGCGCTTCGAGCGTCGTGGTCCACGTCTTGATCTGCGTCGAGCCGGGGTACTGGGTCGGGTCAGAGGGCCAGTACGCGCTGGAGGGCAGGGTGAAGGGGTCGACCTTGCGCAGCGTCCACGACGCGTTCTTCACGTTGCGGAACGAGACGCTCACGGTGGGCTTCACGCCGGGGAGATCGTTGTTCGGCACGTGGATCGACAACGACAGCGAGCGAATGCGGGCCGCGCGGCTCTCGGCGCTGCTGCGCATGTTGCTGGTCTGCGGGCTGAAGCGCTTGACGATGGAGTCGTAGAGGGAGAGCGCCTCGACGTACTTTCCGGCGTACTCCTGGCGCTCGGCGAGGAGGTACAGCGCGTCGTCAGCGGGCTCGGTCTTCGTCTCGCCCACGTCCTTCAGTTCGGCCTCGGCTTCGGAGAGCTTCACGTTTGCGTTGAAGCGCGCGCGCGCGCGGCGGAAACGAACCTGGGCGTTGAACTCGGCGCCGGCGTCGAGCGAGAGACCCAGCTCGGCGAGCTTGTCGCAGCGGTTGGCGTCGTAGCCGTAGTTTTCCTGCTCGCGAATGATGGCGGCCTGCAGCAACCCCTTCGCCTCGGTGCCCTGGCGACCCTCGATGCCCACGGCCTGCTTGAGCAGCGGAGACATGGCGTCGAAGGTGCGCTCGCCGCGTTCCCACAGGGCGTGCATCGCCAGGGCGCGCGCGAAGTCTTTCTCGCCCGTGTCGGCGAACTTGCGGAGCTCGTCGTATTCGCCCTTGTTGGCGCGCACGCACGAGATGGCCTTCTTCGCCGCCGCTTCGCGCGAGGTGTCGGTGCCTGCCTTGAGGAGCGCCGTGAAGGCGTCGCAGGCGCGGCTGTACGAGCGTTCCTGCAGGTAGCGGTTGGCCGTCTCGAAGGTCTCGGCGGCGGCGATGGACGGCACGGCGACGAGGGCGAGCAGCGTGACGAAACGCATGGAATTCCCCCAAAGAGGTGTGAAGAGCGCGCGCATACCAACACGGAAACGCGCGAACCCACGTGAGGATCTATCGGGAACGCAGCCTGTGCGGAGCGCTCCTGACGAGCGCATGGTTTGCGTCGAGGTGCGTTGCAACCCGGCGCGAACCCTGAGGTGGGGCGGGCACACGAGTTGAAAGAACTGCGCTCATGCACGACTACCGCCCTCCGCAGCAGACCGTCACCGCGCGCGTCTACACGGGCGCCGGGTGGCTCGAAGGCACCTTCCACCTCGCCAGGCTGCGCACCTTCCCCGAGTACCTCTCGCACCACACCTGGTACCCGGTCACCAACGTGGTGATGGCGCGGGTGGGGACGATGCCGTTCCTCGCCTTGACGCAGCAGGAAGCACTGCTGGTTGCGCCGACCCCGGTGATGCCGCATCTGGTGAATGACGAGCTGGTGCCGACGAAGGCCACGCTCTTGTTTCCCGGAGGGGCCATCGACGGCACGCTGGACGTGCCTGCCGGCCTGCGGCTGTCTGACTTCGTGGCGCGCACCGTGGGCTTCTTGCCGGCGCGGGACGCGAACGTGCGGGTGTGGACCGATCCCGGTGCGCAGTTCTTCGAGAGCGTGCTCGTCAACCCCGCACGGCTGGTCGGCGTCACCGAACCGGAGGTGCCGCGATGATGCTCGAGTTGGTGCTGATGGCGGTGCTGGGTGTTCCCGATGCGGGGCTGCCGACGAAGCAGGCGATGCAGGGCGGCTTCGAGGCGTTGACGACGTTGGTGTGGCTGACGTCTCCAGAGGCGCCGAAGACGGGGCAGGACGAGGTGATTCGGCTCGAGCTGCAGAAGCTCGAGGCGCTGCCGCACGTATTCGACACGAAGGGGAAGAAGGAGCCCGGCGTCGCGGCGATCGCCTCGTTGTTCAAGAGCTACATCGCGCGCACGCGGTCCCGCTTCGAGGCGGGCGAGCTGGAGACGGTGGGCTTCCGGGTGCGCACGTTGTCGGGGTTGTGCTTCGCGTGTCACACGCGGGAGCAGGTGCCGGGTGACTTCACCGACGGTGAGAAGCGGTTTGAGGCGCTGAAGCTGGGGACGCTCGGTCGCGCGCAGGCGTTGGCGGCGACGCGGCAGTTCGATCGATCGCTCTCGTTGTTCCGCGAGGTGCTGACCAGCCCGCAGTCGTCGTACCGCGACGTGTCGCGGGCGATGGAAGACCTGATGACCGTGATCGTGCGGGCGAAGAACGACCCGGTGCTGGCGATGGCAGTGCTCGATGAAGTCTCGGCGCGGAAGGATCTGCCCGATGTGGCGAAGCAGCGCGTGGCCGCGTTGCAGGCCGAGGTGAAGACGTGGCAGGCCGAGGCGTTCGACTCGGCGACGGCGAGCTCGGACGTCCTGATCGTGAAGAGCGAAGAACTCGTGAAGTCAGGCGGCGACGTCGCGCTCCTTCGAGCGTCGGCGTACCTGTCGCGCGCCCTGACGTTGAACCCGAAGCACGCGAAGCGGCCGCAAGCGCTGTACCTGCTCGGTGTCAGTGCGGCGAAGGTGCGCTCGCCGCTGCTGTGGGATCTCGACTTGCTCTATTTCGAGGCGTGCGTGCGCGAGAACCCGAAGAGCGCGAGCGCGAAGCAGTGCTTCAACTCGTTCAACGAGCGCCTCGTGCTCGGCTTCAGCGGCTCGGCAGGCACGCGCATCCCGCCCGACGAACAAGCGCGCCTCGATCAGCTCAAGGCGTTGGCTGGTGTGAAGTGAATGGGCCCACCAGGATTCGAACCTGGAACCAAGCGGTTATGAGGCGCTCACCCCCGCCTTCTCCTGACTCCATCGGTTCCACGGCTTCGTCTGGTGTCGTCACTTCAGTGGCTTGGTCTGAGGGGAAGGGCGGCGAGCGTTCCACCGCTTCCACCAATTCCATTGCCGCGAAGGGCCGTGGTCTACCGGTGGTCCCATCCTTGGTCCCACCTCTGCGTGTGGTCGATGAGGTGCTGACCGTGCGCGAAGTCGCTGCCCTGCTCAAAGTCTCAACCGCGACCGTCTACGCCATGGTCGAACGAGGGGACCTCGAGCACTTCAGGGTCACGAACGCTATTCGCGTGCGCCGTTCGTCCCTCGCTCGAGTCATGGGTGGCCGATGATTGGCCGGTTCCCAGTTCCCACCCCCTATGCGGGAACCGGAACCGTTCATCATGCTCACCCAGGCCGGCCCAGCTTGTGCGTGAGCGCGCGTCGACCTCGGGCACCGGAACCCGGCTGGTTGCCAATGCGGGTTGCTCGGATTGCCAATTGATTTCGGAGAATCGCGAGGGGGTGGCTGATGGGCAGCTCGAGCTCGGGGCGCTCTGCGTGGCGCAACGCAGGTACGGTGGAAGGAAAGGTCTCCCTGCGGGTGGGCAGTCTCCAGCGAGAGGGGGCTCTTCGCGCTGGCGCCGCCTCCACATGGCGCTGGACGTCGAACGACGGCTCCGAATCCTCCATCGGCCTGCTTGCCGGAGAGGGCGACCTCCTCCTGTCGTTCACGCTCAACGGCGTCCCCCACCGCGAGTTCGTGGGCATCATCCACACCCCCTGCCACTTCGGCGGCTCACGGCCCTGGTTCAGCTGCCCGCTCTGTCGCCGCCCGGTCGGCGCCTTGATTCTCCGCGGGTCGTTCAAGTGCCGGCACTGCGCGCGGCTCGTCTACCGAAGCCAACGCGCGGACCTGAGCGAAAGAGGGCGACTGAAGATTCGCAGGGCGTACCGTGCGCTCGGGCTGGACCCGGACGAAGCGGAGCTGATGGGGCACCTGCCGAAGCCCAGGGGCATGCACTGGAGAACGTTTCAACGCCACTGGGAGGCGATCGAACGCGGAGCGGAGATGCGCGACGCGTGGATGATGTTCCCGAGCAAGACCCTTCGCCGTCTGCTCGAGAAGTACGCCGTACGGTGAACGCAATCCGTTCGGAAAGGTCTTGGCGGGTGAATGGTCTCGTTGCGGTTGGCCTGACTGGGTGCTGGCATGCTCCGCGTGCTCGCGGCCATGCTGCTAATCGCTGTTCGTCTGGGTCGCGCCGGCCGCGGTAGCGACATGGGAGCTTGATTGACGCCTTCGCCCTCCCTCTTCGACGACGACCTCGAAATCACCTTGCGAGTGAGCGAAGGAAAGCCTGCCGAGTGGCAGGCGATCGCTCGCCTGAGGTACCGCGCCTGGGCGCCGCAAGCGCCAGCCATCCGCGAGTTGCTCCCCGACGGTCAATGGGTCGACGCTCACGACGAGCACGCGCATCACTTAACCGCTTGGCGGGGCGGTGAGCTCGTCGCCGCGGCGCGCCTGTGCAAACACGAGCGCATCACTGAGCTGCACCGTCTGCTTTCGTTCGATCGACCGGGCCCCTTCGCCTACATCAGCCGTCTCGTTGTGGACCCCGACTTCAGAGGTCGTGGACTTGCCAGTCGCGTGGACGCAAAGCGTGCAGAGCTCGCGACGTCCTTCGGCGCGAGATGGATCGTCGGCTGTTGGTCGTCGCTGAGCGGGCCGCTTCGCCTCGGACAACTCGAGAAGCAGGGCTTTCAAGCCTTCTCGTCCGCTCCTGATGACTTGCCTTTCCCTTCGGAGGTCGTTCAGTGGTTGCTCAAGAGCATCGCCTCGGGAAAGGAGTAGCCGCGGCCCTGGGATCGGCCGCACTGATGACATGCATGGCCGCGCTCGTGCACGTCTCAGGCGCCACGCTCCCATCAGGTCAGTTGCTCGCAGCACGTGGGTTCGTAGCGGTGCTGGCCTTGCTCCCTGTGGCGCGCCGCCAGGGGATCGGTCGAGTCTTTCGTCGCGATGCGACGGCGCTGTGGGCGCGATGCGCAGCGGGCCTCGGCTCAATCTTCTGCTACTTCTGGACGCTGCAGCAGGTGAATGTCGGTGGCGCCACCGCGCTCGCCGACACCGCACCGCTCTTCGTCCTCCTCTCGTCGGCGCTCATCCTGAGGGAGCGACCGCGCGCCGCTACTGTGACGGCATCGCTTCTGGCGGTGTCTGGAGCGGTCCTGGTTCACCAGCCATGGCGCTCTGAACTGTCGACGCGAGTTGCGTTGGTCGGGCTGCTCGGCGCGTTCTTCGCTGGGCTCGCGTATGCGTCGCTTCGCGCGGCGGCCGGGAAGTTCGGCCGTGAGCTCGTCGTGTGGTGTCTCGGCTGGTTCATGATTGCGGGCGGGCTCGCGACGTTGAGCGAGTGGCGCACACCACAGGGCTCCGCAGGATGGGCCGCAATCCTTGGGGTGGGCCTCTTCGGGCTGCTTGGCCAGCTGGCGCTCACCACCGCCTATCGAGACCTTCCAGCCAGTCTCGCCTCCACCCTCGGGCTGTCCGGCTTGCTCTTCAGCGTGGTCTTCGACGTCGTCCTTGGCGGCGCACGTCCTGTGGCGCTCGAACTGGCCGGGTACGCCCTCGTGCTCCTCGGTGGACTTGGCGCCACACTCATCGTCAGCCGAGCGCCACCTTCGAAGCCCGCTCCATCAACCTGACCTGAGGCTCGCCAACTCAGGGCCACCCGGCCTCCGCACGATGGGCGGCGTACACCGTGCGCGGAAGCTGGATCAGGATGGGGTTGGCCTCTGGTCGAAGCGCGCTGAGGACTTTGCGGACCTGCGCCTCGTCAAATGCGGTACAGCCTGCGGTTCCCCGCCCCTGTTCACGCCAGACGTGCATGAAGATGCAGCTCCCCGCGCCGACCTGCGTGTCGGTGACGTTGTGCTCGACGAAGGCGCCGACCCGGTAGAGCGGCTCGCTCGCCATCTTCTCGGAGCTCTTCCAGTCGACCACGACCGCGTCGTTCTCCACCGTACGGTTGTATTGCGCAGAGGCGACGTCATCGACGCACTCCGTCGTGGGCTTGAGCACTCGAAAACGCCACGCGCCGCCGATCGCGGTTGCGCCGAAGGCATCTCCGATCCGAAATACGCCAGCGGGCGCCTTGCCATCCCCTTCCCGCTTGATCGGTTCGTCGGCGCCCCGCGGCAACGCGACAGCGAGCCCTCGTCCCCATCCAAGCCCATTCTTCCCGACGACGGCTGGACCCGACGCTACCTCGCGCCACCCGCTCCCATTACGTTGGTAGAGGGTGGAGACGGCGGCGGGCGTCGCCCAGTCTTCGGTCAGCACGACCAGGAGTTGCTGCGGGGCAGCGCCAGTAGCGGCCTCGCGCTCGTGAACACAGCCCACCAACAAAACTCCGAACATCAGGACGCGAATAGTCACGGGCCTCTTCTCCATGGAGGTTGGAGTGCGGGACTGCAGACACTACTCAGGCAGAACCTCTTCCCAAAGGACGCTCACCCGCGCCGCAACCCACAGCGCGAGGGCTATCCCGACGAGTGAGCGCACGTAGTTGATCTCGCCCTCCGATTGACCATCGTGATCGAAGCCGACGCCAACTCCGGCACAGACCACCACACCAAGGCTTAGCTCACGACGGGTATGCGAACGGAGGGGCGCGTTCCGGCATCTGCGCTCAGCCGCAAACGAGCGAGCCGCCGGATCTTCGTCAAACAGTTGGGGAGGGACAGCTAAGTTCAGAGCAGGAGGAGTCGAGATGCGTGTCGACGTGTCCGCAAAGAAGCTGTCGTTCCCTCAGGAGTGCGCCTGCTGCGGCGCCTCCCCAAACAGCGTCTTTGTGTTCTCCGCGGCGCGGCAGAAGGGGGTGCGGGTTGTACGAACGCGGACGCAATCCTGGGAGTTCCCGGCCTGCGCGACGTGCGTCGGCCACGTGAAGGCCTGGTCGGCTGCAGACCAAAGTTTCAATTCTCTTGTCGTGTTCGGCTCAGGGCTTGCGCTCCTTCTCATGTGCGTGAATCTCGCAGCTGGAATCTTGGTTTTTGCAGTGTTCGGCGGCATTGCGTTTGCTTGGCGAACTGCAGGACGAGCGGGTGCCCGGCGCAGGATGTCGGGCTCCTGTGTCGGGACCACCGTTCCAGGCCGGTACTTGGGTTGGGACGGGACACTGCAGCAGTTCGAGTTGGCGAACCCTCGCTATGCGACGAAGTTCATGGAGGCCAACGCGAGCAAACTCGTGAATCTCGAGCCTGGGTAGCGACGCATCCTAGACGCGCTCAAGAGCGAGCAAGAAGAGGAAGAGAAGCGGGTCGATGAGCTATCGATGTTTGAGGTCGCCATCCGGCGCATCGAGAGTGCGAAGACCCCTGCAGGCCGCAGGGCTGCTCTAGCGCGCGCTCTTGCCGAGCCAATTTCCGCGGAAGGGCGTCACCGCCTTCATCTTGAGGCTGCGCGAATCGAGGTAGACGCAGCTTTGGACAAGGTAGACGGACTTAAGACGCCCAGTGCCCAACTTCGATGTCTGCGACAGGCACTTGAGGCAATTCGCGCAGACCCGGTTGATGATGCTCTCCAGCGTGACCAGATTGAGGCACTCGAACGGGCGATTCAGTTGACAGAAGGTGCATCCTGACCCGTCGCACACCCACCTCACTCGCTTATCTGAATCGTGCTCCGCGTTTGTCGAAAGCCGCGGCGGTTCAACTGGATCCCAGTTCCCCCTGATGAGGGAACCGGAACCCGGTGTGACCTCAAACGACACTCGAACCGGACTACCCTACGACCCGCCGGAGAGGACCGGCCTACAGCGCGAGGAGGCGTGGTGCGATCGTTCTTGGGATTCGTCGTGGCGGGGCTTCTGCTGGGGTGCAGTTCGGGGCCGAAGGGGGACACGGGCCCTCAAGGTCCTAAGGGAGACCCAGGCGCAGTCGGTCCCAGTGGCGCGACCGGCGCGCAAGGACCGCAAGGTGAACGTGGTGCTGAAGGACAACAGGGGTTGCCCGGTTCGCCGGGTCAAGTTGTTGTCTTGGCCTCTGCCGATGGTGGCAACGTCGTTGTTGATGGCGGCGTCGCCATTGTTGCCGGTCCACCTGGAGACCGCGGCCCCGTGGGCCCGACTGGAGCGCCGGGGAGCGTGGTGCTTCTGTCGACCGTTGACGGTGGGTTACTCAGCGTCGACGGCGGCGTGGTCATTGTGAGTGGGCCGCCCGGGCCTCCCGGCCCGGCCCAACGCATGACGGTTCGGGGCGGCGACGGCGGGCTGGTCGGCTACCAGTATGGCTTCGGCACGTTCGTGCCGTCTCTCAACTGCTTCGCGTGGATCGACTACGACTCAGCGCCGTTGCGTGTGCGCGGGCTGATGTGGGGCAACAACATTGGATACCTCGATCCGGGGTGCACCTCCTCGCCCTACCTGGCCTCAACCCCTGTGGGCACGAATTGGTACTTCCCAACGCACTGTCTCGAAGACTCGTTCGAAGTCCTCTACCGAGTAAAGCAGCCCCTCACCAACGTCACGCTGCGCACCGTCGCCTACGGGCGAAACGGCAGCGGGGCCTGCGTTGCACTGCAGGGCGGCGCGACGGGGCGCGCAATCGAACTCGAGGCGCTGTCTTCGCCTCTGATCAACCTGCCGCTCTCGTGGTCAGTGGAGTAGCTGGCCTGCGAGGACCTTGGTGACCGCATCGCGGGGGCCGTCCGGCGCGAAGCGGAAGCGAGGATCCAGTCCCTGAGTTGATGCCGCATACGGTACCGGCGCGTGAGTTCCGACTTCATGACTCGTCTCGATGCCTGTCGCCCCGCGGAAACCCGCTGACAGCAGGGACCGGTGCTTGGCCGAGGCGGGAAGCTTTGGGCCTTGTCGCTGATCTCCCACGCGCCCGCGGTCATCCATCTCTCTCGTTGGAACAGAAGGGCTCTTCTACGGGCCGAAGGTAAACGGGGCCTCGATGAATGCGCGGTCGGCGTACTGCCCCTCGACCACCCAATAGGTGTTCGTTCCTTGGTCGAGGCACGCGCCCCCAGCCAGCAGTTGAGTGCGAACCGCGGCGAACACTGGGGTGATTGCAGGTTGAGGTCGCACAACTCCACCGTCAGGGAGATTCGCGCAGACCAGTCCCGCACCGGACCAGAGGAGATAGGGTGTTCCGGTGCAGTTGCTGGTTGCGAAGTAGGGTTCGGTTGAACCCGACAAATAGGCACCACCGTCGGTGGGCACCAGTTGCGCGAAGCATCCCAGGGTTGGTGCGAAGCCGAACTGGAAGTAGCCACCAACAATCAGAGCAACACCTCCGTCTTTGCCTCGCAACGTCGCGGCCAGACCGGGCGGGCCTACCGGTCCCACGGGCCCCTGAGCACCCGTTGCTCCTGTTGCACCAGGCATCCCGTTCGCGCCCGGCGGGCCCTGAGGACCCGCAACGATCGCAACCCCGCCATCAACCGCAACGGCGCCTCCATCTACAGCGGAGATCACGAGCACGGCACCAGGAGCGCCAGTCGCCCCAGTCATGCCGGTGGCACCGGTAGCCCCCTGCGGACCTACGGCGCCTTGTGGGCCAGCGATCACAACCACACCGGCGTCGACGGCGATTGTGCCCCCGTCGACGGTCGATACAACGACCACCGCACCAGGAGGACCAGCGGGGCCGACTGCTCCGAGGTCGCCCTGAGGCCCTCGCTCGCCGGTTGGTCCTCGGGGCCCTGCCGCCCCCTGCGGGCCGGTGGCTCCTGTTGGACCCGCAGGCCCCTGTGCGCCAGTGCCGCTCTGACAAGCCGAGATCACGACCGCCGCCAACGCAATCACTCGTCGCATGACTCGGAACGCTAGCCCTTGACGATGCCGGTTGGCGCCTTATTGATGCTGCTGCGGGGTGGTCCCGCAGCCGAATACGCAATGACCGCGCGTCGCCTTGCTCCCGGAGCAGGCGAGCGGTTGTTTAGCGAACGGCTGCCGGGAGTCGTTCGCCTTGGAGAGATTCATGATCAGTCCGGGCTCGTTCGTTCAATCTCGAATCGAACACGTTGATGGCAGTTGGACACTCGACCCTCTTCCGTGGCGAGTGAGGCAGGTTGCTCAAGGGCTCGCGAGCTGCGAGCGGGTGAAGCACGGTCATACGTTCGAGACGAGAAGCATCCCCATCGACGAACTCACGCTGGTGCCGTCAACCGCCGAGCCGATTCGAATGGCACAGCCTCATGCGAGTGGTGAATAGGCGCACTTGTGATGCTCGAGGGTTTTGACAGGACGCCGCCGAATGCCATCTGAACGATGTAGAACCGAAGTGTCATGCGTCTGCCACTGGCGGTTCTGGTTCTGAGTGCATGTCTTCCGACGCGGCTGGCTACGCCTGCGAGTGGCCCCTTTGACCCACGCCCGCAGTTCCCGATTGAGAGCGTCTCTACCCCGGTCTTGGACCGGGGCGCGTTTCAGCGCGTGCTGCAGGTAGCCACGGTGCGTGGCTTTCGACCGACGGTTGTCGACGCCCAGGCCGGGCTTCTCGTGCTCGATCGCAGCGAGTTCGACTTCTACGAAAGCAATGGCGCGACGGATGGGCTCCGAAGGTTTCGGATGCTGAAGTTTACGGTTGTCATCAGTCCGACCGCGGCCACTCTTACGCCGCAAGTCGTGATGTGCGTTGAGTCCGCATGCGGCGCGCGTGCGGAGTGGCTCCTGGATGACGAACAAGCCCACCTCGAGGCGTTAGTGCGGGCCGCAACGGGAGCGCGCGAGAGGCAACAGAACAGCACGGACATCTGAGCGTCTCCCGACTTGGCGCGACCCGCAGCCCCGCTTCGCGAAACCAAGTCGGCTGCAGGCGTGACTCTGTTCGGCCTCTGACCCAAGCCGTCAGACGTCGGTGCTAGCTTTCCCTCAACGCCGCAGAGGAGCGGCCGAACGTGGGGGATCGTGATGCGAGTGACCGTTGTGGTGTTGGCGTTGTGCGCGAGCTGCGTTCCCGCCAAGGGGGAGCCCGGCCAACAAGGACCGAAGGGGGAGCCGGGCGCCACAGGCGCTGCGGGCGCGACTGGACCTGCCGGACCTTCGGGCGCAACGGGGCCGACTGGCCCCCAAGGCGACCAGGGCCCCCGAGGCGACCAGGGCCCGGTCGGTGCAACTGGCGCTATCGCCTACGTCTTCTTCGCGGATGGTGGTTCGGTGTTTGTCGATGGCGGCGTTGTCGTCTTGGTTGGACCAGCAGGACCTGCGGGGCCCAATGGGATGACGGGGATGACCGGACCAAGCGGTTCCACAGGACAGCAGGGGCCTGCGGGGCGCGATGGGGATCAATTTGGCGAAGTCGCATCGCAGTTCGCCGGCTTTACGGCAACGACGACCACCGGCGCTGCAGGAGGTCGTCATGCCATGCATGCGCTTTGTGCTCAGTCATTTGTGGGTTCGCACATGTGCCACGCGGCCGAGTACGCATTGGCAAATGTTGCTCTCGACGTACCTGCATCCGGTGCATGGGTGGACCCGAGCGCAGCCGTCGCCTTGTCTGGCAACACGTTTGTGGAGATGTCCTCTCCCTTCTTCACCTCGGTCGACTCCGCGCGTGCTGTTGCGGTCTCGAATCCTCGAGCTCCTGCAGATGCAAGCTGCAACCAGTGGCAAAGCACAAACGCTGCGGGTGCTTACCTGACGAATGCTGGTCCCGCCCTTGCGACAGATTGCGCTGCTGCTCGAGTGGTGGCGTGCTGCTCAACGCGGTTTCGGGAGCGGCTCGCTGGTTACACGTCCGCGACCACGACCGGTGCCATCGGGGGCCGCTCTGGCGCGAACAGACGCTGTCAGGCCGAGTTCCCTGGTTCGCATATTTGCCACTCTGCTGAGTATGCGCGCGCGACACCCTCGTCTGCGCCACCAGCACAAGGCGCGTGGATTGACCGGAGCTTTCTTGCCGTACCGTCGATTCAGACCAGCCCGAACCCCGACATTTTGGGCACACAGACGTTTAGCGGGCACGCGCGCGCCGGGCGGCGCATGGATGATCCGACGCTTACCCCTAACTGTGCGAACTGGACGAGCGGAAGCAATTCCGTCGACGCAGCAGCCGTGGTCCAAGCCGGTATCCTGAGTTCGTCGAGTTGTGACGCGCTTCGCAGTCTTGCGTGCTGTCTCTAGGCGTAGTCGGGCCGCAGTCGGGTGGCTCACTTTCAGAGCGGCCGAGGCACGCGGAGCGGGAGTATGTCGCCTCACACAACGCGAGCACGACGTCACCGAGCGGTACCGTGCCGCGTGCGCAGGCATTGCTCGTGCAGACCTTCTCTGCTCAACCCGCGACTGGCCGTGCCGCGACGTTGCCTTCATGGGACTGGACAAAGTTCCCACGTATCCGCGAGAGCTCCGGTGGTCCCAAAACCTCCGAAGACGAGGATGCATCCTCGGTGAGTATCCAACGTGGCCGCCGCTCTCCAGCGCGCGGGGGGTCGAATGGTAGGAACAACTTGGAGCCAGCCGGTCCCCCGAGACCAGAACCAAGTGTCATCAAGCTGACCCGATTCGTTGAACCCGCCAAACATGAAGAATCCGTTCAGCGAGTCGACGCCGACCACCACAGGCGCCTCACGCCCAGCGGGACCGCTCAGCCCACCGTCGATCACCTCACGCAGAACCCCACCGCTCGTGACGCGAATGAATGATCTGTAGTCGCTTGGAATTCCGCCTGCACCCGCCACCAAAAGAACTGCGTGCTCACTGGCTAAAGCCGCAGATCCCCAGCCGCGCGCAGTGAACTCGACATCGACGGCACCGGCTCGCGCCCAACCGCCATCCCGGAACTCGAATTGCAGCCGCTCAATGCCGCTACCGATAGAACTCAAGCCACCTGAGAGGAGCAACGCACCACGAGACGGGTCGAATACCAACGCGCCGAGCACTGTAGATGACGAGGGACCCGCCCCTGCGGGCGCCGGACCATTTTCCTGCGCCCATGTTCCGCCTCGCAGCGACCACGTGTCGTTCCGATCTCCCATGCTGCCTCGACCCCCCGTGACGACGACAGCTCCCAGTTCGGGGTCGAAGGCGGCGAGGTGACCGGCTCGGGCTCCCACCGGACATGATTCGGGGCGCCAGCCACCGTCTTCAAGGATCCAAGTCTCGTCAATGGGATTGGTGAGATTGCCCCCGATGAGAAGACTGCCGCCGAGGTACGGAACGTAGGTCAGCGTCGCCAGTTCGCGAGGGGTCGGGCCGCTACTCGCAATTTGACGCCACACGTAGCGAGCCACTTGCGCGTATAGATCCCCTGCGTCGCTCCCCGCGTCTTGGCGTGGACCACCGGCATCTAGCCCTGCATCAAGCTGCGATGCTGCGTCTGCGGAGGTTACGCCAGCATCAGGGAACCCAGCATCCGGGTCCGGGTACCCCGAACAGCTGCACCCCAACCATTTACTGCCGTTGTCCGCGCAGGTCTGGACCCCAGGGCAGCGTGCCGCCCCCAGGCACTCTTGCGTTGAACCTGGCACGCACTCCTTCGCAGTCTCGCTGCAGCTCGCTTCAAGAAGGACGAGTCCCAAAGCGGCCCACAGCGCCCTTTTCGTGGAATGCATCGCAGAGAACTTCTCTGCTTCATCGCACTTCGTCCAGTGCCGGCCACTCGTTCCGTTGTGTTGGCCCCGCGTGGTACGCCGCGGGAGGGCTCAGCGCGCGGGTAGCTCCCAAGCGTGAACGGGTCGGTCTCCTCACCGGCCTTGCCCATCTTCGTCTTGAGGACCGCGCGAGGATGCGGTGGGCAAGAGACCAGACGCGTGGCGCGATCTCGCCAACGTAACGGCAGCGAGAGATTTCCTAGGGGATCGAGCGGAAGTCCTAACGTCTAGGGTCCGCCACATTCTCGACGACGTGGAAGCCACGCCCGCGCAGGTGGCTGCGACGGGACGACAAATCGATGAGGAAATCCGTGCCGAAATTGAAAGCGAACCGGGAGGACTGAGCGCGGCCATGAATGCGATCCTTCTCAAACGACGAGAGTCCGAGAGGGTTCGCGACCAGACGAGAGAGACGATCAATCGCCTCCACCTAGCGGCCTCCCAGACGGCGAAGCGCCTCCTCGGTGAACTCGCAAAGCTGGTCGAGGTCGTTGGGCCGCTTGATCGCCAGGCAAATGACGCCGCGCGGTTGGCGCGGTCGGCAAGAATGAGCCGCCTTTCCAGTCGTAGGTCGTCGGCCCCGAGTTCCGTGGTCATCGCCTCTGGCGACCGTTCGCCCGAACTCGAGGCATTGGAGTGGTTCTCTCGTCGCATTGCCTTGGGTGTTCCATTTCGCACCCCGTCAGTGGAGGAGTTCGCCCGCTTGTGTAAGGCGCTTGAACAACTGCGCGAGACGGCTCCGGCGCCCAAGCCACGAACCGCCCGACCAAGACCCGCGAAATGGAGCTTGGACATGGCGCTATCGCTTCATCTGGCGGCAATGCAGGTGAACAACGAGCCGACGCCTCGACCCAAGGAGCTAGCTGCAGCGGAGGTCGTTGCGCGGGGGCGCGGCTTTCCGCGCGCTTCGCAAGCACAGGCAGCATGCGCGCGTTGGGAAAAGGCACTCGGCAAGGCGCAGCATCACAAGGGGGCGTGGCTTGAAGACACCGCCTTTTTTCGTTCGACCCGGCCCGGCGGCGTCTCGGAGGAGTGACCCGATGCATTGAAGGCACATGCACAAGCGCCCCCTGAAGCGAAGTTTCTCGGGCCTCGCCGAACGCGCAAAGTCGAAGCGCCTCGAGCTGGGTCTTTCGCAGCAAGTCGCAGCCACACGCGCCGGGATGAGCATGAACCGGCTCCGCGACCTCGAACGCTACGGGCTCGCCACCATGGACACGGTGACCAAGCTCGCACGCGCCCTGTCGGTTGACGTCGACTACCTCACCGGGCGCAAGGCAGGCTCGCAATGAGCCCCCTCTACGAAGCCGGCGCTAACGCCCTGATGCTCGAGGTGAGCGGGCTGACGACTGTCACTGACCGAAAGCTCGAGGAGGCGGCCTATGACCTCCGCGCCGCTGGTCTCGACGACCTTGAGCGCCAACTCGACAAGGCGCGCGAGCTCCACCGCCTCTTCGCTGCGCGCCTCGCCGCCATCCTTCGCCGTCTTGCCGAATCGGGGGCCGAATGAGCGCCCTCGCGAGCAGCAACCTCGCGCTGGTGAAGCTCTACGGCGCGCTCGAATCGACGATTTGGCTGTGCATCGAGGCTGAGCAGTCCATCGATGCGCCTTCTCCTCTTGGCGACCCGGCTCTACGCGACGACCTGCTGCGCATTCGTCTCGCGCTGACTCGTGCTCAGGGCCTGTGCCTGAATCACGCCGTTGCAGATGGGGAGGCGCGATGACCGCTCAGCCTCTTCGCGCGCTTGATGGTTCCGGTTCCGCTTCTATGGGTGAGAACCGGGAACTGCCCCAGGGCGATGCGCCGGAAGTTCCCGGAACCGGCGGGAACTCGTGGGAACTCGCTTTCGAACGGCTCGAGGACTTCCACGCGCGGGTCGAGAAGGAGCCGCCGCCCTCGTGGCTGATTCCCGACGTGATGCCCGACCGTGGGAAGGTGTTCATCGTCGCCGAGCCGAATGCAGGGAAGACCTGGCTCGCCCTGCTCGGCAGCAAGGCGGCTGCCGCGGATGGGCGCGACGTGTTCATCATCGAGGAAGAGGGCTCCGGGAAGCGTTTCGGTGAGCGTCTCAAGACGTTGAACCTCGAAGGTTCCGTGCGGATCGCCCACGCGAAGGCCGTGATGATCGACGATGAACGCTGGCGAACCGCGCTGGTCCATCTGGTTGCTCAGGCTCGACGCCCGGTCATCGTCTTCGACCCGTTCGCGTCGCTGCATTCCGGAAACGAGAACGACACCGAGCATGCATCGTCGGTGGTGCGTCATCTTTCCAAGGTGGCGAACGCCAACGCTGAGTCGCTCCTCATCGTCTGCCACCACTCATCGAAGAATCAGGAACGGTCCGACATTCACAAGAGCCGCGGCAGCGGGGTGTTCGGTGCCTGGACCGACGTGCAGCTCAATCTGACGCACATTCCCACCCGGCAGGAGGAGGAGCGCATCGCGTTCAGCGTCCGCGTTGCGAAGTCGAGGGATGGGCACCGCGGGGCAGAGCAATCGTTCTCCATCGACCTTCGCACGGGCCAGGTGTCCAGCTCCGAAGGCGACGAGCAGGTCAGCAACGAAGTCGACGACCGTATTCTCAGCGCGCTGAAGAACGCGCCTGACGGCTTGATGCGGTCCGCCATCCCTGGCGTGGTGAAGCGCAAGAAGCAGGTCGTGCTCGACCGGGTACGCGCGTTGCTCGAGTGTGGCTCGCTCGTGGAGGTGAAGTCAGCGAGCGGCAAGCCTGTCTGTCAGTTGGCGCCGACGGATGCCGAGGAGGAACGCTCGTGAGCGGGGTCGAAGAAGAATCGCTCTGGACGGCTGCGGAGGTTGCTCGCTTCCTCTCCATGTCCCCTCAGTGGGTCTACAAGCACGCGGAGCTCGGCGCCCTCCCGTGCGTGCGTCTCGGCTCGTCTCTGCGGTTTCAGCCATCGGAGATTCGCCGCTACGTCGAACAGCGCGCCCACCGTGGCAGCTCGATGAAGGTGCTCCCTCTTCATCCCCCCGAGTGACCCCGTTACGATCTCCAACACGCGACCGAGGAACGCGAATACATGCCTTCAGCCTTCAAGGAACGAAACGCCTGGGTGGTGAAGTGGAAGAACGCCGCCGGGAACTGGAAGAAAGAGCGCACCCAGTGTGCGACCAAGGCCGAAGCCAAGGCCTACGCGCACCAACTCCAGCACCGGGCCGACCTTCAACGGCGCGGGTTGGCGCCCATCGACCACCCGAGCGGCATGACCTTCGGCGAGCTCGTGGCGTGGCACGATGAGCAGTTTGGTGGCGTGAAGCGTTCGAACTCCGACCGTCTTCTTGCGGGGAAGCACCTCACGTCACTCAACGCGCTCCCCCTCGTCGAACTCTCCGCTGCTCGCATCGATGAGGTGCTCACCTCGAAAGAAGCGGAGTTGAGCCCGAAGACGCTGAACAACCTGCGCGCATGGGTTCAGGGAGTGTTCGCTCGAGCGATTCAGCGGCAGGTGTGGACTCGGGAGAACCCCGCGAACCTGGTGCCGCGTCGGAAGGTGCCCAGGCGCGTACCGTCGTACCTCAAGCCCGATGAGGTGCAGGCGATGCTCGCGTTTCTCCCTGAGAACTGGCGCGGGTTCTTCGCCATGGCCGTCTACACCGGCATGCGTCGAGGTGAGGTTGCTGCGCTCCAGAAGCGCGACGTCGACCTCGAGGGTGGAACGGTCGTCGTCACCAGGAGTTGGGACTCCGACACGACCAAGGGGCGGCGCGCGCGCTTGCTGCCACTTCACCCGGAGCTGAAGCCCTACCTCGTGGCCGCAATGAAGGCCTCGACCTCTGCGTTGGTCTTCGCGCGTCCGGATGGCTCAATGCAGAGCGACCACGCACACCTCCCTCGCTTGCTGCGCTCCGCGCTCAACAGCGCCGGACTGGTCGATGGGTGGGTCCTGAAGTGTCGTCGATGTCGTCACTTTGAGAACTCGACCGTCGCCGACCCGAAGGCGTGCCCGAAGTGTTCGTTCAAGCTCTGGCCGTCGCCCATGCCTCGCCGCGTTCGTTTCCATGACCTGCGACACACCACGGCAACGCTGATGCTCAAGTCGGGCGCTTCGCTCGCGGTGGTTCAACGCATGCTCGGTCACACCGACCCGAACGTGACCGCGAACACCTATGGGCACCTCGACCTCGACGACCTCCGAAGGAGTGTTGAGCGGTTGTCGTTCACCGACGAAGTGCGCGCGCCAGTTTCCGAGGTTCTTCCGCTCGCCGCGAACGGTGCCAAAGCGGACGAAGTCGCGCGGCTTGGTCTACCGGTGGTCCCACGGCGCTCCGAGACCGCATCGAGCTCGACCGCACATCGTCAGAATCATCAGCACTCGCGCGCGGTTGAAGTGAATGGGCCCACCAGGATTCGAACCTGGAACCAAGCGGTTATGAGCCGCCAGCTCTGCCGTTGAGCTATGAGCCCGAGTTCATCGACGACAGCGGACACCCTACCAGACGAGCCGCGCGGGGCTGTCGAATCGCCGCGCCCTTTCGATTCGTTCCGACGTGAAGATCGGGTGAAGTCGGCCACGTGCCCGCAGCTCGCGCCCGAAAACGCCGTACGAGCTACCACCACGGCGACCTGTCGAACGCGCTGGTGCGCGCCGCGATCGATCTGATCAGCAAAGAAAACTCGGAGCAGATCACCCTGCGCGAGGTGAGCCGCCGCGTCGGCGTGAACCACCGCGCGGTGTACCGCCACTTCGCCGACCTCACCGCGCTGCTCGCCGCCGTCGCCGAGCAGGGCTACCGCGAGCTGCTCGTCACGCTCGCCAACAGCGTGAAGGACTTCCCCTCGAAGTCTGCCGCGCGCCGCATGGAAGCGCTCGGCATCGCCTACGTCGCCTTCGCGCTCGAGCACCCCGCGCACTACCGCATCATGTTCGGCCGCCGCCTGAACGAAGACGGCCGCTTCCCCGTGCTCGAGGGCCTCGCGATGAACGCGTACTCGTTGCTCGAAGCTGAGTTCGAGGCCGGCGTCCGCAACGGCGAGTTCCGCGACCGCCCCCGCCGCGAGCTGGTCTTCGGCTTCTGGAGCCTCGCCCACGGCTTCGCCTCCCTCACCCTCGTGCGCCGCATCAAGCTCAAGCCGACCCTCGTCGAGACGTACTCGCGCCAGATCCTCGCGCCCTTCGTGGCAGGCCTGTAGTTCGGTCCAGGGCTGGAAAAGCTGCGCCGGGGATCGTCTACTCAGTCGCATGCGTGGCGCTCTGGTTCTCTCCACCGCGGTCCTCTTCGTCTGGGGCGCAGGCTGCAAGGGAACCAGCCCGGTCGACCCGTGGTGCAGCGACCAGCCCCACTCCGTGGAGACCGACGTCGAGGCGCCCACGTGGCACGAGCACATCGAGCCGCTGGTGCGCGCGAAATGTCAGAGCTGTCACACGCCAGGGGGGCTCGCCCCGCTCGATCTCACGAAGCTCTCCTCGTTCTCGGCGGCGAAGTCGTCGGTGTTGGCGGCGGTGACCACGCGCCGAATGCCCCCCTTCCTCGCGTCACCGTGCTGCACGCCGTATTTCACCGACCGGTCGCTCACCGACGCCGAACTCGGGCGACTGGTCCGCTTCATCGAGAACGGAGCGCCCGAAGGCGATCCCGCGCGCGCTCCCGTTCGTGAGCCTCCGGTGCCGCTGCTCTCGCGAGTCGACGCGACCCTGCAGATGCCCGGCGCGTACTCGCCGAAACCGCCCGAGGGCAGCACCGACGACAACCGCTGCTTCGCCCTCGAGTGGCCGGCCGATCGCGACGGCTTCATCACCGGCCTCGCCCCTCGACCCGGCAACCGCGCAGTGGTGCACCACCTGATCGTCGCGGCCCTCGAAGGCACCGCCGCCGAAGAAGCGCGCAACCTCGATCTGCTCGACCCGCTCCCCGGCTTCGACTGCAACGGCGGCCTCGGGCGCTTTCAGGGCTCGGCGCTGCTGGGGGGATCCCTCGTCGGGGGTGACATGCCGCGCGGCATCGGCAACGCCGTCAAGGCGGGCAGCACCATCCTCCTCAACATTCACTACAGCACCTCGCGCCTGACCGAGCCGCAGACCGATCTCACCGCGGTCGACTTCAAGATTGAACCGACGGCCCTGAAGTCGAGCTCGATGGTGCTCACCAACCCGGCCTGGTTCGTGAGCGACGGCATGAAGGTGCGCGCCGGCGATGGCGACGCCTCGTTCTTCTATTCGTTCAAGCCGCACCTCTTCACCGGCGGCAAGCGCGTCGCCCTGCAAGGCGTCACGCCGCACATGCACCACTTCGGCAACAAGGTGACGGTGCGCATCCTCCGCGCAGATGGATCCGAGACGTGTCTGCTCGACATTCCGAATTGGGAGTTCGGCTGGGAGCAGCCCTACTGGTTCGCTGCCCCGATCCTCCTCGAGCCGGAAGATCGCGTGTACGTCGAATGCCGCTTCGACAACTCACCTTCGAATCAGCCTTTCGGTCGTGCGCCACGTGACTTCTCGTGGGGAGGCAACGATCAAGACATGTGCGCCGCCTTCCTCACGTACACCGACGTCCCATGAGAGGAGCGTTGCTCGCGTTCGTGGTGCTCGTCTCGACTGGCTGCGCGAGCCAGACGGGCCTGGGGCGTGCGACCACGCTGGCTCCGGGCGTCTTTCAGATCACGCCCGCCGTCGAAGGCTCGTTGGTGTCGGTGCGCACCGACTCCAGCCAGACCACCACCGCGCCGTGGCTGTTTCCCGGCCTCGGCTACCGACAGGGCGTCACCTCGTGGCTCGATCTCGGGCTGCGCGTGTGGGCCTTCGGCATACCGAACTACCTCACCGCGGTCGGCGTCGCGGTCGACGGCAAGGTGCAGTTGTTTCGCAGCAACCGCTGGCACATCGCGCTCGCGCCGTCGGTGAAGTACCACGTGGTCGCGCTCGCCGACGCCCCGTGGCACCTCGGCTTCATCGAGCTGCCCGCGCTCTTTGGCCTCAACCTCGGGCCCCACCAGATCGTCTTTGGCTTGCGCGTGACTGACACCCTTGTGACGGGCGCGGGCACCAACCCCGTCAACACCTTCTGGGTCGGCACGCACGTCGGCGTCAGCTTCCGGGTCAAGCGAGTGGAGGTGATGCCGGAGGTGGGAATTCTGTACAGCCCCGTGTCCTTCAACGGCGAGACCCGCGACGAGACCCGCACCGGCGCCTCGGTGCTGCATGTGGGCCTCAGCGTCAGCATCGAAGGCGGGCGCGAGTTGAGCGCACGCATCACCCAGCCGTGAGTGACGAACTCGACGACGCCGAGCGAACGCGGCTCATGTTGAAGGCGCAGGCCCAGCGCCTCGAGGAGCTCGTCGCCAACCTCGAAGCCGAGCTGGAAGAAGACGAGAACCCGGCGACGCGCAGGCGACTGAACGTCGCGGCCGAGAAGCTGGCGGCGGTCAACGCTGAGCTCGCGCCGCTCATGGCCCGGCGCACGAACCAGCTCTTCGAGGACTTCCAGCGCGCGGTGAACGGGACTCTGGAGGAGCAGCTCTCCTCGCTGCGCCACGTGTGGCGCAAGTACCGCCACCCGCGCGTGGCAGATTTGATCGACTGTCTGTCGACCGAGCTCGCGGCCACGCTCCCCCCGATTCCCGCGGCCGAAGTGCCTGCGGTTTTTGCGCGTCGTGATCCCGCCGAAGTCGGGCGGCTGCTCACCATGCCGTGGCCGACCGACCCGGAGCTCGAGCGGTTGCTGATTCAGTCGATCCTCTGGCTCCCCGATGATCCGCGCGTCGCGGCGGTGTGCGCGCGTGAGCTCGACCTTCGTCGCTGGGGGCGAGGCTCGAGCGCCGTCGACTACCGGCCGCTCTACGAGCGCCTCAACGCGCTGGGCGACGTGCGGCAGCTCCCCGTGCTCGAGCGCCAGCTCACGCGGCCGAACCGCACCTCGCGCGCTCTCGATCAGGAGGCCGTCGCGGTGCACCGCGCCCTCGATCCAGAGCTGCCTGCAGAGTTCGAGGCCCTGGTCGTGGTGCTGGAGTCCCGCTGGAGCGGCTGGGTCGATCGTCGGGACGCGGTGGCCGCCGAGCGCCGCGCGCTGCTCGACGCCGTGCTCGCAGCGCCCGATGACCTCTCACGCCGCCTGGTGTTCGCCGACTGGCTCGTCGAGCACGGTGACCCGCGCGGGGAGTTCATCAGCCTGCAGTTGTCTCCGCCGAGCGAGTCTTCGTCGCGCCGCCAGGCAGAGCTCATCGACGCGTACTGGACGGAGTGGCTCCGGCCGATCCTCGACGTGGTGCGGATTCCGCCTCGCTTCGAGGGTGGCTTTCCGGTGGCTGGTGAGGTGCGGGGCCCGCTCACCAGGGAGCTCCTCGCCGAGCCGACGTGGAGGACGTTCACCTCGGTGTTGCTCACCGGCGTGACCGCGCTGCAGTTGGTGAATGCTCCCCAGCTCGTCTCGCTGCGCACCCTGCGCGGCGTCGGCACCGGGGAACTGGCTCCGTTGCTTGCCTCCGGCGCGCCGCTGACCTGCATCGCGATCCAGGCGCTCGGGTGGGGTGACCCCAACGCGGAGGCGAACCCGCCCACACCGCGCGACTTTGCGGCCATGCCCACGTTGCAGCGCCTCGAGCTCGACGAGAGCCACGCGAGGGCGTGGCGTCACGCGCTGCCCAGGCTGAAAGAGCTCGCGGTGCATGTTCGGCTCGAGACCGCCGAGGCGCTGATCTCGACCCTCGAAGGCGGGGCCGTCGAGGTGCTGGAGCTGTGCGCCAACGAGACCGTGGTCCGGCTCGAGCGTGACGAGCACGGTGAGTTCGTGAAGGCCCTCTGTCTGAGCAACGCGAAGGGCTTGCCCGCCTTCATCTCTGTTCTGCCGCGCTCGCTGAAGTCGATCGTCAGCCGGGTGGAGCCCGCGCGCGTCACGCAGCACACCGTCGAGCAGTACCAGCAGAGCCTCGCGCGCTTTCCGGCCTTGGAGCCTGGCGCGCTCCCTCTGGTGGCTCGCCCGCCTCGCCGATTCTTCCGCATCGAGCTGCCCTCGTACGTCTTTGAACGCGGTGGGCTGATCCGAATGCTCGCGCAGCGCTTCGATCTGCAGCTCGATCACTGGGAGTGTCCCGAGTGGGACGTGCGCCGCGAGTTCTGGACCTCGGTCGGTGAGCGCGGAGAGCCGACCCTGATCACCGGGGGCGACTACCGGAGCGAGGACCGGCGCTTCGTCGCGGTGCTCCCCCTCGTCGACACGCAGATCATCAACGACACGCTCAAGGCGCTGGTGCGCGACAACTACGCCAGTGAGGTGACCCTCTCGCTCGAGGGCCGCGAGCTGCGCCTCGTTTCAGGCCAGTGGCCCACCCTCGAGACGCTGCACGCGTTTCTCGAGCCCTGACTCGTATCGACAATCTGCGGGCGGCTTCGCTGCGCCGACGCTTCACCCTCAAAAAACCGTGAGGGGACCTGCTCTTTTCGAGTGTTTGGCCGTGGCCTGCGCGTTGCTTCTGCCCGCGCCACCCACTCCAAGGAGTCGTCTCTTGAAACACAAACTGCTTCAGGCCCTCTGCGTCGTCGCCCTCTCACTGACTGCTTGCGCTCCGCAGGAACCGCCGGCGGGTGATGACGCGCGCAGCACGCTGGATCGCATCACGGCGGCTGCCCCCTCGGCGCACGTCAGCGACACCGTGAGCGGCCTCAACGACTTCACCTTCTCGCTGAACCGCCGCATCGCCAAGTCCGACGAGAACTTCGCGAGCGCGCCCGTCTCGATCTCGACGGCGCTGGCGATGACCTCGGCAGGCGCGGTGGGCGACACGCTCGACGGCTTTCATGCGGCGCTGCGCGTGCAGCTCCCGCAGCAGGACTTTCACGGCGCGCTCAACACCATCGACCGCGCGCTGGCCTCTCGCGGGAAGGGCGCGCAGGGCATCAATGGGAAGCCCTTCACCCTGAAGCTCACCAACCAGCTCTTCGCGCAGACCGGCTACCCGCTCGAGCAGCCCTTTCTGGACCTCCTGGCGCAACAGTACGGCGCGGGCGTCAAGCTGCTCGACTTCGCCGACCAACCTGAGGCCTCGCGCGTCGCCATCAACGGCTTCATCGACTTCCACACCGAGAAGCTCATCCCCGAGCTGATTCCCGCCGAGGCCATTACCTCCTCGACGCGGGTGGTGTTGGCCAACGCCGTCTATTTCAACGCGGCGTGGGCCACGAAGTTCGACGCCGCACAGACCCGGAACGCGGCGTTCACGCTGAGCAACCGCACGCAGGTGCAGGTGCCCACCATGCACCTCGCCGAGGTCGAGGCGCGCACCGCCATCGTCAACGGCGTGGAGGCCATCGAGCTGCCCTATGAGGGTGACGAAGTGGCGATGCTGGTGCTGCTGCCCGCTGCAGGTCAGCTGGGCGCGCTCGAGCAGTCGCTCACTGCGAGGAACCTCCAGGGCTTCATCGATGCGCTGGCGCCCGAGACGTTGCAGCTGTCGATGCCGAAGTTCGAGATCAAGAGCCCCACCAACCTCAACGAGGCGTTGAAGGCCGAGGGGCTCGAGGTGGCGTACGACAGCGGCCGCGCCGACTTCACGGGCCTGACGCGGCGGGCGAAGGACGAGGGGCTGCACATCACCGACGTGCTGCACGAGGCCGTCATCAAGGTGTCCGAAGGGGGCACCGAGGCTGCGGGGGCCACCGCCGTCATCATCGGGCGCGATTCGGCCCCCATCGCGCGGCCCGTCGCCATCGATCGCCCGTTCACGTTCGTGCTGCGCGATCGTCAGACGGGTGTCGTGCTCTTTCTGGGCCACGTCGTCGACCCTCGCTGAGATGGTCTCGGGGGGAGCCCTGTCATGAGGGCGGGACCGCGCGACCACTGGTACGGTGCCGCGGGTGGACGCCACGTTGCCTCCGCTCGCGCAGTCTGAAGAGCGCTACTCGCAGCACCTGCAGTCCATCGGCGTCGACCCGGCGGGCCTGTCGTTGGCCAGCAACGGCACGGTGGCGTCGATCTCCGCCGAGCACACGCGGCAGCGGGCCACGCGCTCGAGCAGGCCTGGGGGCGCAGACGTGCTCGAGCTGTTGCCACGCATGACGCTGGGGGAAGGCGACCGCGGCGAGCTCGGCATCCTCAAGACCATCGGCATGGGTGGCATGGGCAAGGTGATGTTGGCGGTGCAACGGCCGCTGCACCGCGAGGTCGCCGTGAAGATGCCGCGCCTCGCGAACGCCGCGCACGTGAACGCAGAGCTTCTGCGTGAAGCGCGCGTCACGGGGCGGCTCGAGCACCCCAACATCGTACCCGTGTACCTGCTGGGGCAGAGCGAAGACGGCGCTCCGTTCTTCGTGATGAAGCGCATCGAGGGCACCCCGTGGCGCACGCTGATCGACGAGCCGCAGGCGCTGGCGGCGCTGGGTGCGCGCGCGGCCGATCCACTCCGCTTTCATCTGGGCGTGCTGCTCGAGGTCTGTGACGCCGTGTCGTTCGCGCACAGCCGCGGCGTGCTGCATCGCGATCTCAAGCCCGACAACGTGATGCTCGGCGAGTTCGGCGAAGTGTACGTGCTCGATTGGGGCATCGCGGCGACGCTGAAGCCAGACCCGCACCTCGCTTCGGCGCGTGAGTCGACAGGTGTGTGCGGAACGCCCGCGTACATGGCGCCCGAGATGGCGTCGGGCGACGGCACGTTGTTGTCGGAGCGCACCGACGTGTACCTCCTCGGCGCGGTGCTCCACCACGTGCTGGTGGGGCGCGGGCCTCACTCAGGCGGCACCTTGATCGCCACGCTCACCCAGGCGTGGGAAAGCAAGCCGCCGCAGTTCCCCGACAGCGTTCCCGTGGAGCTGGCGGACATCTGCCGCAAGGCGCTGGCGCGCGACGCGAGCACGCGCTTCCCCGGTGTTCAGGCGCTGCGTGACGCGGTCGAGGGGTTCCTGCGCCGGCGCGACTCTCTGGCGCTGGCGACGGAAGGTGAGCGACGGGTCGCGACGCTCGAGCGTGCGGTCGCGCAGCTGGCTGCTCGCACCGCCGTCACTGCGCCGACGAGCGAAGTCGCGAGCCCCACGCTCGACGGTGAAGCCCTGCACGCGATGTTCACCGAGAGCCGCTTTGCGTTTCAGCAGGTGCGTGCGGTGCCCGGCCTGGAAGCGATCGCGAAGTCGGGGCTGCATCGCGCGCTGGTCGCCATCGCGCGTGCCGAGCTCGCCGCTGACAATCTGGCCGCGGCCCGAGCGCACATCGCCCAGCTGGAAGCCGTGCCCGAAGAGCTCAACGCCGAGCTGGAAGCGCTGAAGACGAAGCTCGAGGCGCAGCGAGCCCGGGTCGCGGCGCTCGAGCAGCTCGAGCAAGACGCCGATCTCGATCTGGGTCAGGCCGCGCGCGCCCGCGTGGCGTTCAGCGTCGCCACGGTGTGCTCGTTGGCCATGTTCACCATCGCGGTGTTGCTGCGCCTCCAGTTGATGGTGTTCGGCTACCGCGAAGCGGTTCTGGGCATGACGCTCTTCGGGGTGAGCACGCTGCTCGTCGAGGTGTGGCTCCGCTCGCAGATGCGCATCAACGCCGCTCAGCGAAAATTGCTGCTCGCAAACCGACTGGCGCTGCTGAGCTTCGTCACCTTCTGGGCCGGTGCGTGGGCCTGGGCGGTACCGTTCCCCGCCGCAGCTTCACTCTTCATGTTCCACGTGGCCTGCATGTGGGCCGCGGCGAGCGCGTTGTTCGATTCGCGTGGCTGGCCTGTGGCCGTGGCTTTTCTGGTGGGAGCGATCACGTCCGCGTTCCTCCCCGGCCTGCAGTTCGAGGTCTTCGCCGGAGCCACCTTCCTCGGCTTCGGCGGCCTCGGCCTCACCTGGCGGAAGCGCCGCGCGTGAGCCTGCTGCCAGACGAGTTGATCGAGGCGTACGAGAGCGCGAGCGACCGCGAGGCCGCCTGGGTGCCGCTCGCCGACTGGGTGCACGAACAGCGCCCCGCGGTGCTCGGTGCGCGTCCTCCGCAGCTCGAGCAGGCGAATTGCGAGCTCGAGCTCGTCTCTCGAATCCCCCGGCGCGCCTTTGTGAACTGGGTGGACGACCGGCCCGCCTCTCAGTTCGCGCTCGAAAGCCTGCTGCGCCACGAGGCCTGCGCGCTCGTCGACGAGCTGCGGCTCGGCTCGGTGTGGCCGGGGTCTCCCGTGATGTTGTTCGGCACCGTCGGACCTGCAGCGCAAGCGAGGAGGCCACCGGCGAGCCTGTTGCCCGCCTTGCTCAACGCCGCGCTCGCTTCCGCGCCGCCGCTGCTGCGCCGCCTCGAGGTGTGGATTCCGAAGAACCCACCCTGGCGCGTCGACGACGACTGTCGCTCGCAGCTCGAGCCGCTCCTGCGACAACGCCCGCGGCTGGCCGAGCACCTCGTGATTCGCGCACCACGCAAGGGACTGGTGGAGTTCGTGCGCCGCGCAGCCGCCAACCGCTGGCGCGTCATCACGCTCGCGGCGCCGTTCTCTTCAGACGATCTCTCTCACGTGGAACTCACCGCGGCGCAGTACCCGGACGTCACGTTTCAGCTCGTCGACGCCAGCCGACGTGAGCGGCTCGCACCGAACCTCGCGTTCGTGGCCGACCCTGACACCTGTGTCCTCGAAGTCACGGTCGCGGGCACCACCACGAAGGGCTCGACAGCCCCGGGGCGAATGCTCGAGGCGCCGTTGCATCAAGCGCTGTTGATTCTGGGCGTCGACTTCGACACCGACCTCGGCCGAAACGCGCTGAGGCCCAGGGCGATCGTCGGCCGAGGTGAGCTCAAAGCGAACGCCCGGCTGGTGCTCGAGCCGTTCTTCTTGCGCGATGGCACGGTCGAGATCGTCTGGGCGCCCGCCCAGCAGCCCCAGGTCAGCGGCCGTGTTCGTCGCATCGTCAGCTCTTCGCCGTGAACCCCGCAGGTCGAGTTGCGCGCCGTGGCGCACCGTGTCAATGTCTCCGATGGAGACATCGCCATGCCCGATTCAGTTCGAATTGCCGCCACCGACGGTTACGCGCTCTCAGGTCGCCTCCGAGGGGTCGATCGGACGGGCCCCTTCGTGCTCATCAACGGCGCGACCGGGGTGAAGCAGCGCTACTACTCGCGCTTCACGGAATGGCTGGTCGGGCAGGGCGCCACCACCCTCACGTGGGACTACCGGGGCATCGGTGAGTCGAAGCCGCGTCGCCTCGACGGGTTCCCCGGCACCATGAGCGACTGGGGCCGGCACGACTTCGAGGGGGTGTTGCGCTTCATCAAGCAAGAGTTTCCTACGCGCGAGCTGGTCGTCGTCGGCCACAGCGTGGGCGGTCAGCTGTTGGGGCAGGCCGAGAGCAACACGCTCATTCGGCGCGCGGTCACCGTCGGCAGCCAGCTCGGCTCGTGGCACTTGTGGCCGGGCTTGAAGAAGCTCGCCATGGCGGGCCTGTGGTTCGGCCTGATGCCCGGCGTCACCCACGCCGTCGGTCGCTTTCCCGGGCGCCTTGGCATCGGTGAAGATCTGCCCAAGCACGTCGCGCTCGAGTGGGCGAAGTGGGGTCGCAGCAGCAACTTCTTCCTCGACCACGGCATCAAACGCGACGGCTTCACCGTGCTGCAGGCCCCCATCGTCTCGTACAGCTTCAGCGACGACGACTACGCCCCGAAGGCCGCAGTCGACGCGCTCCACCAGCTCTTCACCCACGCGCCCCTCGAGCGCCGACACCTGCGGCCCTCTGCGGTTGGTCGCGCCATCGGCCACTTCGGCTTCTTCCGCGATCAGTTCGAGAGCAGCCTCTGGAACGAGGTCGGCCCCTTCGTCTTCGGCGCGCATGCCGTCGGCGACTTCGTTGCCACCAGGCCCTCCGCGTCATCATTCTCGGGTGCGGAAAGGTAGGCATTGAGCCGTTTCGGTGGGCCCGTGGCTCCGGGTGTTCGATGATGGGCAACGTGCGTTACCTGGTTGCAGCGGTGTTCTTGAGCGCCTGCATGGGCGAGCTGGTCGGCCCCCGATCCGAGTTCATTCCGCCCGTGGTCGTCGGTGGCGGCAGCGGGGCGACCGGTGGGGGCGTTGGCAGCGGTGGAGGAACAGCAGGAGGAGGGGGCACGCCGGTGCGTCAGCCCTGGTTCCAGTGCACGCCGGGCGCTGATCCTTCTCCCGAGGTGGTGCTCCGCCTCACCCCTGAGCAGTACCGCCGCACCCTCGACGCGCTGCTCGGCCGCACCTTCTCGCGCACCCAACGCGACGCCCTCTTCGCCTCGCTCGCGACGCACCTCGCTGCGCTTCCTGTCGACGGCAGCACCCACCGCGCCGAGCTGACCTGGGACACGATGGACCAGCGCATCAGCCCGCTGCTGGTGAACCCGCAGTTCGAGATCGCGACGGCCACCGGCTCGTGGATCGCGGGCGACGCGCAGCGGTTGAGCGCCTTCGCCACCACCTTCGGCGGCTCGGCGTGCGCCTCGAACGTCACCTCGCAGTCGTGTGTCGACGCGGTCATCGAGGGGTTCGGTCAGCGCGCGTTGCGGCGCCCGCTCGACAACGACGATCGCACCAGCGCCCGCGGCGCCTTCGCCGACACCACGTGGGGCGGGTACCGGGCCATCATCGCGAGCTTCCTCCTCTCTCCCGACTTCCTCTTCCGCACCGAGTTTCGCGGGGAGCCGATCGCCGGTCGCACCGATCTCACGCAGCTCACGTCGTACGAGATCGCGAACCGCGTCGCGTTCACGCTGACCAACACCATGCCCGACGACGCGCTCCTCGCGGCGGCCGCGGCGAACTTTCAAGGTGATGGGCTCACGCTCGAGGCGCAGATCTCGCGGCTGCTGCAGAGCCCCGAGGCCACCGCGACGTGGCGCCACTTCTACACGCAGTGGCTGCGCCTCGACCGCGTGCCCGGCTTCAACCCCTCGGCGGTGAGTGCGCTGGGAATTCAGTACCCCGATCAATCGGCCCCGGCGTTGCCGGCAAACACCAACCTCGACTCCCTGCGCACCGATGCCTTCGAAGAGGTGGTCGAGCTGATGACCTTCACCTCGACACACGGCGGCAGCCTGCGCGAGGCGATTACCAGCGACGTCAGCTTCGCGCGCAGCCAGGCGCTCGCGACGATCTATGGAGTGGCTCCGTGGTCAGGCGATGAGTCGGCGTTGGTGCGCTTCCCCGCGGGGCAACGCGCGGGGCTCTTCACCCGCGCGGGCTACCTGCTCTCGGGCTACCCCGAAACCAACCCCATCATGCGCGGTGCCCGCCTCCGCGTTGAGTACCTCTGCGACACCATCGAGCCGCCCGCGAACACCAGCCCTCCGCTCAACTACGTACCGCCCGCGGTACAGACGGTGCGCAACGTGGTGGCTGCGAAGACCGAGATCGCCGGCAGCGCGTGTCAGGGCTGCCATCAGAGCGCCATCAACCCGCTCGGCTTTGCCTTCGAAGACTTCGACGCCTTCGGCCGCTACCGCACGCAGGAGCCGCTCATCGATGCCCAGGGCCAGGTTGCTTCCTGGATCCCCATCAACGCCGCCACGTCGCCCAACATCGATCTCGGCGCGTCGTCGGTTCAGGTGAACGGCGCCGTGCAGCTCTCGGCGGCGCTGGCCGAGTCGCAGCGGCTCCACTCGTGCTTCGCGCGGCACGTCTTCCGCTCGGTCGAAGGTCGCCACGAGTCGACCTCGCTCGACGCCTGCACCCTCGACGCCATGGAGCGTGCGGCCGGCACCGGCTCCATCGAAGACGTGGTGCGCGCCCTCATCACCTCGCCTGACTTCACGCGGCGCCTCATGCCCGCCGGGAACTGACCGATGCGCTACGACCGCCTCAGCCGCCGTCACTTTCTGCAGGGCCTCGGCGCCAGCCTCACGCTGCCCTTGCTGCCCTCGCTCATGGGCCGCGCCGAAGCGCAGACCATGACGCTGCCGCGCTTCTTCGTCACCACGTGGGTCGGTCACGGCGGCATCAGCACCGAGAACGCCTACCCGCTCGACGCCACCTCCACGCTCACCGACACCACCATCTACCCCGCGTCGGGCAGCAACCCGGCGCACGTCGCGCGCTCGGCCCGCCTCGTCGACCTGAAGCGCACGCACGCGCAGACGCTGTCGGCCCGCACCCAGTCGGTGATGGATGCCGACAACGGCGCCGCGCGCCTCAGCCCGCTGCTGGGCGCCTTCATCGAAGACTCGCTGCTCGCGAAGATGAACGTGCTGCGCGGCATCGACTTCCTCACCTTTGGTGGTCACACCCGCGGGTACCTCGGCAACTTCATCAACCGCGATGGCGGTGCAGCTGACGGGCTGGCCAACGTGGGCATCCCGACCATCGACTCGGTCATCGGGGCGAGCTCGAAGTTCTATTCGGCGGGAGATCGCACGCTCTTGAAGGCGCCGGTGCTCAACGGCGCGCGCACCCACTTGAGCTCGTTCCCCTCGGGCACGGGCGTGGCGAACAACCCGTACTCGGTGCGCACGCTCGGCGAGTTCTACGACTTGCTCTTTGGCGGCGTGAACCCGACGCCCGGCCAGCAGGTTGACCCGCGCGCCTCGCTCGTCGATCGCGTGTACCAGGACTACGTGCGCCTCAGCCGCGGCTCCTTCGGCCCCGGTCGCCGCATCAGCCGCGAAGATCGCGGTCGCCTCGAGGAATACATGGCGGGCGTGAAGGGCATCAGCGATCGCATGCGCGCGATGGTGTCGGCCGGCTGTTCCCTCCCGTCGATGGCGAGCGGCCAGCGCTCGCTCTACCTCCGCGAAGGCGAAGCCGATTGGGACTGGTCGGGCGCGGCCTCGATGCCGCAGCAGCGCGTGGCCGATGCGCGCACCGTGCTCGAGCTGCGCAACCAGATGCTGATCAACGCGTTCCTCTGCGGCACGAGCCGCATGGCGGTGCTCACGTTCAGCTCGATCCTCGAGCAGTGGGACCCGATGATCTTCAACACCCCGAGCATGTGGGAAGCCCAGCGCACCGACGCGCACGGCATGCTCTTTCACAACCACATGCTGTCCGATCGGCAGCAGTACCTGCTCACCAGCCAGCGCTTCTTCATGCAGTACGGCTTCATCGATCTCGTGCGCCGCATGCAGGCCACCCAGGTGTTGCCCGGCGTCTCGATGCTCGATCAGGCGCTCGTGTACTGGAGCTCGGAGAGCGGCCCGAACACCCACGACGCGAAGTCGGTGCCGACGGTTCTGGCAGGTGGAGCGGGCGGCTCTTTCCAGACCGGCAACTACGTCGACTACACGCACCGCACGCGCACCATTCGCGGCCAGTACGGCAACCAGTGGCTCGCGGGCCTGCCGCAGAACCGGCTGCTCGCCAACATCGCGCAGGCGATGGGGCTGTCTCCTGCCGACTACGAGCTCGCCGACACCGCGTACTCGACGAAGTTCGCCAGTCGCGGAGGCCGGGTGCCCGGCTACGGAGACCCCGCCATCGCGCCGGGCGACGACAAGGTGCCCTACCTGCCGCAGAGCGTCGCCGACATGAGCCTCAAGCTGCCGTTGCTCTGATCGTCACTGCCCGAGCTGGCCGCTGCGGAGCTGCGCTTCGATCTGCGCGCGGATCTCCGGCGGCAGCTGATCGAGCCCCTGCATCCCCCCACGCTGCGGAGGAGGCGGCGGCGGTCGCTTGAACACCTCCACGCCCTTCTCGAAGACCTGACGCTCGGTGGCCGTGGTCACGTACACGAGCCCGTCGAAGCCCTTCACCTTGTCCTGACCGTCGTAGACGAGGCTCCTCGTGACGTTGCCCTCGAGGGTGACGTCAACGGTGACGGCCGGCGCGCCCAACTTCGCCTCAGCCGGAGCGAGCTTGAGCGCGCGTTGCATGCTCAACCGGTTCAACACCGCGGGCACCTGGGCGAGATCGACGTCGACACCAGCGGGCGCGGTCTTCGGCTCGACGAGCTTCCAGCTGTCTGCGTCCTTCGTCACCACCGTCTTCTTCCCGGCTGCGGTGAAGGTCAGCTTCTGCGCTTTGGCGGTGTCGAACTCCATCACGCGCAGATCGCGGAAGTTCTCGCGCGAGAGCGCCACCTGCTCGCCCACCCAGCTCGGCAGCCAGTACGTCTGGGCATCGCCTTCCACTCGCAGCGCGCGCTTGCCGTCGGGCTTCTTCTCACCCAGCCGCAGGGTGAGCTTTCGGCCGTCTTTGCTCTCGACGGTGATGAGCAGCGGGGCCGCGAGCCCGAGCGCCTCGTCGGTCTCCCCCTCGCTGAAGTCCTGCGCGTTCAAGTTGGTGACCGTGCCCGCGAAGCGCTGCGCGACGTTGACGTCGAAGCGGAAGTCTTTCGGCAGCTCGCTCGTCGGCTTCCAGACGCCTCCCTCGTTCGAGATCGAGAGGTCGGGCAGGGTGAGCTTCACGAGCTCGTCGGTCTTGAAGGTGGCGATGCTCTTCTTGCGCCAATCGGTGAGCGGACGGCGCGCCTGCAGACCGATGCCTCCGTTCGTCACGTAGACCTCGTCGGATCCTTGAACGCGCACGTAGTTCCCTCCGTTCTTCGACGACTTGCCGAGCACGAGGTCGCGACCGGCCGTCTTCACCGTGAAGCCCTTCGCGGAATCGACCTCCAGCTCGGCGTGCTTCTCGGCGCGCGCGGTCACGAAGTCGGGCGCCTTGAGGTTCGCCAGCGCGTCGGCGAGCGCTTTCGCGGAGCCCTCATCGGCGACGTACTTCTTGCCCGCCGAGGAGACGAACCAGCTCCCGTTGTCCTTGCTCAACGTCAAGGGCGTGGGGCCTCCAAGCTCGATGGTGGAGAGGGTCTCGGCGTTGACCGGCGAGAGCGTCAGCTTGTGCACGCCGACGGAGACCTGCGGCTCACGCGTGGCGAAGTACGCGACGCCGAGCAGCACGAAGGTGGTGACAGCGATGATGGTGGAGCGATTCATGAGACCTCCCTCCCTCTCCCTGCGCGAGCGGGGTGAGGGCCGACTTAGACCGTCACGGTGCTGCGCCGCGCTTCCCGCATGCGCCAGCGCACGAGACCAAACAGGGCGAGCGCCAGGGGCAGCCCCAGCGCGTTACCGAACTTCACGAAGTTGCGCGTGCCATCAGACAGCTCGGGCTTGAGCGTCGCCACCTGCATGCCGCGCGTGCGCATCGCCAGCATCGCCGGGTCGAGCACCAGCCAGTCGGCGATGTTCAACATCAACGCCTGGTTGCTGCGGCTCTGGCCCACGAAGTCGTCCTGCACCAGCGCGGACGTACCGACGACGATCAACCGCGCTTCACCCTTCGCTTCCGTCAGCACCGGGCTCGCCCCCGGCGCCGACTGCGCTGCCTCAGCCGCGAACTTGCTCTTCAACTTGCCCGACAGCTGCACCATCAGCGGGTGCGGCCCATTCACCGTCGGGTTCTCGTTGCGCCAGTCGCGCCGCGGGTCGACGTTGGGCGGCTTGTTCTCGAGCCAGCTCTTGTTCGACGAGCGCGCCAGCACCACCGCCTGCACACCCTCGCTCGGCGCCGCTGACACCACAGTCGCAAACGGGAACAGCACGTCACCCAGCCCCTTGCTCACCGGGCTGTCTCCCTCGAGGTGCTTCACCACCGGGAGGAAGGGGTAGGGCACCGGCATCTGCACCAGCATGTAGCCACGCTGCTCGCTGATGTTGATGTTGGCCGAGCTCACGTCGGCGACGAGCTGGTCGCCCAGCGTCACGCCGTACGCGGTCAGCAGCTCACCCAGGCCGTGCTGCGCTTCCTGCGGGTTGAACTGCTTCAGATCGACCTGCAGGGTGTCGAGGAAGAGCGCGACCGACTTCCCTTCCATCAGGAACTGATCGAGCGCCTTCACTTCCTGCGCGTTGAGCGCGGTCTTCGGGCCGACCACCAACAGCGCGTCGAGCGCGGTGTCGAAGCGATCCTTCCCCTGCTCGAGCTGCACCGGTCGCACCTCGTAGGTCTGCGAGAGCGCTGACTGCAGAAAGCGCAGCTTCTCGGTGATCGACGGCTCGCCGTGGCCTTGCAGCACGCCGAGCACCGGCATCTTGATGCGCGTCATCTTCCGCACCAGCGACGTCAGGTCGTACTCGAGCCCCTCGATGCCGCGCACCACGGGGATGGTCTCCTTGCGCTCGTTGTACGAGATGACGAGGCCCATGTAGGCGCGCTTGGTCTGCTGCTGATCGTCTTCGATCACGCGAATCTCGACGGGCTGGATGCCTGCCTGGGTCAGCTCCTTCTCGATCGACGTCGGCTCGCGGAAACGGCGCCCGAAGATGTCCTGCTTCACCTCGCGCTTGGTCTCCTTGTCGGCGTCGGTTTCCTGCGCGGCAGGGTCGATGAACTCGAAGGCCACCTTGCCCTTCGACGCGGCGCGGAACTCTTCGAGCAGGTCGCGCACGTAACGGGCGTTGCTCGAATACGGCGCGGGCAGGTTCTCGGTGAAGTACGCGGTGATGGTGACGGGCTCCTCGAGCGCCGCCATCGTCTCCTTCGTCGCCTTGCTCAGCGTGAACGCCCCGTCCCGCGTGACGTCGACGCGGCCGAACACCCGCAGGCCCACCACGTTGAGCAGCACGAGGCTGCCCACCACCGCTGCAGAGAAGAAGATCTTGTCGAGCTTCATGTCGTCCTCACTGACGCGCCGACGAGAGGGTGCGGGTGGTGAGCACCAACCCGACCGCCGTCAGCGAGAGGTAGAAGAGCAGATCGCGCGTATCGAGCACGCCGCGCGCGATGTTGTCGAAGTGGTAGTCGACCGAGAGGTACTCGACCACCTGACCGATGCGCTCGGGCAACAGCGCCGCGAACTTGTCGACGAACGCGAACGCGAAACACAGCACGAGGCCGATGATGAACCCGACGATCTGGTTGCGGCTCACCGCGCTCCCCCACAGCCCCAGCGCAATGAAGCTCGAGGCGAGCAGCAAGAGCCCCACATAGCCCGCGAAGACCGGGCCCCAGTCGAACGCTGCGCCCGGGCCCGTCAACGCGGCCACCGAGAACGCGTACGGAACCGTCCACACCAGGCCGGCAGCCACCATCGCCAGCGCCGCGAGGAACTTGCCAGCGACGATCTGCCAGTCTTCCATTGGCAGCGTCAGCAGCAGCTCGAGCGTGCCGGTCTTTCGTTCCTCGGCGACGGCGCGCATGGTGATGGCCGGCACCAGCACCACGAAGAGCACCGGCACCACGCTGAAGAAGCCGCGCAGCGAGGCCTGCCCGGCGAGGAACAACGTCGAGAAGTAGAGCCACCCGGCCAGCAGCAGGAAGCCGCCGAGCACGATGTAGGCGATGGGTGACGCGAAGAAGGTGCGGAATTCCCGCTTCGCAATGGCGAGTGCGCTTTCCATGATCAGGCCGCCTTTCGGGAACCCGTGAGTTTGCGGAACGTGTCTTCGAGGCTCTGCTGCGTGCGACGCACTTCGAGAATGAGCAGCTCGTGCTTCACCACAGCCTCGAACAGCGAACGCCGCGGGTCTTCCACCCCGAAGCGCACCGAGAAGCCCAGCGTGCCGTGGCCTTCGCCCTCGACCGACTCGACGCCGGTGACGCCCGGGACGCTCTTGAGCACCGAGGTGACGGTGCCCGCGTCGAGCGCTGCGCCGGTGCGGCTGGCGAGCACGAGGTGAATGGTGCCTTCACCGCTGGTGGTCAGCCGCTCGGGCGAGTCGTCGGCCACCAGCTTGCCGTCGTTGATGATCAACACGCGCGAGCAGGTGCTCTGCACCTCCGACAAGACGTGCGTCGAGAGGATGACGGTCTTCTCCTGACCGAGCTCCTTGATCAGCGCGCGAATCTCGACGATCTGGTTCGGGTCGAGGCCCGTCGTCGGCTCGTCGAGGATCAACAACGCCGGGTCGTGCAGAATCGCCTGCGCGAGGCCCACCCGCTGCCGGTAGCCCTTGCTGAGCTGCCCGATGTCCTTCCCCATGACACCACCAAGGCCACACCGATCGACGGCGCTCCTGATGGCCAGCGCCTTCTTCGCCTGATCGACCTTGCGCACGTCGGCGATGAACTTGAGGAAGTCCACCACCATCATCTCTTCGTAGAGAGGGTTGTTCTCGGGCAGGTACCCGATCAACCCTCGCGCCTTCACCGGGTCGGCCACCACGTCGACGTCGCCGACGAAGGCCTTCCCGGCACTGGGCGTGAGGTAGCCCGCCAGAATGCGCATGGTGGTCGACTTGCCGGCGCCGTTGGGCCCCAGAAAGCCCACGACCTGCCCGCGTGGAACGTCAAAGGAGAGGCTCTTGAGCGCGTCCGTCGATCCGTAGCGCTTCGTCAGCCCCTCGATTCGAATCATCGAGTTCGGCATGGGTCACCTTGAACGGGGCACACGGGTAAATCGGGGCTCCTCACCTGTCAAGGCAGACCGAAACGACTTTCAGCGTTTTTGTACCCGGCGGTTCACCACGGCGACGCCCTCACGCCGGAGCCGCGCCGCCTGCTTCGCGGCCACTGGCTCAGCCAGGGTCCCGTCGCTGCGAATCACGCGCCACCAGGGCACCTCGTCGAGCGCATGGAGCGCCCGCACCACCGCCCGCGCCGCCCCCGGCTTGCCCGCCATCAACGCCACCTGCGCGTAGCTCGCCGTCTTCCCGCGGGGGATCGACTTCACAGCGCGCCCCACAGCCTCGAGCCAACTCGTCATGCCGATTTCATGAAGAAAGGGTGGGGCGCCCATGCGGCTCGCCCCGGCGCGTCGTCGCAAAGTTCCCCCCAGCTCTCAAGGAGGAACCCCATGGTCCGCTTCATCATCCCGCTGCTCTGTGTGCTCACTGGTTGTGCCGCGACCCGTTACCCCCAGGCCCGAATGCCCGATCTCGAGCCGCTCGCGCTGCAGACGCCGCCCTCGCTCGAAGAGAACCACTTCAGCCGCGATCGCATGGGCGTCACCGAGACCGAGCTGCGGGCCATGCTCGACGCGAGCGTCTTCCTCGAAGAACACGCACGCATCGGCGTGGTGCCCGTGCGCAGCGGCTACGCGCCCGATGAAGGGGTGCCGGTCGAGAGCGCGCCCGCGACGCTGACCGACGCGCTCGAGGGCAGCGGCTTGTTCGAGCTCGCCTCCGAGCTGTCGACCGACTGGCCCACCACCTCGGGCACGGCCGGCCTGCGTGAGCTCGGCGCGCGCTACCGCACCGAGTACGTGCTGCTCTACCGGCACCGCTTTTCCGATGAGACGTACGCCAACGGGCTCGCCGCCGGCTTCATCACCCTCATCGGGGCCTTCTTTCTGCCCGGCACCAGCATCGACTCGGCGGGCGTGCTCGAGGCGACGCTCTTCGACGTGAAGACCGGCACCATCCTCTTCACCATTCATGAGCGCATTCGACGCGAAGCGATCGCGCCGCCGCCGGGGGTCGAGACGAAGATCGGCCACCTTCACCGCGAGATGATCACCGAGGCCGCGAAGAAGCTGGCCGATCAGGTGCTCGTGCGGTGTCAGCGCCTCGTGGCCTCGCGCCCCGCAAAGGTGCAAAACGAACTGAACTCTTCACGCACGCGCTGAGTCTGCGCGCGACGCACGATCAGCGCGCGAAGTCTGCGGGGCTCAGCTCCCAATTCCCCCGTCGGCGCAGGGATTTCGGCAAGGCATGTGGGATGCATCGAAGGAGGGGCATGAGAACCCCACTCCTCGCCACTCTGGTCGCAGCTCTGGCTCTCCCCGCGTTTGCGCAGGAAAGCATCTTCCCCAACAAGGCCACCGTGAAGGCGGCGAAGCAGCTCGAGCCCGAGACGCTGAGCACCGAGAGCAAGGCCTTCCTCAAGGGGAAGATGAAGAGCCACATCAAAGACATGAAGGACCTGTCGATCGCCGTCGCCATCCTCAAGGCAGCCGAGGTGCAGCGGCTCGCGCAGGGCATCGCCAACGCGCCTCGCCTCGACAAGAGCATGGGCGAGTCTTCGAAGCTGCCCGACCGGTTCTTCGAGTTGCAAGACGAACTCAAGAAGAACGCCCAGGCCGTCAGCGACGCCGGCAAGGCGAACGACACGAACGCCATGTTGTCGACCTACCAGGAACTCATCGGCACCTGCGTGAGCTGCCACGCCAGCTTCCGCCTGCAGGTGATGCAGCAGAAGTAGCCGACGCTGCACCCTGAAACGAGAACGCCTCGGGTTTCCCCGAGGCGTTCTGTTTCAACGCACCGACGTCGAGTTACTGCCCTTCGACGAAGCTGCGCAGGCGCTTGCTGCGCGACGGGTGACGCAGCTTGCGCAGCGCCTTCGCTTCGATCTGGCGGATGCGCTCACGCGTCACCTCGAAGTCCTGACCGACTTCTTCGAGGGTGTGGTCGCTCTTCTCGCCGATGCCGAAGCGCATGCGGAGCACCTTCTCCTCACGCGGCGTCAGCGTGGCCAGCACCTTGCGGGTCTGCTCCGCGAGGTTCATGTTGATGACCGCCTCGTCGGGCTTCACGTGCGCCTTGTCTTCGATGAAGTCGCCGAGGTGTGAGTCTTCTTCCTCACCGATGGGCGTCTCGAGCGAGATGGGCTCCTTGGCGATCTTCAAGACCTTGCGGACCTTGTCGAGCGGCAGTTCCATCTTCTCGGCGATCTCTTCCGGCGTCGGCTCGCGACCGATCTCCTGCACCAGATATCGGCTGGTGCGGATCAGCTTGTTGATCGTCTCGATCATGTGCACCGGAATGCGGATGGTGCGGGCCTGGTCGGCGATCGCGCGGGTGATGGCCTGGCGGATCCACCACGTGGCGTAGGTCGAGAACTTGTAGCCGCGCTTGTACTCGAACTTATCCACCGCCTTCATCAGGCCGATGTTGCCTTCCTGAATCAGGTCGAGGAACTGCAAGCCGCGGTTGGTGTACTTCTTGGCGATCGACACCACGAGGCGCAGGTTGGCGGTGACCAACTCGTTCTTCGCGTTCTCGGCCCGACGCTCACCGACGCTGATCGCCTCGTACTTGCGGCGCAGCCAGTCGATGTCCATACCCGCGTCTTCTTCGACCTTCTTGATGCGGCGCAGCGAGGTGCGCACGTCACGGTCGAGCGATTCCATGTGCTCTTCGGTGATGTTCAGCCGACGCTGCAGGCGCTTGGCCGCGGTGGGGTTGCCGACCGCTTCCTTCAGGCCGACCTTCAGATCGTTGACGGGGATGCCGTACTGACGCTCGAGGTACCGAAGCTCTTCTTCGGCGCGATCGACGGTGTCGATCATGCCCTTCACGTACAGCACGATGCGCTCGACGGCCTTCTTCGAGAGCCGCATCTCTTCGACCTGCTCCATCAGCTGGTCGCGGAGCTCCTTCTCTTCCTGCTTGAGCTCCTTCTTCTTCACCTCTGAGAGCTTCTTGCGGCCGTTGAGATCTTCCGCGACATCGTCGAGGTCCTTGTAGGACTTCTTCAACTTCTCGAGCTGCTTGCAGAGGTTCTCGATGCGGTTCAACTCGGCCGCGTTGAGCTGGATTTCTTTCGCGCCGTCAGCGTCTTCCGCCGCCTCGGGCTCGAACTCCGACTCCTCTTCTTCCTCACGCTGCGGCTCTTCCGGCGCGTCCTTGAACACTTCGCGCACGCGCAGCTTGCCCGTCTTCAGCTTGGGGCCGATCTCGAGCAGCTCGTTGACCGCGACCTTGCAGTCGAGCAACGCGCGCATCACGTCTTTCTCGCCGTCTTCGATGCGCTTGGCGATCTCGACTTCGCCTTCGCGGGTCAGCAGCGAGACCGCGCCCATCTTGCGCAGGTAGAGACGAACCGGGTCGTTCGACTTGGTGCCTTCGTCGCCGGCCTTGGCAGCAGGCGTGGGCGCACCGGGCACCGACTGAACGACGGCCGGCTTCTCTTCTTCGTCGTCTTCGTCTTCTTCCTCTTCGGCCGCGTCTTCTTCGGCGGCCACGGTGGGCTTCACCTCGACCGTGCCTTCAGACTGCTTCTGCGCGTCGACGACCTCGATGTCGTTGTCGCCGAACATCGACATCACGTCGTCGATCTGTTCGGTCGAGACCGCGTCACCACCGGGCAGCGCGTCGTTCACCTCGTCGAAGGTGACGAAGCCCTTCTGCTTGCCCTGGGCGATCAGGTCCTGCACCTCTTTGCGCTCGCCGATCGGCTCTTCCTGATCCTGATCTTTCTGAGCGTCGGCATCGACCTCGGCGCCACCCATCATCTCGATGGCCTGCTCTTCGACCTCGTCGTCTTCGACGTCGTCTTTGCCGCCGCCGCGCTTCTTGAGCTTTTCCTTCGCCAGCGCCGTCGCGTCAGCCGCCTGCGCAGCACTCGCCGCTGCGGCCGCCTTCGCGTCGCGCTTCTGCTTCTTCTCCTTCTCCTTGTGCTTGTCCTCGGCCTTCTTCTTCTTCTCGATTTCCTTCTTCGACTTGGAGGAGGTGGAGGGAGAGGCTTGCTTCGTCGCCATGCGAGGTGATCTCCAGACGGGAATTGCGCTGCGGCTCAATGCGAAACTGAAACAAACGCCCTTAGCTCAGGTGCCGGTGCTCTATCAATGAACGCCTGCCACATCATTTTTGTGACTTCAACCGCTGCTTGAGGATCATCAGGGCGCCCTGTTCGGTCAGGAGCTCCCGCGAGTCCTGGGTCAGCTCCGACGTACCCCCCGGCGTGTTCGCGATGGCCCGGGCGATGCTCTGCAGTCGGTCTTCCACCGCCCTCAACTTGAGCCGCGCCGAGACCGCCTCAAACCCACGGCGCAGCTGATCTTCGTCTGACGGCAGCATGTCGCGGGCTTTGGTCAGGGTCGCTTTGACCACGTCGCTCGCCTCGTAGAGGGCGTCTTCAGGGGTGCCGCCGGCCTGAATCGTGGCCACAAGGGTTCGTAACCCCATGTGTTTCAGCTCGTAGGCGACCTTGTGCTGATCGGCGGCCAGCAGCTTGCCGTGTTTGAGAATCGCCGCCACCCACGTCGCCTCGTTCTGATCAGGTGGTGGCTCGTTGCTCCTGGGCTTGGGCACGGCCTTCACCGGCGGAGGGGCCTTCGACTTGAGGGCGGTCTCCAGCTCCATCGCCGGCAGCTCGAAATGCTTCGACATCGCCCCGAACAGGGCGCTGCGGGTCAGCCCCACGGGCACCTGTGCGGCGATCGGCCTGAAGCGGTCAAGAGCTGCCATCTTGTCTTCAAAACTGGCGTTGCGACCCTCGGGCAGCAACGCCTCGAAAAGGTGGGCCGTCAGCGGCCGGGCTTCCGAGACCAGCTTCTGCACCGCCTCGGCCCCCACCTTTCGGGCGAAGGTGTCGGGGTCTTCTCCGTCGGGCAGCACCGCGACGCGCGCGTTCACGCCGCCCGCCAGCAGCGCCCCGGCCAGCCGCTCCACCGCCTTGCGACCGGCCTCATCGCCGTCGAGCAACAGCACCAGCTCTTTCGCTTCGAGCCGGTTGAGCAGCGCGAGGTGCCCCGGGGTGAGCGCGGTCGAACACAACGCCACGGCCTGCTTCACGCCCGCCTGGTGCATGCCGATGGCGTCGAAGTAGCCCTCGCACAACACGGCCGACTTCTTCTTGCGGATCTCGTCTCGCGCCTGGTCGGTCGCGTAGAGAATGTCGGACTTGTTGTAGAGCCGGTTCTCGCGCGAGTTGAGGTACTTCGGCCCGTCGTCGCCCTCGAGCAGGCGGCCCCCGAACGCGATGGTGCGGCCCTCTGGCGAGCGAATGGGGATGATCACCCGCCCGCGGAACATGTCGTAGAAGCCGTCGCCGCGCTGCCGGGGCGCCACGAGGCCGGCCTTCTCCCCGAACGCCAGAAAGCCACGCTCGCGCAGCTTGTCGGCGAGCTCCGTCCACGCCAGCGGGGCCCACCCGATGCCGAAGGCGCGGATCAGATCGTCGGTGAGCCCGCGGCCATGGAGATAGTCGCGCGCGTGTCGCCCCACGACGGGATCCCACAGGCGCTCGACGAAGTGCTGCGCGGCGAAGTCGGTGGCGTCTTTGACTTCCTGCTTTTCGCGCATGCCAGGGTCGACGGCCGCCTCGATGTCGACGCCCAGTTCCTTCGCCAGGTCGCGCACCGTGTCGACGAAGGTCTTCCCCATCAACCGCTGCACGAAGCTGATCGCGTCGCCGCCGGCCTGACACCCGAAGCACTTGAAGCGCTTCTCGTCAGGCCACACATAGAACGACGGCGACTTCTCACCGTGAAACGGGCACAGCCCTTTGTAGCTGCGACCCGACTTCTTCAGCTCGACCCCATGGCGCTGAACGAGCGCGATCATGTCGACGCGCTCGCGCACCTCCTGAATCTTGGAGTCGGGGATCAGCATCCGCAGATCAATAAGCGCTTCAGCCGAGCTTGCTGAGCTGGCCCTTCACTTCGTCGCTGATCGCCTTGCCTTCTGCCTGGCCCTTCAACCGGGGCGTGACGATCTTCATCACCGCGCCGAGATCTTTGACCGACCTGGCGCCCGCCTCGCCGATCGCCTTCGCCACCTCGGCGGTGAGCTGCTCGGCGGTCAGCTGGGTGGGCAGGTAGCCCTGCAGCACGACCAGCTCCTTCTCTTCTTTCTCGGCGAGATCGGCGCGGTTGGCGGCCTTGAACTCGGCCGACGCTTCCCGGCGCTTCTTCACCTCGCTGGTGAGCACGCCGAGGATACCGGCGTCGTCGAGCACCTTGTTCTCGCCCTCGACCTCTTTGTATTTGATGGCGCTCTTGATGGCGCGAATGGTGGTCAGCTTGACCTCATCCTTCGCGCGCATCGCGTCCTTCAAGTCAGCGTCGAGGCGTTCACGAATCGTCGGCATGGGGCAGGCCTTTCGAAATGAAACGGAGGTTGGCAACCGTCGCCAACCTCCGGGAGTGTCTGACATCGGATACCGCTTTAGAACGAGCGGCGGTTCTTCTTCACCGAGCGCTTCTTGGCCGCGATGGCCTTCTTCTTCCGCTTCACGGAGGGCTTCTCGTAGTGCTCACGCTTGCGGATCTCGGAAAGGATGCCGGCCTTCTCGGTCGCCTTCTTGAAACGCTTGATGGCGCCTTCGATCGACTCGCCGTCCTTCAACTTGACTTGACTCATGTGTCACCTCCTTCCGAGTTTCCTTCAGGGCTGCGCGCATGACACACGCCACGGCCCCCTTCAACCTTTGCTTTGATCACGGCCCCTTCGACGACACGCGGAACACCGTCGAGCCGATGCGAATGCGGGTGCCTTCGCCCAACTTCCGCTCACCGCTGTTCGCCAGCGAGACGAACGTCCCCGCGCGCGCAGAGCGATCGATGAGCTCGAGGGCGGTGCCTGCCGGTCGCATCTCGACGTGCGCCATCGCCATGGCGTCGTCGTCGGGGAAGCGCAGGTGCGCGCCTTCGCGGCCGAGCGTGATCACCCCGCGCAGCACCCACACCCGACAGCCGCGATCGCCGACCAGCACGTGCTCGAGTCGCCACGACGCTGCTGGCCGCGGCGCGCCGTACGGCATGGGCTCGGCAAACGGCGCTTCTTCGAGCGGGCCCAGGTAGCGAAAGCGCTGAAGCCCGGCCGAGAACGAGTCGCCCGGCTGAATGCGCGTCGGCACGTCGATGCTCACCCAGGTGCCCGAGGCGCTGCCGCCGTCGCTGATGAAGAGGTCTCCCTGCTTCTGCACGAACGAGGCGTGACCGGGTGACACGAAGGGATCGTCGTCGATATCGAGCGCGCCCAGCCCGCGGCCGAACATCGTCGACCGCTTCATCACGATGAGCTTGCCGGTGTGCGGCCCGGTCAACACCTCGAGCGACCACACCCGGCCCAGCGCGCGCGCGGTGCCCGTCGACGTGATCGCTGCCTCGCCCAGCGCAGCCGGCATTGCGGGAAGTCGCGGGTGCGTCGACGACGTCGAGGGGATCACCAGCGAGAGGTGGCGGTCGGTCTTTTCGGCAGGCGGTGGGCGCTGGTTGACCAGGGGCCCCACGCGCGCCGTCTGCTCGTCACGCTCATCGAGCAACTCGGGCGGAATCAGCGTCTCGCCGGTGATCTCCGCGGCGCTCGCGTCTTCGTCCTCGGTCGAACTCGGGCTCGAAGCGAAGGGCAGCTCACGGCGGCCCGGGGGCAACGTCATGTCGCCCACGCCGGCGCCCGTTTCCGGGAACGTCGTTCGCCAAATCTCCCTGGGCGGCTCAGGGCGCAGTGCAGGCGTGGGCTCGAGCGGAGTGCGGCTCTCGGGGGCCAACGGGTACGTCGCGGGAGGAGTCACCTGTATCGTCTGATGGGGGATGGGCGGGCGCGGCGCTTCCTGCCCCGGCCTCGTCTGCGCCCCTACAGACTTCATCGCTTGCCGGGCCCGCTCGTGGGTCGGGTCGATGCGGAGCACCTGCGCGAGCAGCTCCTCGGCACCCGCAAGATCACCTTGAACCATCAACCAGATGGCGGCCTCGACCATCTGATCAATGGAACGCGTGCCCGTCACGAAGTGCGCGGCTTAGCACGGGCGTCACGCAGTGCACGTCGAACGCGTCGCGCCGGCGACTCGGAATTCGCCCACCGTCGGTTGTGGTCGCAGCGGAGTTGGCACGTCGCGCGACGCGTCACTTCTTGCCCTTCGCGACGACGCGCCACGCGGCGATCCACAACCCGGCTTCCTTCTTCGTCAACTTCCCCCGCACCAGCGTGGCCAGCAGCTCATCGACCGCGCCGCGGTCGTCCCCTTCGGTGCGCAGAAAGCCACTCGCGCTCAGCCCCAACTCCATCGACGCACGCACCTGCCGCAGCTGCGCATCATCGGCGAGCGCCGCCGAGGGGGCATGCACGTTCCCCCGCCGCGCCATCGCCAGCTCGTAGCCATAGACGACCACCGCCTGCGCCAGGTTCAGCGACGGTTGTTCATCGGACGAGGGAATGAACGACAGCGCATGACACTGCTCGAGGTCGTCATTCTGCAGCCCGCTGCGCTCGTCGCCGAAGACCAGCGCCCACGTCTCGTCATTGCGCTCATGGGCCTGCTCGGCACACTCGCGCGGCGTCATTCGGCGCCGGCCGTCGATGAGCCGCATGGTCGTGCCCACCACCCACGTGCAGTCGGCGATCGCCTCGGCGAACGTGTCGACCCGACGCACGCTCTCGAGCAGCTCCCCCGACTTCACGGCCAGCCGGTGCATGCCGGGCACCTCGAGCAACTGCGGGTTGGGCGAGACCACCACCCAGTCCGAGAGCCCGAAGTTCTTCATCGCGCGGGCGATGGCACCGAGGTTGTCGGCGTTGCGAGGGCGGAGCAGCACGAGTCGAGGAGGCTTCATCGCGCTGACCTGTTACCTCCCGGGCGCGAGCTTGGGTATATGCCTCTGACGCATGAGCAGCGCAGCCGCCCCCAGCATCGCGATCATCAGCCCCGTGAAGGACTTCCTGTTCTTCTTCGCCTCGTCGGCCGTGGTGCTCCTCGCCTGGTTCGCGTCCTCGGTGATGAAGGTCGACGGCTACGTCATCCTCGCCACCGTCGCCGTGGTGTCCAACGGCCCGCACCTCGTCTCGACGTGGACGCGCGTGTACTTCGACCCGAAGGAATGGCGCTCACGCAAGGTCGCGACGGTGGTGGTGCCGATCGGCATCTTCCTCACCGTGCTCTTCATGAACTGGAAGCTCGCCGCGCTCGGCCCGCGCGTGCTCAACAGCACCATCCTCTACTGGGCCACGTGGCACTTCGTGGCGCAGAACTGGGGCATCCTGCGCATCTACCAGCGCAAGTCGAGTGAGGCGCTCACGGCCACGGGGGTGCAGCTCGAGAAGCCGCTGCTGGTGCTCATCGTCCTGTTCTGCATCTCGCACCGCCTCTACACGGGGCCGCGCGTCCTCTTCGGGGTCGAGGTGCTGTACCCGCCGCTCCCGCGTGCGCTGGTGCTCGGCCTGCTCGCGCCGATCGCGCTGCTGCTCGGCACGCTGGTGTTCATCCGCATCCGCGAGCGCCACCTCCCACACGCGAAGGCCGCGTGGGTTCGCCTCGCCTTCATCGGGGCCTCGTTCCTCGGGTTCTTCGTGCCCTTCCAGCTCATCACCAGCGACGACACCTCGGCGTTCGCGGCGGCCGCCTGCTGGCACGGCCTGCAGTACCTGGGGATGGTGCGGCACTACAACCGCAACGCGTGGAAGAAGGGCGTCGACCCGAGCGCCAGAGTGATCTCCTGGCTCTCGCAGCCGGGGTGGACGCGCGGGTTCCTCTACTGGGTGTTGCTGATGGCGCTCGCCGGTTGCGTGTACGCCACGGCCGGCCTGATGTCGGCGCTCACGTCAGGCACGATCGAGGCGGTGCAGGTGCCGGCGCTCAAGGTGCTCACCATGTTGCCCGCGTGGAACTTCTACACCTGGGCGGGGATCATCTGGGTGAGCGCGACGCTGTCGCACTATTGGATCGATGGCGTGATCTGGAAGCTGCGTCGCCCGGAATTGGCGAAGCGCGTGGGCCTCACCGACGCCGCGGCCGACGCGGCCTGAACCGATCTGACGGGTGCTTCGCAGGCCACACATGCGACTCGCGATCGCGTTGCTGGTGGCACCGATGTGGGCGTTCGCGGCTGATCCCGCTCCGCTGCGCTACCTCGCCCTCGGTGACAGCTTCACCTGCGGCACGGGGGGCCCGCCTGAGCTCTCGTTCCCGTCCCAATTGAAGCGCGCGCTCGGCAAGAAGGGAGTCGAGGTGCGGCTCGAGAACGTGGCGGTGAATGGCTACTCGACGAACGAGGTGATCGAGCTCGAACTCGAGGCGCTCGAGCGGTTCAAGCCCGACGTGGTGACGCTCGCGGTGGGCGCCAACGATCTCGTGCGCGGAGATGATCTCGATGCGTACCGCGCGAACGTGAAGAAGATCTTCAAGGCCATCGCCGAGGCGAAGGTGAAGCGGGTCTTCGTGTTGCCGCAGCCTGATTGGTCGCAGTCGCCCGCGTCCGAGGGGGTTGGGGATCGCGGCGCCATTCGCGCGCGCATTGAGGTCTACAACGCCGTGCTGTCGGAAGAGGCGAAGCGGGCAGGGGCGACGTACCTCGATCTCTTCCCGCAGTTCGTCGAGCAGGCGAAGAAGGGGCTCATCGCGCCCGATGGGCTGCACCCGAACCAGCGTGCGTACGCAGCGTGGGCCGAGGCGCTCCTCCCGCACTTCACGCTCCCGCTCCGCAGGTGATCACCGCTTCGCATTGCTGAGCGGGTCGACCCGAAAGTACTTCCGCAACTCTTCGTACAAGTCGGGTGCCCTGGCCTTCAACCGGGCCGGCCGCTCGAAGAACGCCTCGGTGGCGACGGCGAAGAACTCGGCCTCGTTCGTTGCGCCGTAGGCCCGCAGCACCTGGCTCCGTTCTGGTCGCGCACGCAACTTCTCGTAGTGCGCCGAGAACACGCGAGCCCAGGCGTGGAGCTCGGTCGACGACTCGAACTCCGGAGTGCCGTCGGCCTGCCCGTCGACGAAGTCGATGACGTGCGCGAACTCGTGGAGCGCGGTGTCATGCCCATCGGTCGAGTTCGCCAGCCCGCTCGTCACCGAGTCCCACGAGAGGACGACGAGGCCCCAGCGATGCGCCTCTCCGAGGTTCACGTTGCCCTCCGTGCGCGGGTCCTTCCACGCGGAGGGGTAGAGGAGCACGGTGACGAGATCGTCGTAGATGCCCAGCGGGAGATTGCGCGCGAGCCGTGCTGCGCACCCGGCGACCACCACCTTCATCTCGTCGGTCACCACCAACCCGCCGGCGCCCTCGAAGTGCTTCTCATGCGCGAACACCTGCAGGTGCGTGAAGAAGCGAGTGCGCTCCTCTTCCTGCAGCTGCGCGACGAAGGGGAAGTGCCGCTCGACGACCGGCCGCCACTCGGCAGGGAAGGGTTGCTTCGCCCACTGCCTCCGCTTCCACGCGCGCCAGAGTGAAAACACCCCGCCACCCTAGCTGTCTCCCTCTCCCCCCGCAGGGGAGAGGGTCGGGGAGCGGGGTGAAGGTTTTCCGCGTCACCCGGTCCGAGCATCTGGACCACTGCCCGAGCGTCTGCACACTGGCCGAGCGAACGGAGCAACCCCCCCAGCGCACGGCCGACAACATGCCCGAGCACCGGGACCGCACTGCCCGCGCACCGGGGCCACACTGCCCGCGCACCGGGGCCACACTGCCCGCGCACCGGGGCCACACTGCCCGAGCACCGGGACCGCACTGCCCGAGCACCGGGACCGCACTGCCAGCGGGCCGGGACCGCACTGCCCGCGCACCGGAGGCAGAAAGCCGGGCTCCGCGACGCACTGCCCGACTTCCCGAGCCACTGCCCACACGTCGGAGCGCTCCTGCCGCCGATCGGAACACACTGCCGGCATTCCGCTCCGGGACTGCCGGACTACCCGACCCACTGCCCGGCAGCCGGAGGGGCGTTGCCCGCCTCCGTGACGCTCTGCCCGTCGACCGGGCCGACTTTGCCCGCGCGCGCAGCTCGCTGCCCGAGTCTCCGGGCCACTGCCCGCACCTCGGAGCGCCACGGCCACCCGTCGGAACACACGGCCGGCACTCCGAGACGCGACTGCCGGAATTCCCGGCCCACTGCCCGCCAGCCGAAGGGGCATTGCCTGCCTCCGCGACATGCAGCCCGTCCCCCGAGCCGACTTTGCCCGCGCGCGCAGCTCGGTGCCCGAGTCTCCCGGCCAGTGCCCGCCCGTCGGAGCGTGACTGCCACCCGTCGGAACACTCTGCCGGCACTCCGAGACGGAACTGCCCGCGTACCCAGCGGTCGTGCTGGCCTCCGCGGCGCGCGCGCGACTTTCAAGCCGACCGCGCCGGCTACCTCGGAGCGTGCTCGCCAGCAGCAGCGGGTCTGCCGGCCTCCGCGGCGCACTGCGCGACTTTCAAGCCGACCGCGCCGGCTACCTCGGAACGTGCTCGCCAGCAGCAGCGGGTCTGCCGGCCTCCGCGGCGCACTGCGCGACTTTCAGGCCGACCGCGCCGGCCACCTCGGAACGTGCTCGCGAGCCGCAGCGGTCCTGCCGGCGGCGATCTCCCTGTCCTCAGAGGGCTCCGAGGGGAGAGGAGAGAGCACGGCGTCGCGCTAGGCTGCGCGGGTGCCCGAATTCCCCGACCTCGAGCTCTACCTCTCGGCGCTCGAGCCCCGCATCGTCGGTCAGAAGCTCGAGAAGGTGCGCCTCGGCAGCCCCTTCGTACTCCGCAGCGTCGAGCCGCCACTCAGCAGCACCTTCGGCCGCAAGGTCGTCCGACTTCGCCGGCTCGGCAAGCGCCTCATCTTCGAGTTCGACGGGGAGCTCTTCATCATCGTGCACCTCATGGTCGCCGGCCGTTTTCAGTGGAAGGAGGCGGGCGCGAAGATCCCCGGGCGCGCCGGCCTCGCCGCGTTCGACTTCGCGAGCGGCACGCTGGTCCTCACCGAGGTCTCGACGAAGAAGCGCGCCTCCATCCACGTCGCGCAGGGCGAGCCCTCGCTGCGCACCTTCGACCGCGGCGGGCTCGAGGTGATGACCGCGCACCTCGACGACTTCGCCGCGCGCCTTCGCCTCGAGAACCACACCCTCAAGCGCACGCTCACCGACCCGCGCCTCTTCTCCGGCATCGGCAACGCGTACTCCGACGAGATCCTCCACCGCGCGAAGCTCTCGCCCATCAAGCAGACGAAGACCATGACCGGCGAGGAAATCTCGCGCCTCTACGAAGCCACCCGCACCGTGCTCCCCGAGTGGTTCGCGCGCCTCAAGGCCGAAACCAAAGACGGCTGGCCCGAGAAGGTCACCGCGTTTCGCCCCGAGATGGCGGTGCACGGCAAACACAAACAACCTTGCCCCGTGTGCGGCTCACCCGTGCAGCGCATCGTCCACGCCGACAACGAGACCAACTACTGCGCGCGCTGCCAGACCGGCGGCAAACTGCTCGCCGATCGCTCCCTCTCGCGCCTCCTCAAAGAAGACTGGCCGGCCACTCTCGAAGAGCTCGAAGAATATGTGTCCGTTCGCGGCGCGAGGTGACAGGCCCCCCGCGGGTCAAAAGAGTTGGCCCTCTTCCCCCGCGCACAGTAGGACGTTCAAGGAAACCATGGACTTGCGCAAACAAACGGGGCTGCTCGCGCTGGTGTTGGTGATGGCTGCCTTTCCCGCGCGCGCCGACAAGACGCTGTGGCTGGTTCGACCGCTCTATCCCGGCCAGGAAACGCTCGTCGAACGCACCGAAAAGGCGCTCGACAAGCTCATGCCGCCCGACGCGCGACCCGACGCGATCATCGGTCGCAAAGAGCTCGTCACCGCGCTCAAGGGCCGCGCGGTCGGTGAGCTACCGTGCTTCGGCGTCGACGCGCGCTGCGCCGATCCCATCGACGCGTTCGTCGCCAACCTCGGCTTCGATCGCATCGTCCTCATTCAGGGCGGGCAAGACGAAGCCGGCTTCAAGTTCCGCGTCGCCGCGTACGAGCCGAAGACCGGCAAGGTGAACCCCGCGACGGCCAGCAACGCCAACCTCGAGAAGGCCCTCCTCGGCGCGGTCGCGAAGGTCGTCCCCGCGGCGTCCACCCTCGAGGTGAAGTCGAACCCGCCCGGCGCCACGGTGTACGTCGATGACGTGAAGGTCGGCGTGACGCCGCTCAACACGCAGGTGCTCCCCGGTGAGCGCGTCATCCGCTTCGATCTCAAGCTCCACCAGCCGCTCGAAGAGACGATCATCATCCCCATTCGCGGCAGCGCGAGCCTCGAGAAGTCACTCGAGAAGGTCGCCGCCCGCATCGTGATCACCGCGTCCCCGCCGGGCACCGAGATCAGCATCGACGGCACGCTCATCGGCAAAGACAAGGTCGACCGCGGCATCGCTCCGGGCGAGCACACGATTCGCCTCTCCTTTGAGAACCACAAGGCGTTCGAGCAGACGATCTCGGTGAAGGCCGATCAGCAGTACTCGCTCGACAAGACGCTCGAGCCGGTGCCCGGCACGGGGGTGGTCACCAAGACCGACCCCGAACAGAAGAACCCCATCGCGGTGGTGATTCGGGACGAGCCGAAGCCGCCGGCGGCAGTGACGCCGCCCGCGCCGCCCAAACCGTCGACCCCTGAAGATCTCATCTATGAGCGCCGCTCGTACTTCCACGTCAGCTTCGAGGTCGCGCAGGCCACCGGCTCCTTCTTCGTCGGCCGTCGCTTTGACAACGCGGGCTTCGGCCGCACCACCAACTTCAGAGACGCGCTCAACAGGCAGGTCTCGCCCACCTTCATCGGCGCCAGCGCCGAGTACGGCACCTTCGGTAAGTACTTCGGCATCACGGTGTTCGGGTTGAGCTACCTCACCAACGTCGACACCCTCCGCATGAACGTCGGCTTCACGCCTGGCCAGCGCTGCGAGGCCGCGATGGGCCAGTGTGGCCCGTTCGTCATTGAGAACGTGCGCGCGAACCTCGTCGTCATTCGCGCGCTGCAGCCGCAGGTACGCGTCGCCTTCTGGCGCTTCCAGGCGTCGCTGCAACTGGGCGTCGAGTTCCGCAGCGGCCAAATCACAGGAACCGATGAAGGCGCCACCACCACCTTCTACAAGGACGGCTTCGTCCCCCTCGATCTCTACGGCGCAGTGCGTGCCAACCTGCGCTTCTTCATCGCCGACGGGTTCTTCCTGCACCTGCAGGGCAACTACACCCAGAAGATCTGGGGCGAGCAGGCCACCGACCAGGAACGGGTCGACGCCGGTGACACGCGCACCTTCATCACGGCCAGCAGCTTCGGCGGCAACCTGGGGGTTGGCTATGCGTTCTGAACTCCGCGCGGTGGTGCTCGTCGGGCTGGTGGCGCTCCCCGCGTTCGCGCAGCAGGCCCTGGTCGGGGCGGGCGTCGGCAACGCAGACACCTTCGTCTCCGAAGGCGGCAAGCTCTACAACAAGAAACAGTACGCGAAGGCCGCCGACCAGTTCTTGAAGGCCACCCGCGCGAACCCTGCGCTGACCAACACCTACGTGCAGCTCGCGCGCGCCCAGTTGCAGGCCAGGCAGGTGCTGATGGCCTGCTACGCGTACCGCATCTACTTGAAGTCGGTGCCCGACGGCCCCGATCGCAAGAAGGCGGCCGCCGAGAGCGATCAGTGCGAACGCCAGCTCAAGGGCAAGAAGGCGCCCGCGGTCGACCCCACCAAGACCTTCGTCGATCTGCGCGCCACCTTCTTCGCCTCACTCGACGCGAAGCTCCTGCTCGCCAAGCCTGACTCCGCGCACGAGGTCTTCAAGACGCTGGTCAAAGACGGCTTCCTCGGGCCTGAGCTGGGTGACATGGCCCAGAAGCTCGGCGCCGCCGCCACCACTGAGGCCGAGTCGATTCACAAGCGCGCCCTTGCCGGCGAGAAGCTGACGCCCGATGAGCTGCGGCTCGCCCACCCGCTGTACCAGGTGGCCAACGAGGTCGGCGCGTCACCGGCCGATGCGCGCGGCCGCATGGCCTTCCTCGATGGCCTCGCCGAGTTGAGCGAGAAGTCGTGGAAGAAGGCCGAGACCCACTTCACCGAGGCCGCGAAGAGCGACCCTGCGAACAAGGAATACGCTTTCTTCCGTGCCCTCGCGCTCGTGCACGCGGGCGAGCGGCCGCAGGCGCTGAAGATCATGGAAGCCGATCTGAAAGACGACCCCCGAACGGCTGTGTTGCGCGCGTCGCTGGCGATGGGCGAATCTCTCGAGTCTGGCGCGACCGAGCTCGAGAAGCTCCTCTTCACCAACCGCTACCCGCCGGAAAAGTGAGACTTCGTGGCGCTCTTCATCTGCCAGGGCTGCGGCGCTGAGCACGGGAGTTGGGCCGGCAAGTGCCCCAACTGCGGCACCTCCGAGACCATTCGCCTCGCCCCGTCGACCGATCGCATGGTCGACAAGGTCATCAAGGGCAAGTTCAAGATCATCCGCAAGCTGGGGCAGGGTGGCATGGGCGCCGTGTACCTCGCCGAGCAGCTCGGCATCGGTCACCGCGTCGCCCTCAAGTTCCTCAAGTCGGAGTTCTCGACCGACGCCGAGATCGCCCGCCGCTTTCTGAACGAGGCGAAGTCGTACGCCCGCGTCGCGCACCCCAACGCCGTCGCGCTGCACGACTTCGGGCAAGACGACGAGGGCAACCTCTTCATCGCCATGGAATACTGCGAGGGCGTCGACCTCAAGAAGGTCATCGCCGAGCAGGGTCGCCTGCCGCTCATCGAAGGCATCGAGGTCGTGCTGCAGGTCGCCGACGTGCTCGCCAACGCCCACGAGAAGGGCGTCATCCACCGCGATCTCAAGCCCGAGAACATCATGATCCGCCGCGGCATCCGCGGCATTCACGCCAAGGTGCTCGACTTCGGCATCGCCCGCCTGATGGACGCGGGCACCAAGCTCACCGTCGCCGGCGCCATCGCGGGCACGCCCCGCTACATGTCGCCCGAGCAGGTCGAAGGCAAAGAGGTCGACCTCCGCGCTGACATCTATTCGCTGGGCATCTGTCTCTTCGAGGCCATCACCGGCCACCAGCCCTTCGACGGCACCACCATCACCGAGATCCTCCGCAAGCAGGTCGGTGAGCCGCTGCCCCCGCTGATCACGTTCTCGCCCGATCTCGACTACCCCGAGATCGACGCCGTGCTGCAGCGCGCCTGCGCGAAGAAGCACACCGAGCGCTGGCCCGACATGCTCGCCTTCGCGAGCGCGCTCTCGCAGGCCATCCCCACCCAGGCGCACCTCTCGCTGCCTCCGCTCCAGCGCACCAACGTCGGCGTGCGCGCCGTGGCGACGCCCACAGCCAACGCCCTCTCGGGCATGGGCTCGACCAGCGCGACCATGACCGACGCGACCAACGCCGGGTCTGACGATCACACGCTCATGCGCGGCGATTCGGCACCTCCCAGGCCGCTCCCGCTCACCCAGCCCGTCAACGCGGTCGCCAGAGATGCACTCGACATCGGGAAGCTGACGCTCGACCACCAGCAGCCCACGCAGGTTGGCGAGACCTCTTCGCCCCCGGTCGCGCCGAAGTCGAAGACGCCGCTGTTCGTGTTGGGTGGCGTGGTGCTGGTGCTCACCATCGCCGTCGGTGTGGTGGCCACCCGGCCTCCGCCCGAGACGCCGAAGCTCGTCGAGCCGCCGCCGATCGCGAAGATCGATCCCCCTCCGAAGGTCGACCCGCAGCCCGACCAGCCGAAGGTCGACGTCGCCGCTGCGCAGAAGCTGCTGAACGAGACCTCCGCGCTCAACAACCTCGCCACGGCGAAGACGCGCTTCGGCAACGCCGAGCTCGACGAGACCGAGACGATCCTCAAGGCCGTTCCCGAAGACACGACCTCGTTCGCTGAAGCGAAGGCGATTCTCGAGCAGATCGCGACCATCCGCTCGAAGGTCGCTGAGGGCGATCGCCTCTTCGCGACGGGAAACTGTGACGGTGCGTCCCGCGCGTGGCAGGCCGCACTGAAGATCAACGGCAAGGTGGCCGCCGCGAACAACGGTCTGGCGAAGTGCAAGAACGCGGCGCTGCCGTCCGCCATGGAGCAATGATCTCGCAGCTCGCGCGGTGGCTCATCAACGCCGCCGTCGGGTTGCTTCGACTGGTCCCCCGGCGCGCCGGGCTGGCCTTTGCCTCTTTCATCGGCTGGCTCACCTGGGCCCTTCACATTCGGCGTCGCGTTGCTCTCGACAACCTCCAGCAGGCGTTCCCCAGTCGCTCACCGGGGGAGCGCACGCAGCTCGCGCGCCGCGCGTTTCGCGCCATGGCCGTCGCCATGTACGAGTCGCTCACGTCCGATCAGCTCAGTGGTGCCCAGCTCGACAGCATGGTGAAGACAGGCGACTGGAAGGGGCTCGATGCGTTGCTCGCGGCGCACCAGCCGGTGCTCATCGCGTCCGCGCACCTTGGAAGCTGGGAACTCTTTGCCGAGACCATGGCTCGCCGTGGCTATGTGTTTTCGGCTGTCGTTCGTCCGCTCACCGGGGCTTTCAACGAGTGGCTCGTCGAGAGCCGTCGCCGCGCGGGCGTGGAGCTCATCTGGCAGCGCGGGGCGCTGCGCAACATGCTCAAGGCGCTCGGGCGCGGCAGGGCGGTCGTGCAGTTGATCGATCAGGCGCTCCCCGGTCGCGAGGCCATGTGGGTGCCCTTCTTTGGCCGCCCCGCATCGACCACGCCGGCGATCTCGATGGCCGCCCTTCGCAGCGGCGCCCCCGTCTACGTCGTCGTCGCAGTGCGTGAAGCCTCGGGCCTCGTGATGCACGTCGAGGGCCCCGTGCCGCTCCTTCAACTGGACGATCGACGCACCACGCTCGAGGCCCACACCGCCGCGCTGACGCAGATCATCGAGCACTTCGTCGCGACGTACCCCGACCAGTGGCTGTGGCTGCACCGCCGCTGGAAGGGCTCGCCGCCGCCCCGCTAGATCGACAACCGCAGCAGGACGCCCGCCTGCACCAGTGGTGGGTAACGCAGCGGCCCCAACTGCGAGCGCACGGTGTCCCCACTGCCGGCCTGCGAGGCCTCTGAGAGGTCGGCGATGGTGTTGATGGTCGAAGGGCTCAGCTTGAACCGCAGCTGGCCGCCCGGCGCCCCGTAGAAGACAGAGCCGAACGCCTGCACCGAGAGGAAGTTGAGCACGCGGAAGATCACGTCGAGCCGCGTGAGCGCTGCCGGGTCGTTCAGGATGATGACGTTGCTCAGCGAGACGGTGATCCAGTCGAAGCCGGGGATGCCAGGCGCCGCGAGTGTCACCGCCAGGTTGTGCTTGCCCTGGTAGAGCCCCACGCTCTGAATCGGGTCGAGCGTCTCACCCAGCAGGCCCGGCGCGAACGTCTTCACCTGGTACCCCGCGATCGAGTCGTACCCGACCGGGTTGTAGAAGTACTCGGCGCCGATCACCGCGAAGTTCCGGTCGGTGTAGTTGAACTGAAAGGTCGCGCCGCCTGACACCTGCACGATGACCTCGTTCGGCCGGCGTGCGGAGATCTGACCGACCTTCTGAAGCAGGTTCTCTTCGGTGAGGTCGCTGGGGAAGTCGAAGACCACGAAGTCACGCCCGTCGCGGAACGCTGCCTCGGCGAAGACGTCGAAGGGACCGATCGCCGAACTGACGTCGACGCCATAGCGGCCCCGCCGCCCGTCCTGCCACACGCCGCCGATGCCGATCTCAGCAGGCCCGAGCACGAATTCACCGCGCAAGGCGCCCCCGAGTTGCTCGAGCTTCATGCCTGCAGTGCTGATCTTCACCGCGTCGAGCAGGCCGTAGGCGTAGAAGTTCCACCCCAGCGACTCCACCGGAACGTGCACCTTCACCATGTTCACGCCGAGGCGCGCATCGAACGGGTTGAACGCGTCGCGCGGCCGCGAGTTGAGGAAGTCGGTCGGGTACCAGATGCGCGAAACCCCCCAGCGGATCTTCTGACGACCGATCGTCAGGTACACCTTGCGCATGATGTCGAAGCGCAGCCAGAGCTGATCGAGAAAGACCGACGGATTCGCCCGGGTCGCGCCCGTGACGCCAACCAGCCCGATGCTGTTCAAGCCCGTCGAGGCGCTCGCCGTCTGCGTACCGTCGCTCACCGGGTAGGTCGGATCGAACTGCATGCGGCCTGCAGCAAACGCGCGCACGCGATCGTTCGGCCGCGCGTCGAGGTACACGTCGAGGATCATCGGCGCCGAGAACGCGCCCTCGATGAACGGCCGCGTCTCCTGGAAGTAGCCCTGCCCGAACATGAGCAGGCTGCCGCCGATCTTCAGCGGGTCGCTGATCGCCTCCGCGGTATCGAACTTCGAAGTCGACGTACCGCCACCCAGTTGCGCCATGTCTCGATCGCTCGACGCCGCTGCACCCCCATCGATCGTCTCGATGGGCGCATCACCGAACATCGAGGCCTCGTCACGGCCCGCATCGGGCGCTGCGTTGGCCGCTGTGCTCTCGCCGAAGAGATCCGATTCCGACGGCCGCTCCTGCGCTGCGGCCGACACCGCCACCAACGCCACTGCCCCAGCAAGCCACCCGCGCATCGTCGGCCTCGTCAGCGGCTCTTCGACTCGAGCCACGCCTTGGTGAACATGTTCTGATCGAGGTTCGTGAGGTCCACCGACTTCATCAACACCAACGTGGAGTTCGACTTCTCGACCTCGTCGAAGAACCGCATCTCACCGGGGAACCACACCTCGGACTTCTTCGACTCGGAGAAGAGCTTTTGCCATTTCGGGTAGTACGCCGTGCGCATCAGGCGACCCGAGAGCGCGAACTCCTGACGCTTGAGCACGTTGTGCGTCGTCGCGTCGAGCCACAACTTCACCACCGGGTAGGCCACGTCGATGTTCGGCTTCGCCGTCAGCTCGACGCAGACCGTCTCGAACTTGCCCAGCTTCTCGTGGCCGACGAACTTCGGCTCGAACTCCTCGGCGAGGCGTGACTCGTCGAAGTCGCTGCGCCGTGAGTTGGTGCCGCCGATGCGCTCACGCTCGGTCGCGCGCTCCCACTTGCCGGTGCCGGGATCATAGCTCCAGAGGTTCTTCTCGAGGCGGAGGTAGCCCTTGCCTTCCTCGCTCTTGGGCTTGGCGAAGAGCAGCATCAGCTTGTCGTCGGAATCGCGGCGGAAGATGAGCATCTCGCGCACCACGTCCGCTTTGTCCTTTTCCTTCTGCTCGATGTACGCGAGCGCCTTGTAGTCACCGCCGTTGCGCTGCCGATCGTCCTGCTCCTGGAGCAGCTTGATCATCGCTTCGCGGGTCAGCGGCTCCTGCTCCTGCTTCGGTTCGCCCCGCGGTTCGTCATCTGCGAATGCGGGAAAGGAGAGCAACGACAGCATCAACGCCAATGGAGCAGTGCGCATGGTTCACCCGACGTGAGACATCGCCGTGATCGGCTTGAGCCGAGCGGCAAGGAAGGAGGGAATGAGGGAGATGGCGGCGATCGCCACGGTGATGAAGCCCACGCTGAAGAGCACCCACTTCAACGTCGGGGTGATCACCAGATGGTCAGAGAAGAAGACGAACTGCCAGCTGGGCGGCAACGCGATGCCCACGGTGGTCAGGGTGGTCGACAGCAGCACCCCCAGCACGCCACCGAACCCCGTGCCGAGCACGCCCAGCAACATGCCCTCGGCGAGGAACATCGAGAGCACCGTGCTGCGCTGCATGCCCACCGCGCGCAGCGTGCCGATCTCGCGGGTGCGCTCCCGAATGGTGATCCACATCACGTTCATGATGCCCACTGCGATGATCGCCACCAGCGCGAAGATCACGATCGTCGCCAGCACCGTCAGCGCCGTGACGATCCACTGCACGAAGTTGGTCTCGTCTTCCCAGTTGGTGACGTCGAGGCGCTGGCCCGTCCAGTTCTCGCGGTTCACAGAGTCGAACTTCATGAAGAAGGGACGCGGGTCGGGGTCGAGCATTCCATAGCCGTTGGCCACGAGAACCTTGCGCAGCTTTTCCTGCACTGGCTTCACCTGCTCGATGTCCTTCAAATAGATCTGCAGCGCGCCCGTGGTCTCGTCGTTCAACTGGTAGAGCTGACGGAGCCCCTGGTCGTTCATGAACGTGTTCCACGACGACAGCATTCCGATGTCGGCGGCGATCGCCACCAGCGTGACGTCGAGCGTGTTGTTCGTTCCGCGGAAGGTGGGCGCCACGATGGTCATGGTGTCGCCGACCTTCACGCTCAGCCGTTTGGCCTGCGCCTCGAAGATCAAGATGCCGTTGGGCTGCTTGAGCCCGTCGAGCGAGCCCTCCTTGATCTGCACCACCTTGCGAAAGCCAGGCTCGTTGGCGATGTCGATGCCGCCGAGGCCGACCTGCTGCGTGCCCTGCTCGCTGACCAGCTTCGCCCAGCCGCGACCGCGCTGAACGATGTAGTCGACCTCGGGGACCCCGGTGAGCACCAGCTCGCGTACCTTCTTGTAGTTGGTGACCACCGGCGCCGAAGAAGACGCGGTGGCTTTGTAGAAGCCCGAGACGTTCACGTGGCCGCTCATCAACGTCGTCGCCGAGACCAGCAGCGTTGACTTGATACCGACGTACGCGCCCGTGAGGGTCACGAGGAGCGCCGTCACACCGCTGATCGCCGCCATCAGCAGGCTGGTGCGGAGGCGGTGCTGCAGGAGGCTGCGAAAGGCGATCAACCACAGCATGCGATCGAAGAGGTTCATTCGTCAGCCTGCATCGCCCGAAGGGGGCTGATTCGAGTGGCCATGAACGCCGGCACCAGTGTCGATGCGATGGTCACGAAGAGAATGATCACCAGCGCAATGATCAACGGGGCGCCCGAGACCTGTGGAATCAAGCGAGGGCCCGAGAAGAAGAAGTACATGACGTCGTTGGGCGCTGCGATGCCCCTGGCCGCGATCCCCGCCAGCACGCCCGACCCAGCGAGCATGCCGAGGCCACCGAAGAGCACGCCCAGCACCACCGACTCGACCAGCACCATCGAGAGGATCAGGCTGCGCTGTGCACCGATCGCGCGCATCGTTCCGATGACCTGTGTGCGCTGAATCGTCGCCATCATCATCGCGTTGTTGATGATGATCATCGCGATGAAGAAGATGATCGCCACCGCGACGAAGAGCAGCGCGCGGAAGACGTTGATGATCTGACCGAGCAGCCCCGAGGCCTTCTGCCAGCTGACGGCTTTGATCCCGAGGTTGTCTTTCTCGTTCAAGGCCGCGATGCGGGCGAGCACCTCGGTGATGCGCTGCGGGTCTTTGAGCATCACGGCAGCGTTCAACACGACGCCGTCGTCGACCTCGGTCTGTGTGTAGACGCGCTTGATCAGATCTTCCTCGCGCAGGCGCCTGCCCGTGCTGGTGATGGCCGTGTCGGGGTCGATGATGCCCGCAGTCGCCTCTGCCACGACCTCAGCGCCCTCTCCGAAGAGCTCCGCCTCGGCGTTCTCGCGACTCACCTGCTTCGCGTTGGTCTGCTTCTGAATCTCCTTGAGCTCCTCGGCCTTGTCGGCAGTCAGGTAGCCGTAGAGGTCGCGAAAGCTCATCAGGTCCATCAAGCTGGTCGACCCTGCGAGCACCGACTTCTCGAGCCCCGAAAACGCAAACGTGCCGTAGACCTTCACGTTGACGTTGCGCACATAGCCCGAGCGGGTGAATGCCTTGATGGTCAGCGTGTCGCCCACGTTCACGCGGTACAGGCGAACCCGCGGCACCACGAGCTCGTAGAATTGCTGGTAGCGCGTGGCGAAGTTCTCGTCGTTCGTGTCGAGCAGGTCTGAGATCAGCTCATCGACGTTCGCCTTTGGCGAGCTGAGCGCCTTTTGCAGCGATGCCACCATCACGGCGGTGGTCATGCCGTCGAGCTGCAGCACGATGTCTCGGGTCTGCGATCGGTTCTCCTTGACGAATCGCTTCAGCTCATCGTCCGTGGCGATGGTCCGGCCGTTGGCCAGCGCGTCTCTGAGCTTGTCCAACCGGCGCGCAGTCTTGAGCTTCATCTGCTCCTCGTGAATCAGATCGCTGATCAACATGCCGCGCTGGCCCATCGGCACCGGCGAGCCCTTGATGACCCTCATGCGATCGAACGAGTGCTGAAACTTGTCGAGGTCCGTCCCCACGTAGCGAAGGAAGACCAGCGAGGTGTCGGTCACGATCGGCGCGATTCGATTCTCGAGGTATTCGAGCGGGGGGAGAGGGTCGGTTTCGAATTCCTTCCAGAAGGAGTCTTGTTCGACGCGCTGGAGCGCTTGGGCGTTGTGGGGGTCGGCCGCGGACTCACTGAGCATGTCTTTCATGGCGCGATCGGCATCACCGCGGAGAACCTTGATGATCTGCCTCAGGTGCGAGATCTCGTTCGCCATCCGTGACGTGATCTCGGCGCTCGAGAGCGCATTGAGCTCGCTGGTCGAGGCGGTTCCGCTGCGTGCGCGCACCAGATCGCGCAGCCGCTCCAGCGTCACGTCGACGATGTTCCCCGTTGTGATCGCCGCGCCGGAGACGCCCATGGGCACGACCGTCTGCACCCCTTCGACCCCCATCAGCGCCTGCTGGATCCTCGGGAACTCGGTGATGGCCTTCAGATCGGGGTCGTTCCCCATCTGCCCGAACAGCGCGAGATCGTCCTTCGACGAGCTCGAATAGATCTGAATGTGGCCGGCCAGGCTCCCGACGACCGAGCGCTCCATCGACTTGCTGAGCGAGTCGAGGAGACCGCCCAGCAACACGAACACCAGAGTGCCGAAGAGAATCAGGCCACCGATGAGCAGGTTGATGGGGCTGACCATCAGGTTGCGCAGCGCAATCCGGATCAGGAGGGCGGCGCGCGAGATCACGGGTGCGTGGCTGCGGGCTGCGAGGGCTCGACGCCGACGGCATGCGCGACCGCGTCTTCGGGCGACTCACGACCGATGATCTTTCCGTCGGCGAGGCGCACGACCGCGTTCGCGTACCGCATGACCTTGTGATCGTGCGTCGAGAAGATGAACGTCGTGCCCTTTTGCTGGTTGAGCGACTTCATCAAGTCGAGGATCGCCTGCCCGGTCTGCGAATCGAGGTTCGCCGTCGGCTCATCTGCCAGCACGATCAGCGGGTCGGTGACCAGGGCGCGCGCGATCGCCACACGCTGCCGCTGTCCACCGGAGAGTTCGTTGGGTCGGTGCTTCATGTGAGAAGCCAGCCCGACCTGCTCGAGCAGGCTCGTGACTCGCGCCTTGCGCTCCGTGGCGCTGAGCTTGTCCTGCAGCAGGAGGGGGAACTCGACGTTCTGGAAAACCGACAGCACCGAGACGAGGTTGAATGACTGAAAGATGAACCCGATAGTATTAAGGCGCAGGTCGGTCAGCTCTCGCTCAGAGAGTTGCGCCGTGTTCTTGCCCGCAACCACGACGTTGCCGCGGGTCGCCGTGTCGACGCAGCCGATGAGGTTGAGCAAGGTCGTCTTGCCGCTGCCCGAGGGCCCGGCGATCGAGAGGAACTCCCCCTTGTCCACGGTCAGCGAGACGCCACGCAGCGCCTTCACGACGGTCGCGCCGAGGCTGTATTCCTTCTCGACGTCCTGAATCGTCACGATCGCGCTCATGCTGGGGTTGGTAGCCCAGCCGCCAGGGTGCTGCATGAAGAAACTTGAAGCGCGCACATTCGTTGATGAAGGCAGGTGATTCCTCTACCGTTCGTCGCTCGCAAGGGAGACGGTGATGAACGAGGAACAAATCGCTGAGAAGCTCGCCGAACTCGAGCCGGCCTGGGCGGGTCGGAGCAACCTGTTTGAGAAGCAGATCGCCGCGAAGCAGGTGAGCGAGCTGATCCCGCGGCTCTCCGACCAACTCCCTGGCGTTCGCAGTGACGCCGCCGAAGCGCTCGGCCAGCTCAAGGACACCTCAGCGCTGCCGAAGATCAAAGCGCTGTTGGCCGACCCCGAGCCCGGCGTTCGGCGCTCTGCCGCCGTTGCGCTCGCGTCGATGGGTGACGAATCCATGGCGCAGGAATTCGTGAAGGCACTGATCGACCCTTCCGCGAAGGTGGTCGCAGGCGCTGCCGAAGCGTTGGGTTTGTCGGGGTACAGGGCCGCCGTGCCGTACCTGCTCAAGGCGTTCCGAACCGAGCACCCCCGGGTGGCTGCTGCCATCGCCACTGCGCTGGGGCGCCTGAAAGATCGTCAGGCGGTGCCCTGGTTGCTGGCCGCCATGAAGAACGGGTTGGCGCCGGTGGAAGCAGCGACCGCGCTCGGTGAAATCGGAGACGGGTCTGCCACACGCGGGCTGTGTGACGCGCTTGCGCACGACTTCGCCCCACTCCGCGCTGCGGCAGCACGTGCTCTCGGGCAACTCGCTCGCACCGGCAAACTCGACTTCGTGCTCAAGGACACCGCTCTCGCCTCGCTCCACAAGCTCGTCAACGATGGCGACTTGCGCGTCTCGTTCTGCGCGGCGCTCGGCCTCGCCGGCTTTGGCGACCCTCTCGGCAAGCAGAAGCTTCAGTCCCACCTGTCCACCCCCTGATCGGAAGACACCGCCCCCATGGCCGCGAAGAAGAAGGAAGAGAAGCAGGAGCAGCAGACCCTCCCCGGTCCCACCTATCCGGTGATCGAGAAGTTCATCGAGACGGCGACCGCTGATCAGATCGCCGCAACGTTCAACTCGCTCAAGGCCGACCTCGCAGCCCTCAAGGGTCCCAAAGCGGAGCAGGCAAAGAAGGTGGGGAAAGCCGTGGAAAGGACGGAGGAGTTGCTCTCCTACCTGCTCCAAGTGCGCGAGAAGCTTGAGACTGATCGCAAAGGGAAGGGTGGGGGCAGGAAGTAAAGATGTGATCCAGTACCATTCACGCAACTCGCCCTCTCACCCGTCGATAACTTCTGCACAGGGCGCCTCGACGCGGAGTCGGGGACAGAGCACCTGACAACTTCTCGCAGTTTTCCTCAGGAGGAACACATGAGCGGAATCAACGGAATCAATGGTGGCATGCCGAACCGCATCTCGATGAACGTCACGGTGCCCAAGCAGACCCAGGGCGCGACGTTCGGTGAAAAGGTCAATCAGGGCATGCACGCGGCCGGTTCGGCGCTGGCCCAGGGTGCGTCGCTGCTGGGTGGCGCGCTGCCCGGCGGTCAGGTTCTCTCGGCGGCCGTCTCGTCGGTCAGCGCTCTGGCTGGCAGCGGCGGCGGTGCGGCGGCGGCGTCCTACGCGGCGACCGGTGTTGTGGGCTTCAACGGCGGCGCAGGTGGCACCACGGCGGGCGGCTCCTCGGTCACCATCGGTGCGGGCCAGGGCAGCGGCCCGAACCTGTTGGCGGGCGCTGGCACCAACGGCATCGGCCAGTACAACACCGACATCGCGTCGATGTCCGCGCAGAATAGCCAGATGCTCGGGGTGCAGATGGCGATGCAGCGCGAGAACACGATGTTCTCGTCGATCTCCAACGTGCTGAAGACCAAGCACGACACTGCCAAGAATGCGATCGGCAACATCCGCTGATTTCGGGGTGAGATGATTCGTACAGGAGGGCGGCCGATGGCCGCCCTTCTCATTTGCGGGCTGACGCTCTGCTATGGTCTGGTTCGCAACGCACTCCTCACAAGGCAGGCAACGCGATGGCGGAAGCGAAGTCGGAAATCAACGGCAGCCTCGTTCCCATGACCAAGGATCAGGCGATGTTGATGTTGGAGGCCGGGTACCTGTGGATGGACCTCCAGAAGTTCGACAACGCGCGAGAGCTCTTCTCAGGCGCCGCGACTCTGATGCCCAGGAGCGAGGTGCCCCAGATTGCGCTCGGCACGCTTGAGTTCAACCAGGGTCACTTCGACAAGGCGTTGCCCGTCTTTCGGCGTGCCCAACAACTCGCGCCGAAGGCGTCACTTCCCCGCGCCCACGTGGGAGAAACCCTGCTCTTCATGGGCAAGGTGAATGAGGCGATGAAGGAGCTGAAGTCGGCGCTCGATCTCGAGCCCGACAGTGACGGCGCGAAGTTCGCCGAGGCGCTCATCGCCGCGAAGGAAACGGGTGCGCTGCCGCCCCCGTCCAAAGTCGCAGCGAAAAAGTAAGGAACCGTCATGTCCGTTCGTGGAGTCGGCCGGGGTGGAAAGGCAGGCGGGGCGCGAGGCGCTTCTGGTGCCGGAGGCGCAGCCAAAGCGTCTGGTCCCAGCGGAGCGTTTGGTGCCAAGGTCGACAAGGCCGAATCGCTCGTTGGGCCTTCGGGTGCCGCAGGGTCGAGCAACGTGGGCAACGTGGGGCCGACCGACCCGGTGACGGCCCAGGCGCTCGATCTGGTGCGTCAGCTTCGCAGCGGGCAGCTCAAGAGCCGTGATGAAGCGACCAAGAAGCTCGTCGCTGACATCTTGCGAGAGAAGGTCCGTACTCAGTCCAAGAAGCTCGCTGACAAGGTGTTCGAACAGCTCAAAGACGATCCCCGCCTGAGCCAAACCCTCGACCGGCTGTGGAACCGCGCCGAGGAGCAGGAGTAACCCGTGGCGCTCGGGGAATCGAAACCGCAGATCCTCGAAAAGTACGGGCCCTATGTCAGGTCGCTCGCAGCACAGGTGCGTAAGCAATTCCACTCGCAGTTCGAGATGGACGAGCTGGTGGCCTGGGGGCAGATCGGCCTGCTCGAAGCCGCCGAACGTTTCGACGCTCGCGTGGGCGCCAACTTCCTCACCTTTGCCCACTACCGAATCAAGGGCGCGATCTACGACGGCCTTCGAAAGATGGGCGTGCTCAAGGGCGGTGCAGCTGCGTCTGAGCGGGCCAATTCGTACATGACCAACCTCTCCGATCGCGGCGGAGGCGGGGGCTCGGTCGAGGACGACGTTCGGGAAATCAGCAGCGCAGTAACCGGTCTGGCGATGGTCTTCGCCACGAGCCTCGAACAGACCGAAGGCCCTCAGGTCTCAGACGAGCAGTTGCCTGCCGATGAGCGCATCCAACTCGAGCAGATGCGTCGCCGTGTGCGCGCCGCCATCGAGAAGTTGCCCGAAAAAGAGCGAAAGCTTCTCCAAGGTTACTACTTTCAAAACAAGACCCTTGAAGAAGCCGGGGCTGAGATCGGGCAGTCCAAGAGCTGGGCGAGCCGACTGCACGCTCGAGCCGTAGAGACCTTGAAGCAACTCCTCGAAGAAGAGGACGATAACGTCTCATCAGACCAGCAGCGGAGGAATGACCATGGCCGGACCACTGGCAGGAATCTCGGCAGCCCAGGTAGCCCAGCAGAAGCTTCCCGAGGCCGCACAACAGGCTAACAAGGCGGGCCCGAGCAAGTTCGACCAGAGCATGAAGTCTGGTCAGACGCAGGGGGTCGACAAGGCCGGTCAGGTTGGCCAGGTCAACCACGCGCAGCAGGTTCAGAAGCTCGAGCAGGCGAAGCAAATCGATCAGGTCACCAAGACCAACAAGGCCGACCTCAACAAACTCGACAAGAACGTCACCGGCAAGGGGATGGACCCCGTCTCGCAGAAGGCCGAGGTCAACAAGTCTTCCTCGATGGTGATGTCGATGATGTCCAACCTCGAGAAGGGTGGCGCGAACATCGACAAGCTGATCAACGGCAGCCTCTCGAGCAAGTCGATGTCGAACCAAGAACTGCTTCAGATGCAGGCCGGCATGTACAAGTACACGCAGGAACTCGACCTCTGCTCGAAGGTCGTCGAAAAGGCCACCAGCGGCCTGAAAGACACCCTCAAGACTCAGGTCTGATCGTCGGTTGTTTGCTCGACCCCCAAAGGGCGGCCCTTCCGGGTCGCCCTTTTTCGTTTGTGGATCCAGCACTTGCCGCGCGGGCCTCCGTAGTATGGTCGCCACTCCATGAGTCGCCTCGCCCGTCTGGCCCTCCTCGCCGCGCTCTCGTTTGTGCTCTCGGCGTGTTCCGTCAATCTTCAACATGACCTGACCGAAGACGACGCGAACGACATCTACGTGCTGTTGCAGAAGAAGAGCATCGACGCGACCAAGCTGAAGGAAGGCGAAGGCAAAGACGCCCGGTACGTGATCTCGGTGCCGAAGGCCGACGTGGCCACCGCCGCACAGCTGCTTCGCGAGCACTCCCTGCCCCGGCCGAAGTCTGACGGCCTCGCCATCTTCAAGATGACGAAGGGCATGATCCCCACGCAGACCGAAGAGCGCGCAATGTTCATCGAGGCGCTCGGGGGCGAGGTGTCGAACGCGCTCAACCGCATTCCCGGCGTGCTCGAGGCCAGGACGATCGTGATGATGCCGGAGGTCAACGATCTGACTCAGCCCGAGAAGAAGCCGCTCCCCTCGGCCTCAGTTCTCATCAAGTACATGGCGGTCGATGGCAAGACGCCAGTTGCGGTCGATGATGTGCAGGCGTTCGTCGCGGCCTCGGTCCCTGAGTTGAAGAAAGAGAACGTCAAGGTGCTGATGACCGAAGCGAAGTTCGTCACCGAGGTCAGCGAAGAGCCCCGCCTGCAGCGCATCATGGGCGTCAACGTCGACAAGGCCTCAGCGGGAACTTTCAAGGCCATCATCGGGGTGTTCGCGTTGTTGTTCATTGCGATGGCAGGCGTGACTGCCTTCATGGTGGTGCGCAAGCCGTCGGCCCCCAAGGCGCCGCCGCGCGCCAAGACGCAAGAAGGCTGAGTCCTCACGCAGGACCCGAGGTGAGTCGTGGAGCAGTACTTCACGTCGCTTTCCAAGCGACAGACCATGCTCCTGCTGACCTCGCTCGCTTTTGGCGGTTCGGACGCTGTCGCGGCCTACGATCACCTCGACCAGACCGAAGAGGAACTGCTCAAGCATCGCGCTCAAGCGCTCCTCCAGATCCCGCGAGACAAACGAATCCCTCTCCTTGTTCAGGAGATCAAGCGCCTGGTCACGCAGCGACGCCGTCAACTCGCGAGCGTCGAACCCAAGCGCCTCGCCGCAGTGCTCAAGAAAGAGCGCTCGAGCATCGTCGAGGTGCTCCTCAACGCCCTGCCGGGCGATCTGGCAAATGCCGTCAGAACCGAGATGGGCAATCCCCCACCGGTCAAGTTGTTGCGCGACGTCAAGCCCGAGGTGTTGTCGATCGTGCGGTGGAAGCTGGAAGACGCTCTGCGCTCGAATGCACCGCAGGTCGGCAGCTTCCGCTTCACGGACCTGGTGATGATGCAGCAACGTGAATTGCTTGCAGTCGCCGACCGCATGGGGGCTCGGGTACTCGCGACGGCGGTGGCCGGGCTCAACGATGAAGAGCGCGCCACGTTCATGACCAAGCTGCCCCCCGACCAGCGAACCCTCGCGGCCCGTGCCGCTGAGGCGGGGGCGTCGCGCAGGCTGAGTGAGAAAGACGCCAAGCTCGTGCTTGAGATGCACGGTGCTCTCGAGAGTCCCTCGACTGGAATGCGAAGCGCCGGCGTGCAGCGCATCGTGCGCGCGTGCATTGCGCAGGGCCCCGATTTCGCCCAGCGCTTCGTCGGGCGTCATGTTCAGGGGGAACTGGGCAAGATTCTTGCGCGCTGGCTGAAAGAGGAAAGGAACAAGCCCGTGAAAGGCGACGGCGGTCGTCTCGACATCGTCGAGCAACTCGAACGTCTCGCGCAGAAGGGCATCGTCGACCGGCCCATGCGTTTGCCTCCGCCTGCCAAGCCGCCAATACCTCCGCCCGCCTCCAAACCGCCGCCCTACTCGTCATCACCGTCAAATCCGCAATCACGGGTCCTGGTGGCTCCACCGGCGCGGCGTTCGACGGGTGGGGTGCCGGTGCCGGCATCAGCGCCTCGCAAACCACACGAGGGTGTCCCTTCGCGCGACCCAATGGCCGAGCGACAAGCCCGTCGGGCTGGTGCAGCCGGGACAGGCAATGTTCCTTCGCACCCCCGCCCGGCGCGACCGACTGACTCCCAGGCCCGCCAGCGCGTGTTGCGTGATGGGAAGCCTCTGGACTCAGCAGCCGTTCCTCGACGCCCTTCGGCAGTTCAGGAGATTCCTCGCCGCAAAGATCCTGCTGGGAAGGGAAGTGCGACGAGCCCCAACCGTTCTCCCGTGCTGAAGGGCCCCTCCGGTCGTGGACCCACAGGTGGTTCGCGCTAAACTGGCGGCTGCATGGAAGACGATGATGTGCGGGACGAACGAAAACCTCAAACCGGGTCTCCGCGCGTGATCGGAAAGGTCATCAAGAGCGGTGCGTCAGATGTGCCGCTGCACGAGAAGCAATTGCTGCCTCCACCGCGTCGGGCGGGCGTGCTCAACGCCGAAGAATACGAGGCGAAGACCGCGGGCAAACAGATCCTCGCTGAGGCGCAGGCCAAAGCCGAGGAGATCAAGGCCGAGGCCCTGCGCTTCAAGGAAGAGGTCTTCTCCAAAGCGCGTGACGAGGCGAAGGCTGACGTTCAGGCGCGAGCGGCCGAAGAGCTGGCACGCGCGAAGATTCAAGCGGGCCAGATTCTCGGCGAGAGCGAAAAAGACGTGCTCGAGCTGGCGCTCAAGGTGGCCGCGAAGATCATCGGTCGTGACCTCGAACGCGACCCCGCGTTGGTGATGGAGATCGTCGCCAACTGCACCGAGGCCGCCCGCAGCTCGAAGGCGATGATCATCAAGGTGCACCCCGAAGACGGCAAGCTCATGCGCGAAAAGAAACCGCGCTTCATGGAACTCGTCGGTCGTCAGCTCGACATCTCGATTCGCGACGACGCTGAGGTCGATCGCGGGGGCTGCGTCATTCAGACCGAGTACGGCACCATCGACGGCCTGATCCGGACCCAGCTCGACATGCTGCGCAACGTGCTCACGCCCGCCGAGACCCGCAAAGAAGTGAAGTGACCCATGGCGATCGATCTCCGGCGCTATTCCGAGCTCATCAAGACCACCCAGACCGTTCGGGTACGCGGGCGCGTCGTCGAGCTTACGGGCCTCGTGATCAAGGCGTCAGTCCCGAACGTGCGCATGGGCGAGGTGTGCCTCATCAAGCGCGGCCGCGATGAGGTGCGCAGTGAAGTCGTCGGCTTCCAGGGCGACACGGTGATGTTGATGCCGCTCGGTGAACTCTCAGGCATTGGGCCAGACTCCGAGGTGATTCCCACGGGGCGCCCCCTGACCATCTGGGCCGGCGACGCACTGCTCGGGCGCGTGTTGAACGGGCTGGGCGAACCCATTGACGGTAAGCCGCTCCCAACGGAGAGCATGGTTCCCTGGGCCGTCGACCGCGACTGTCCCGACCCTTTCAAGCGCCAGCGCATCACTCGCCCACTCTCACTCGGCGTGCGGTGCATCGACGGGTTGCTCACCGTTGGTGAGGGACAACGCATCGGTCTCTTTGCAGGTTCCGGTGTCGGCAAGTCGACACTCATGGGGCAGATTGCGCGCCAAACCGCCGCGGAGCTGTCGGTCATCGCGCTCATCGGCGAGCGTGGTCGCGAAGTGCTTGAGTTCATCGAAGATGCGCTCGGTCACGAGGGCATGAAGCGCTCGGTTGTCGTTTGCGCCACGTCTGACCAGCCGTCGCTCGTGCGTCTTCGCGCGGGCTATGTCTCGACGGCCATCGCCGAGTACTTCCGTGAGCGCGGAGGCAACGTGCTGTTCATGCTCGACACGGTGACGCGTCTAGCCCGTGCGCAGCGCGAGATTGGCCTCGCGATCGGCGAGCCTCCTGCGCGGCAGGGTTACCCTCCTTCGGTGTTCTCGATGTTGCCGCGCATGCTCGAGCGAACGGGCAACTCCGAGAAGGGCAAGTGCACGGCGATCTATACGTGCCTCGTGGCCGGCGGCGACATGGAAGAGCCGATCGCCGACGAAGTGCGCGGTATTCTCGACGGTCACTTCATCCTGAATCGCGCTCTCGGCGAGCGAAACCAGTGGCCTGCGATGGACGTGCTGGCCTCGCTCAGTCGTGTGATGAGCCAGATCGTCTCGAAGGAGCACAAGAAGGCGGGCGGCAAGCTGCGCGAGACGCTCTCGACGTACGAGAAGCAGCGCGACCTGATTCTGCTCGGCGCCTACCAGTACGGCACTGACCCGCGCACCGACTACGCCATCGACAAGTACGATCAGATCATCAACTTCCTGAAGCAGGACACCTTCGAGAACTCCCCGTTCGAAGAGACCGTTCAGCGAATGGTTGACATGTTCGCCGACGCGACCTGATCCGCCCCCAAAGCGAACGGGAGGTGTAAGCTCCGAGCGTCATGCCCCCGTATCGACTCCAGGCGCTCCTCGAAATCCGCACCAAGGCTGAGGACGAGGCCAAAGACGCCTTCTCGGCCGCGATCAAGGAATCCGAGAAAGAGAAGAAACAGCTCGCCTCGATGATCGCGAAGCTCGAGAAGATGAAGGTCGAGCGAAAGGCGAAGGTTCAGGCCTTTCTTCAGGAAATGACGGCCAAAGGGGGCGGCATCAGCGGCTTCCAGCAGATGGGCCGCTTCGAGCAGCGCCTCAAAGACGAGGAGGCCCAGTTCGCGCTCGAGGTCGAGCGACAGAAGGAAGTCGTGATTCAGGCCGAGAAGCTGGTCGAACAACGGCGGGCGGAGATGGCCGAAGCGGCGAAAGAGAAGAAGGCCATCGAAAAGAACAAGGAAGCATGGGCCAAGCAGGTTCGCGCTGAGCGCATGGCCAAGGAAGAGATGAACCAGGAGGAGATCGGCAACGTCCTCCACCTCCAGCGCCAACGGCAGGAGAAGAAGTCATGAGTCGAGTCGACGACGATCGCGATGCGGCTCGAGTGGCGGCGCGGCTGGCGGAAGCCAAGCGCAACGAAGAGTCGCAAAAGAACAAGAAGGCTGCAGAGAACAATGCGTTCTCGAAGCTGGTGCAGGGGCAGAAGAAAGAAGCGCAGGTTCGTCAAGACCACAACCTCGCTCGCAGCGCGATCGCACAGCTCCTCGAGGCCGCAGAGACCGGCCACGCCGACGCCGCGAAGCAGGCCGACAGGGGTGCGCAGGGCACACAGCAGGAGAGCGCGTTCAAGTCGAAGCTGGGCGTGAAGGACCAGGAAGGTCAGGTTCACCAGAACAATCGCGCCGAGGGTGAGCATGTCGGGCAGTCGCGCGCGGAGGGCGAGCAGTCGACGAACCAAACTGCGAGCAGCCGCCAGGCCGATCAGTCTTCGAACACGCGCGGGGCGCAGAGCCGAGGCGCAGACGCGAAGGTGTCGCGCGAGCGCCTCGAAGAGCGCAAAGAAGCTGGCGAGTCTCCGACGGGCACTCAGTCTTCCGGGGCGAGGGGCGAGAAGGGCGACCTCAAGACCGACACCGACAAGGGTGGTGGTCAGCACCAGGGCGGCAGCAAAGACGGGAAAGACGGCGCTGCTTCGGCCAACCCCGGGTTCCGCTTCAACCCGGCGCTGATGGCGCCAGTCCCCGTGGCCAAGACGAAGGAAGCCAGTGGGTCCGAACGCCTCCGCAAGGTTGCCAATGAGGTTGCTCAGAAGATCGTCGATCGCGTTCGCATTGGCACCAACGCAGCCGGCAAGATGGAGTTTCAGATCGACCTGAAGAGCGACGTGCTCTCTGGATTGTCGGTGAAGGTCTCTGCTCGGAACGGCAAGATCAGCGCGGTGTTTCAGGGCTCGGACAAAGACGTGCTCAAGATGATCGAGGAGCAGGGCGAGGCGCTGAAGGCGGCGCTCGGGGCTCGCGGTCTTTCTCTTGAAGACTTCAAGATCGAGGCGCGCGGGTGAGTTCGAGATCACAGGGCGGCCGGCCACCGCCTGAGCACACGATGTTGATCAAGCAGCCCGCGTTCGCCAAGTCAGGGCGAGCGTGGCGGCCTTTCAAGTTCACCAACCTCGAGCGCGTGAGCAAACGACACGCCTTGCTCGTGAAGAACCTCGAGTGGATTCTGCCCAACGTGCGGTCCACGGGCGAGGTATCGAACGCCGTCAAGAAGCGGCTTCAGGAAATGCTCGAAGAGCCGGTCTCCATGACCGCCGAGTATGTGCACGTGGTGCCGATGTCCCAGCTCCAGCATTACGTCGGCGAGCCCACGTTTCTCGCGGTGCTCACCCCGCAGCCCAACAAGACGCGCGGGTTGCTCGAGGTCGAGTTGGGCCTGGCCCATCACGCCATCGATATGCTGTTGGGTGGCGCGGGTGAAGCGGTGGCGCTTCGACCGCTGACTGACATCGAAGAGGGCGTGATGACGTACGTCATCATCGAGACGCTCAAGGCGCTGTCGCCCAGCATCGACCCTGCGCTCCCCAAGCTGCGCATCGAGGGGGTCGTTCGCGGCTTCGGAGACATTCAGGGGCTCATCCCCGAGAACGAGAACCTCGCCGTGGTGCAGCTCAAGGCCGTCTTCGGCGGTCACGCGGGCTACGTGCGGCTCGTCATTCCCGAAGAAGTGCTGGCGACGGCCAACCCGCCCACCGACTCTTCGGTTCGTCGTGCGCGTCGTGCATCTGATGCCGCAGCGCATGGTTCTCGTCTCCGCAACGTGAAGACCTCCGTGCGGGCCGAGATCGGAAATGTCGAGATCTCCGCCTCCGACCTGTCGCAGCTCAGGGAACGTGACGTGGTGCTCGTCGACGGCCTCACGTGCCGACCCGATCAAGGAGCCGGGGGCACCGCGAAGTTGCGCGTGGGCCACGGGCGCGCGGGTCACCTCGATGCTGAAATCGTGGTCGAAGACGGCCGGTTTCTGGCGAAGGTGACGGGTATCAACGTGGGCGCTCCGCCTCCCCCAGGTACCGGCGAAGAGTCGCTGGCAGAGTCATCCGCCGAGGCACCGGAAGCAGCGCCAGACGATGCTGAATCGACGACGCCGGGTTCGGCGCGAGGGAGAGACGACGTGGACGACGCGCAGAGTGCGGGTGGTGCTGACCTCATGAACGACATTCCGCTGCAGATCGCGGTCGAGCTTGGGCGCGTGCCGACCACCGCCGAGGAAGTGGTGGCGCTGAAGGTGGGGCACGTTTTCGATCTCAACCGCGTCGCGGGTGAGCCGCTGGACCTGTCCGTTCAGGGCAAGGTGGTGGCGCGCGGTGAGTTGGTGGAAATCGACGGGAACCTCGGCATTCGCATCTTGTCGCTGGCAGGGTAGGCACCGACCAAGTCCGGCGCACACGGCTCAGGGCTTTGCGCTAGCGTGCGAGCGTGCTTCGGGCGGCCTTCTTTCTTTCGCTGTGCGTCGGGTTGAGCGCTCTCGCGCAGGTCAGACCCCTCGAAGAGTTCACCAATGAGGGCAAGGCTCCTTCCGCTCAAACGGTCGAGGGGGCGCGGCTTCCGGAACCTGAGATTCCGCGGTCCGAGCCGCCAGAACTCGCGGCAGAAGACCTGAACCTCGGGTGGACGCTCGTGCGCACGACCGTGGTGCTCGCGATGGTCGTCGCGCTCGCGTGGGTGACCTTGAACGTGGGCTTGCGTCGGCTGCTTGGCATTCGACCGACCGCAGGAACGAACCTCGTGAGCGTGCTCGAGCGGGTGACGCTCGATCAGAAGCGATCGCTCTTCGTGGTCGAAGCTGCGGGCGAGATTCTCCTCGTGGGTGGTGGTGACGGCTCACTCTCGCTCATCAGCAAGCTCGATCGAGCTGAGGTCGACAAGCTTCGCGCGGCGAGCCCCAGCCAGCCGATTCAGCTGAGCCCCTTTCTCCAGAAACTGCTTGGGCGGAAAGACGCACCGCCGCCTCCCACCGTTTGAGGATGACGACGTGACTCGACGCTTCTCGCTGGGTTCCCGGGTGTACTTGTTGTTGTTTTCACTCGCGCTCGTGCTGCACCCTCTCGCGGCGTTCGCGCAGGCGAAGAAGGGCGGGGCGAAGGGCGGTGCGGTGGTGGAAGAGGTGATGGGCGGCGGCAAGCTCGACAGCAGCGACTCGTTCGCGAATCGGCCGCTGGTGCTGATGATCGCGCTGGGTGCGCTCGGGCTCGCGCCCTTCGTGCTGTTGATGGTGACGAGCTTCGTGAAGATCTCGGTCGTGCTGTCGATCGTGCGCAGCGCGCTCGGCACTCAGCAGATTCCGCCCACTCAGGTGATCACAGGCCTCGCGATCATCCTCACGGTGTACATCATGTCTCCGGTGGGGCAGGCCATGTACAAGGCGGCAGACGCCGAGAACGTCACCCAGGGTGGTGACTTCATGAACGTGCAGAGCGTCGACAAGCTGATCAAGGCTGCCGGCAGAGCCAAAGAGCCGCTGCGCGACTTCTTGTTGAAGAAGGTCACGACCAAAGACCGAACGCTCTTTTATTCACTCGCGCTCAAGCTGCGAAAGCCCGAGGACCGTGGAAGCATCGCCGAGAAGGACTTCTTGATCGTCGTGCCCGCCTTCGTGGTGTCGGAGCTGAAAGAGGCGTTTCAAATCGGCTTTCTGCTCTTCGTCCCGTTTCTGGTGATCGACATGGTGGTCGCGAACATCTTGCTCGCGCTGGGCATGCAGATGCTCTCTCCCACGACCATCTCGATGCCCTTCAAGCTGCTGCTCTTCGTGCTTGTCGATGGGTGGTACCTCATCGCGAAGGGCCTCGTGGTCGGCTACCTCTGAGAGGAACGCATGCACAATCTCACCTACGTGATTCAGCAGGCGCTGGTGCTGGTTCTGGTCGTCTCGGGCCCACCGATCGTCCTCGCGTTGATCATCGGCTTCGTGATCTCGGTGTTCCAGGCGGCCACCCAGATTCAGGAGCAGACCCTGTCGTTCGCGCCCAAGCTCGTCATCATCTTCGGGGTGCTGGGGCTCGCCGGCCCGTGGATGGGGTCGACCCTGCTGCGGTTCACCTTCAACATCTACGACCGGTTCCCAGCGCTGATCGCGAACTGAGCGCATGGGGGCTGCGGAAGCACAAGAGCTGTTGAACGCGCTGCGGCAGGAGCTGGGAATTCAGACCGGCTTCACGCAGCTGTTGCTCGCGTTTGCGTTGCTGATGGCTCGGCTGCTGCCGGTGATCATTCTCACCCCGTTTCTCGGCGGTGAGACCGTGCCTCAAGAGGTGAAGCTGGGCCTCGGCGTGATGGTCGGCATGGTGCTGTACCCGGTGATCATCGTGCAGGTGCGAGACATCCCCGTGAATGCGCTGCTCTTCATCGCGCTGATGCTCAAGGAACTCTTCATCGGGCTCACTTTGAGTTTCATCGTCGGCATGGTGTTCGACGCCGCGAACTCCGCGGGCACCCTCGTCGACACGCTCTCAGGCACGAACCAGGCACAGCTGATGGTGCCTCAGCTCGGTCAGAACGCTTCGCTGTTCTCGAACCTCCAGCTGCAGTTCTCGACGGTGGTCTTCTTGACGCTCGGTGGGCACCACATCGTGATTCAGACGATGGGCGAGAGCCTGTCGATGATCCCGCTCGGTCAATTCCCGCGGTTCTCTCATGGCTCGTGGGCGTTCTTCGAGACGACGCTGCGCGTCTTTGGCGACCTGGTGCGAATCGCTCTGGCGCTGGCGTCACCGGTCTTGTTGGCGACGTTTCTGGTGGATCTGGCGCTCGGCATGATCAACCGCGTCGCTCCGCAGGTGCAGGTCTTCTTCGTGGCGATGCAAATCAAGCCGGCGGTGACGGTGCTGATCATGGTGACCTCGATTCACCTCATCCTCGACCGCATCATCGGCGAGTACGGGGTGATGTTCCGCTGGCTGCGACAGGCGCTGTACTTCTTGAACTGAGCGACCATGTCTGAGAGCGGCGACAAGACGGAAGAACCGTCGCAAAAGAAGCTCGACGACGCCCGCAAAGAAGGGAACGTCTGGAAGAGCAAGGACCTGTCAGGCGTCGTCGCCTTCGCTGTGGCCATGAGTGTCGTGCGCTCGACGTGGCCCGACTTCGAGTCACGCATCAAGCAGCTGTTCTATTTCGCGATCGATCACATCGCGCACCCCGAAGACATCCAGCTCGCGACTCAGCAGTTGATGGTGCTCGCACTGCAGGCGCTGTTCCTGCTCTGCGTGCCGGTCGCCGTGTCTGCGGCCCTCGCCGGCGGCATCATGGAATTCCTCCAGGTGGGTGCCTTGCTGGCCCTGAAGGCGGTGATGCCGAAGTTCGACAAGCTGAACCCCATCGAGGGTCTGAAGAACCTGGTCGGGAAGAAGCAGATCGTCGAACTGGTGAAGTCGATGCTCAAGCTCGGAGTCACCGGCTACGTCGTCTACGGCGTGGTGCGCGACTCGATGTCGATCGTCGTCGCCACCATTCACGGTGATGCGGCGATCACGATGACGGTGATGGGCGAGCTCGTGTATCGAATCTGCCAGAAGGTGGTGCTGCTCTTCGTGATCTTCGCGGTCTTCGACGTCTGGTGGCAGCACAAGAGCTACATGAAGGACCAGATGATGTCGAAGGAGGACGTGAAGAAGGAATACAAGGAATCGGAAGGCGACCCCCACCACAAGGCGAAGCGCAAGGAACTTGCGCACGAGCTGCTCGAGGGCGCGCAGATGGAAGCGGTGAAGGGCGCTGACGTGATCGTGACAAACCCCGAGCACGTCGCGATTGCCCTCAAGTACGATCGGCAGAAAGACAACGCGCCACGTCTGATCGCCAAGGGCATCGAAGGCAAGGCGGCCAACATTCGCGAGATCGCGAAGCAGCACGACGTGCCGCTGCTCCGCAACGTGCCGCTTGCCCACGCCCTGCTGCGGGTCGACGTGAACGACGAAGTGCCCGAGGCGCTCTACGACGCCGTGGCCGAGGTGTTGAATTTCGTCTACCAGCTGCAGCAGTCTCAGGGCCCGAAGACGGCGGCTTGACGGTCGCTGCGGGTGTGCGTGCTAGGGTCGTGGCGTGCCCGAAGATCCGGACATGGCTGTTGCCCTCAAGTACGACCGCGAGAAAGACAACGCGCCGCGCGTCATCGCCAAGGGCATGCGCCTCAAGGCCGAGAAGATCAGGGAGATCGCCAAGGCCGCCGGCATTCCGTTCATGAAGAACACCACGCTCGCGGCAGCGCTGTACCGCGTCGACGTCGGGCAGGAAGTGCCCGAAGAGCTGTACGACGCCGTCGCCGAGGTATTGAATTTCGTCTTTCAGCTCCAGCAGGCGGAGCAGGGCAACAAGAAGAAGTGAGGCGCTGACCGATGGCAAAGATTGGTGGGCAACAGCCGCGTGCTCCGAGTTGGCCCTGGGGCGGCCCGAAAGAGGTTCAGGGCAAGCTCGTCAATCGGGCACAGCTCGAGCGCAAGAACGTTCGCAAGAAGGGCGACCCCAAGAACCCGTCGCTCGCTTCGGCGGCCTTGCTCGACTTCATCGGGCCCGCGCACAGCGCCGAAGAAGTTCGCCTGCCGCTGCCGCCCGGGCCAGCGGGTCACGACGCCGACGTTGAGGGCTATCTTGACAGGGGTCCGCTCAACACGGTCGCGGAGCGGATGCAGGAAGCCCAGCAGGAAACGCTGCAGCGAGGGCTGAGCACGCTGCGCGCCGCCCCTGATCGCGTCGAGCGCTTGAAGTCGCTGCTGGCTCGCGAAGCGCAGATGCTCGAGCTCATCGGCACCGTCAGCAACGACATGGCGGAGATCGAGCGCCGTCGTCGCGAAGAGACCTCGGCAGAAGGCTACTGAACCGATGGCCGACGACGCTGCAGCACTCGCCCAACGTCTTCAGAAGTGGGCTGACGGAAAGGCCACCCTGAAAGAGGTCAGGGGTTACAGCGATGAGGAACTCTACTCAATCGCTCGAACGGGTTACTATTTCTTCTATCAGGGCAAGGTCGCTGAGGCGCGCACCGTGTTTCAGGGCCTCTACGCGATCAACCCGATGGACGCGTACTTCGCCAAGGCGCTCGGAGTGGTCGAGATGGCGGCAGGAAACCCGGCTGGAGCGGTCGCCGCTTACGACGTCGCGATCAAGATCGCCCCTCAGGACGCAGCGGCGTATCTGGGGAGGGCTGAAGTGAAGCTGCTCCAGGGTCAAAAGGCGCAGGCGCTGGATGATCTGCGCCGCGCACAACAGTTTTCGGCGCCAGAATCCCCTGAAAGTTCAAAGGTTTCCGCTATGCTTCAGGCACTTTCTAAGAAATGAGAAATTCTCAGGAAACTGGGAGGACGGGGATTCGATAATCTCCTCAGTAGCGCGGGGGAAATGGTTCCCCCGAACACACACGAAAGAGAGTTCACCATGGGTTTCCTCGGCAGCGTTGGTCGTGCACTTGGCGGCGTCATCAAGCAGGTTGCTCCCTCCATCATCAAGGCGGTTGCTCCCGCGGCCTCGAAGCTGCTCGGCGGCATCGCGAAGGACGTGTTCACCAAGGGCGCCGGCTTCATCGGTAACGCGCTCAAGGCCCTCCCGCTCGCCAGCCCCCTCACGTCTCTCGCCCAGAAGTTGCTCGGGCAGGGTCTTCAGAAGCTCACCCAATTTGCTCAGGGCGGCCTCGACAAGCTGATCGCGAAGCTCAGCGACATGGTGATGAAGCGCCTCGCTCCGGGCTCGGGTACTCAGGTTGCTCCCCCGCCGATGAACTCGCCTGACCGCCAGGACGCGATCCAGAACAACAACCCTGCGACTGGCAGCAGCTCGGCGCCCGCGACGGGCGGCAGCAGCGGCACGGGCAGCTCGTCCAACGCGGCCAGCGGCTCGGGTGTTTCGGGCAGCGGCGTGAGCAACCCCTCGGGTCCCTCGGGCGCGAGCGGCGCTCCGGACACCATGCCTGAGTTCACCGGCAACCCCGAGAGCTTCAAGGACCAGCAGGCGCACAACAAGAAGATGTTCGCCTACCAGCAGGCGATGAGCATGATGCAGCAGTTCTGGCAGTCGCTGTCGCAGGTCCAGAAGAGCAACGACGAAGTGAAGAAGGGCATCGCGCGTAACTACTGACCTTCTTCGCGCCATCGCTGCACACTTGAACTGGCTGGGAACTTCCGGGTTCCCAGCCAGCTTTTTTTGGTGCGCCTCCGGAGGTGCTGTGTTCGAGTGCCACGAGCTTTTTCACCCGCGGAGATGACCGAGTCATGAGCGACAAGAAGAACGAACCTCAGACGCAGAGCCCGATCCCTGGTGTCGATGTCGTCGCCAAGGCGGACGAGAATTGGAAGGAGGTTCTCTACACTCCCGAGCGCAAGGCGATGTTCCAGCGCGGCGAGCTGAACCTCCGCGACTACCACGCGATCAACGGCCCCGAGATGCTGCAGATGGCGTTGATTGGTTTCCGCCTCTACGAGCAGGGCAAGTACTCAGAGGCGAAGACGATCTTCTCCGGTCTGATCATGCTCGAGCCGACCGAGGCCTACTATTACACGGCCCTCGGAGCGGTGTACCTGGCCGAGGAAGAGCTCGACAAGGCGCGCGGCTACTTCGACAACGCGATCCGTCTGAACCCGAAGGAAGTCGCGCCGTACGTGAACCGCGGTGAAGTGAACCTGCGTGACGGCAAGATCCTCGAGGCGGCAGAAGACTTCGCCAAGGCGGTCGAGTTGGATCCGAAGTACGAAGATCCGCTCACCCAGCGAGCGCGTGTGCTCGCCGCTGCTGCGCTTGAGATGATCGAGAACGCCGAGAAGGAAGACGACGGCAAGAAGAAGTGAGCTGATGGCGCGTTCGGCATCGAAGCCCGAGAAGGCCGTCGAGATCGTCTACTACCCGAAGAAGGCACGCGGGCCGACGCCGCGTCGCCTCCAGACGGTCGAGACGGCCATCACGGAGATCCACGAAGAGCCGAAAGCCTCGAAGAAGGGTCGGCGCACTCTTACCGACGAGTCTGAAGACCCTTCGGTGCGTGCGTTTGCTGAGTTGACCCGCGTGGGCCACGAGAGCTTCGAAGCGGGTCGGGTCGAAGAGGCGCGCTCGATCTTCGAAGCGATCCTCGCGCTGGGGCACCTCGATCCCTTTGCTCACACGATGTTGGGCACGATTCTGATGGGCGGTGGGCACCTCGATCAGGCGCTCAACGAGTTCGAATCGGCGCTCGCGATTGACCCGGAAGATCTGGTGGCGCTGGTGTACCGCGGTGAGATTCGTCTCGCGCGGCGACGGGTGGCGGCCGCGGTTGAAGACCTCGAGCGCGCGTCACGGCTGGGCAAGGCCAACGACCCGTTCGTGGGGCGTGCGCGCAAGCTGCTCTCGATGGCGCGCGCAAATCGCACCGCTTGAGGCGATTGGGCTAACCTCTCGTCTTGATGGCGCACACCGTCGGCAAATCCTTCATCAACAAATATTCCGACATCGTCCTCGCCCTCGTGGTGATGGCGATCATCGGGATGCTGATCGTCCCGCTGCCGCCGCTGCTGCTGGACATCCTCCTCACGCTCAACATCAGCTTGTCGGTGATCATTCTGCTGATGTCGCTCTACATCCCGGGCGCGCTGCAGTTCAGCATCTTCCCCACGCTGCTGCTGATCACCACGATGTACCGACTGGCGCTGACCGTTTCGACCACACGACTCATTTTGTCGGTCGGCGATGCGGGTGAGGTCGTCTACGCGTTCGGCAACTTCGTCGCGCGCGGCAACTTTGTGGTCGGTGGAATCGTCTTCGTGATCCTGGTGATCGTGAACTTCATCGTGATCGCCAAGGGTTCTGAACGTGTCGCCGAAGTCGCGGCGCGCTTCACCCTCGATGCCATGCCCGGCAAGCAGATGTCGATCGACGCCGACCTGCGCGCAGGCTCCATCGAGATGGAGGAGGGCAAGCGCAAGCGCCGCGACCTCGAGCGTGAGAGCCAGCTCTTCGGCGCGATGGACGGCGCCATGAAGTTCGTCAAAGGCGACGCGATCGCCGGCATCATCATCACCGTGGTGAACATCGTCGGTGGTCTCGCCATCGGCGTCGTTCAGAAGGGCATGTCGGCGGGTGACGCGGCCAAGAAGTACGCGCTGCTGACCATCGGTGACGGCCTGGTCGGCATGATCCCCGCGATCCTGATCTCGACGGCCGCCGGCATCATCGTGACCCGCGTCGGCGGTGAGGAAGAAGGCGCTCACCTTGGCAAAGACGTGACGACGCAGCTCATCGCCTACCCGCGTGCCATCGGCATCGCCGGCGGCATGTTGATCGTGCTCGGCCTCGTCCCCGGCCTCCCCAAGATTCCCTTCTTGTTGCTCGGTGCGCTCGCCGGCTTCGGCGCGTACACGATGCTCAAACAGCAGAAGAAGATCGACAGCGGTGAAGTGACGGAAGAGGGCGAGGAGGGCGCCGAAAACGACAAGGCAGCGGCGGTCGAACCGGCACCCAAGGAGCCCATCAACCCCGACTCTGAGCTCTTCATCCCCGTCGTGACGCCCATCGTGCTCGAGGTGTCCGATGCCCTCGTTCCATTCGTCGACTCGCGGCAAGACGGCGGCAAGTTTCTCTTCGAGCTCGTGCCCTTCATGCGCGACGGTCTCTTCGTCGAGCTTGGAGTCCGCTTCCCCGGCGTGCGCGCGCGCGGAAATCCTGGGCTGCCGCCGGGGGCGTACCAGATTCAGATCAACGAAGTTCCCGTCGTCACGGGTCAGGCCACGCTGGGCCACATTCTCGTCAACGACACCGTCGACCGGTTGCGCTTGATGAACGTCGAGGGCTTCGACGCGATCAACCCCGCGACCCGCCAGCCTGCGGCGTGGGTGCCGGAATCGAACAAGGAAATGCTCGAGGGCGCGGGGCTCACCACGTGGGACGTGCCGGGGTACGTGATTCTCCACGTCGCATCGGTGCTGCGTCGCCACGCCCGCGAGTTCGTCGGCGTGCAGGAAGTGCAGACGATGCTCGACCAACTCGAGAAGGCCTTCCCCGCGATCGTGAAGGAGGTCGTGCCGAAGGTGGTGACCGTGCTCAAGCTGACCGACATTCTTGGTCGCCTGGTGGAAGAAGAGATCTCGATTCGAGATCTCCGCGGCATTCTGCAGGCCATCGCGGAGCAGGGGCAGCTCGAGGCTGACAGCGTCATGCTCACCGAGCACGTGCGCAGCTCGCTCAAGCGGTACGTCTCACACAAGTATGCGCGCGGTACGAACACGCTGGTCGTCTACCTGCTCGACCCGCAGATCGAAGACGCGATTCGCAGCTCGATCAAGCGCACGTCGGCAGGCACTCATCTGGCGCTCGAGCCCGACATCGCACAGGAGATCGTGCAGGCCGTGAAGAATGAGTGCGGCCACCTCCCGCCGACGGCGCAGCGCCCCGTGATCCTCACCTCGATGGACATCCGGCGGTATGTACGCAAGTTGCTCGAGTACGAGTTCAACCCGCCATTCTCGGTGGTGAGCTACCAGGAACTCTCGCCTGAGCTGAACATTCAGCCCGTGGCGCGCATCAGCACCCGCTGAGCGAGCTGGTTCAGGCCCCCGCGAGCAGCATCACGATCAGCACCACGCCCATGATCACCATCACGCCGCCGATGGCGAGCGCGATGAGGTGCTGCTTGTTGCTGAAGTCGACGAGCTTGCGCGGGCCTTCGGCCGGGGCTTCCTCGTCTGGTGGTGGCGGCTCTTCATCGCTCGGTTGGTCGGCACGCTGCTCGGGATTCTCGTCAGCCGGCGCCTCGGAGTCGGTGGGTGGATCTTCGGCAGGAGGTGCAGGCTCTGCCGGAGGTGGCTCGACTTCTTGCTGCTTCACCTCGACTGAGGGCGGAGAATCCGACGCCGACTCAGCCTCCGATTCGTCGGCCTTGACGCTGTGCGTACTCTCTTCTTCGTCGTTGCTTGACGGTAGGACGAGGGGATCTTCGCGCACTTCGGACGGGTCGATGAACAGCAGGCGAACCCCACCGATCTCGAGCTCATCGCGATCTTTGATGGTCGCCTTGCGGGTGCGCTTCTTGTTCAGCTTGATGCCGTTGCGACTGCCAAGATCTTCGACGTGGGTGCCAGACCAGTCGCGCCGCACCTTCACGTGCTTGCGCGAGACGAGATCGTCGTTGAGCACGATGTCGGCTTCCGAGGCGTCGCGGCCGAAGATGTATTCCTGAGCGTCGGCGATCTCGATGCGCTGCCCCTCGGCAGACCCATTCATGATCCGGAAGTAGGCGTTCTCGCCGTTGGCAGCGAGGCCGTTCATCGCGTCCTTCACGAGCTTGCGTGAGAGGAAGCTGGTCTTGTTCGAATTGTCGTTCTCTTCGGTGCTGACGTCGGCAACGCGATCGAACGTCACGTCGAACTGGGCGATGGCGATGATGTCGCCGTTGCGCAGCAGACGCTTCTCGCCTTTGGGGAGCTTCTGGCCGTTGACCTGAGTGCCGAACGATGAGCCCAGGTCCTCGAGGAAGAAGAGGGTGCCGTCACGCGAGATGCGGGCGTGGTTGCGACTGACGGCTTGCTGGGCGAGTACCACCTGGCAGGTTTGATCGCGCCCGAAGGTGATGAGTTCCTCATCGAGCAGCACCGTCTTCGACTCGGCGCCGCTTCCGCTCTTCATTTTGACGGTGAGTCGGACACCCATCGGTCGCGTCGAGTCAGTTGCTGACGTACTGCTTGCAGGTGGCGACCTGGTTGGAGAACTCGGTCTCGCTGGCGAACTTGAGGAAGTTCTTGCAAGCGACGGACGCGTTCTTCTCGTCGCTGCGGTTCTTGAAGAGTTCAAACAGGCCGAAGTGGCAGAGGGCGTACTTGCCATCGATCTTGATGCAGCTCTTGTAGGCGCGCTCTTCTTCTCCGACGTTGCCCTTGTCGCGCGCCTGAACTGCGCGGGAGTACTCGGTCTCGGCGGTCTTCACGCCGCTCTTGCGCTCGTTCACGTCCGTGAGCGCCTTGTCCTGCAGCTTGCACTTCTTCTCGGCGATGATGATGTTGTTACGGCACTGCGGGAAGTTCTCGTCGGCCTCGAGGCAGCTCGAGAAGCTGTCCTTCGCGTCGCACGGCTTGCCGATCTCCATGTACGCGTTACCGAGCACCATCCAAGCGGCGACGAACCTGGGGTCGAGCGTGGTGGCCTTCTGCAGCGACTCGATGGCCGATTCGGTCTCGCCCTGTTCGAGCGAGATCTGACCGAGCTGGGCCCAGCCGTCAGAGAGGTCGGGCTTCACGTGCAGCAGCGTGCGCAGCTCTTTCTGCGCCTTCTCGGGCTGGTTGAGCGCCTTCATCGCCATCGCGAGGTTGTAGCGGGCCTCGAGGTAGTCGGGGTTCACGCGCAGCGCTCGCTGGAAGTTGTCGTGGGCTTTCCCGTAGCCCTGCTCCTTCATGTAGAGCATGCCGAGGTTGTTGTAGGCCTGTGCCTGTTCCTGGTTGAGGCGGAGCGCCTTGATGAAGTGCTCCTTGGCCTTGTCGTCTTGCCCGCGGTTGAAGGCGATGACGCCCTTGTTGACCCAGAGATCGGCGTACTGCGGCGAGAACTGAATGCCCAGGTCGCACTGGTCTTCGGCGGCCTGCAGGTTGCCCATGCCGATGTACTGAGCGCAAAGCTCGTTGCATTCGAGAGCGCGCTGATGCGGGGCCAGCGTTGCGGAGCAACCCACCGTGGTGAGCAGCAGCGCGATCGCCACGTGAAATCGTTTCTTCATCGCGCCCCGAGTGTAGAGAACCGACCCATCGGTCGCAACGACGCCGAGAGTCGAAAGCTGGCTGATTTCCTGATGTTGCGAGATACGATGACGTGCATGCGCAAGACGCTCTCGACGTGGGTGTTGGTGGCAGGGCTCATCGTCTCGACGAACGCGTTCGCCACCGCGAGCTTTGCCAACCGCAGCATCGGTCTTGGCGTCTCCGGGTTCACCATTCTCGGTGACTCGACCGCGGTGGGCATCGACTGGGGCGTTCCGATCACCCTCGAAGGCGGGCTGTACCTCGAGAGTGGCTTCGAGCTGTTTCTTCGAATTCCGCTGCTGTTCGCGCAGCAGAAGTTTGGTGTCACGGCGAACAACGGGCCCGGCATCGTCATCGGCAGCGGCGGGCAGTTTGGCGTGCGCTACCTCTTCCTCGAAGAGTCGATTCGGCCGTGGGTCTCTCTTGGTCTGTCTGGCTTGTATTTTGTGCGCGACGGCATGGCGACGGGGTTGAACAACTTCTTCATCGGACCGGGCATTGGCGCCGGCTGTGACTTCTTCGTGGCCGAGAGCGTGTCGCTGGGTGCGCGGGGGTACTTCGATCTCTACGTCACGCTGAACAGGCCGCTGAGCATGGCGCTGGGCGGCGGCGCGTATGTCAGCGTCTATTTCTGATCAGCGCTGCAGGAAGCGGCGAGGCGGGGCGGCCTTTCGTTTTTGCGCGCCGCGGGCGGCCAGCGCGGCGCTGACCAGCAATACAAGCTTCTCGTCAGAGAGGTGAGCTGGCTTCGAGAAGCCGAGATCGTCTTCCAACCGGCGCGCGAGCGTCGCGAAGAGGTTGAGGCGGGCTTCCATGCCCAGTTCCTCCCGCCGAATGGCGGCTGAGAACAACAGCGACTCTTCTTCGGCGCTGAGCTTGGCGACGCGGGCCCTGAAGTCCTGGTCGTTGAGCAGCGTCGTGTCTCCGTCGGGGCGCTCGAGCTGGGCGGGGATCTTGAGGCGACGTTCGCGCACCACGATGGTGCCTGCGAGGAGGTCGCCGAGGCGTTGTTGCGTGCCCGAGAGCAGGGCCGCGACGCCACCGATCAAATAAAACACGGGCAGCTTGTCGACCGGTCGCACGAGGTTGCGGAGCAGGGCCTGGAGTGGGCCCACGCGAACCCCCGTGTCTTGAATCACCCGCAAGCCCATGACGCGCTTGCCGATGGTCTGACCGCTCCAGACCGACTCGAGCAGGACCATGTAGCCCCAGTCGACGACGAACCAGACGACGAATTGGGCCGCCATGCCGAGCTCGGTCGCGGTGGTGCCGAGCCCCAGACCCGCGAGCGCCGTGAGAAGGCCGAGGGCGAGAAAGATCACGATGGTCAGCACGAAGCTGACGACGGTGTCGATGAGCAGCGCGAGGAAGCGGCTCATCAACCCCGCGAGCACGAAGTTGAACTCGACGTATTCGGGCGTGAGGACGGTGTGCGTGCCGTCGAGGTTCACCGGTGCTTCGACGGCGCTCGCCATGTGCAAAGCATAGCCGCTCCCATTCGGCGTTGTGGCTACACTCCGTGCCATGGAGCTTGCGGAATTCGTCGAGCTGCGGCGGCCGAAGTGGAGCGCGCTCGAGCGGCTGCTCGACACTGCAGAACGGGAGGGCCTCTCCAAGCTGAGCCTCGACGATGCGCGCTCGTTGTCGCGGCTGTACCGTTCGACCTCGTCGGACCTGTTGTGGGTCCGTGCGCGTGCCGGTGCGGCCGACATCAGCGGGTACCTCAACGATCTGGTCGGGCGCGCGTACGCGCTGACGTACCCGGGCCGAAAGCTGCGGTGGGCGGCCATCGGGCGTTTCTTGTCGATGGGCTTCCCCGACGTCATGGCGCGTGAGTGGCGCATGTTCGTCGCTTCTTTTCTGTTGTTCTGGGCGGGCGCCGGCTTCGGGTGGATCGGGATGATGTTCGACCCCGATGCCGCGCCGTACCTGGTGCCGGAGCAGCACCTCAAGCTCGACCCCGAGCAGCGCAAGAAGGACGAGGCGGCGAACAAGGGCGCGAGCGTCGGGCAGCAGGCGGCGTTCTCGAGCTTTCTGTTCACACACAACATTCAGGTCGCGTTCTTTGCCTTCGCGCTGGGTCTCACCGCGGGCCTGGGCACGGCGATCCTCATGTTCCTGAACGGGGTGATGCTCGGCTCGCTCGCGTGGGTCTACACCTCGAAGGGCATGGCGGGCTGGTTCTGGGCGTGGATTCTTCCGCACGGGATTCCGGAGATCTCGGCGATCGTGATCGCGGGCGCTGGTGGGCTGGTGCTCGCGCGCGCGATGGTGGCGCCGAAGGGTTTGTCACGGCGCGCGGCGCTCAAGCGCGAAGGTCAGACGGCGCTGCAGCTGCTGATGGGCACCATGGTGCTCTTCATTCTCGCGGGCTTCATCGAAGGCACGATCTCGCAGATTCATCCGCCGCGATTGTCGGTGTTGTTCAAGGTGTCGTTCGCGCTGACGATCGGCACGGGTGTGTACGCGTACTTATGGTCGGGCGCGCTGCGAAAGGCGCTCGCAGCTCCGCAGACTTGATCGATAGGCCTGGTCTCGCACGCACGTGCACTCCGCGGCGTCTTGCCGCCCTCCGCAATCGCTTGCGCGGCGGTCTACCCCGGGTGGCGCAAGTCAGGGCGGCTGGGCCTGGCGGGAGGCGAACAACACGAGGAGGGGGCCGTCACCCCGCACCAGATGGGGCGCTTCGCCTGCGTCGGCAAGGATGCGTTCAGGCGAGTGGGGTCGACGCTTGCGCGGCATGTCGTCATGCGGCTCGATGATGAGTTGACGTCGCACTTGAGGGGCTTTCGAAGGCCCGCCTCAACCAGCTGGCATCGCCCTTCCTCCGAGCGCAAGTAGCGCACTCGCCGAGGTCGTCCGCTTTCCGCGTCATCGGTCGAGGACTTCCACGGCCGTTGATGATCGTGCCCATGACTGCCGTTCGTCGCGCCTGGCATCCATGGCGCGTCGAGAGATCTTTCCCGAGGGGGCTGTGCGGGTCAGCGCCCGAGGCGGGTGAGCAGGCTGACGAGGGTGAGGAGGATGCTGATACCGCCGAGCACGATGCCGCCGATGGCGAGCTCTCGGCCCTTCTGCGCGCCGCCCGCAGCTTGAATCTGGTTGATGGCCATCACCCCTGTGACGATGGCGGCGATGGACGCGAAGGGGACGCAGCACAAGATCCCGAGCACGAGCGACGCGATGGCGAGCTGGTTGTTGGGGCCGCTCACCATGCCGCTGCCAGCGTTGAAGCCGGTCGCTGGTGGCCCCACGTAGCCCTGAGGAAGAATCGACGGCGCGCCGAACTGCGGTGGCGGCTGTACGGGGGCCGGGGGCTGCCGCACAGGCGCCGGGGCGGGCTTGGGGATCATCGTCGGGGCAAAGGGCTCGGGCGCCGTGCTCCCTTCGCGAGGTACCTCGAAGCTGGCGGTGCAGGCCTGACAGGTGAGTCGGCCGCCCGGCATGCCCTCGGCAGCGGTACCGCAATTGGGACAGAAGGCTTTCATCGCTTGCTCACAGAGTCCCCCGAGCTTTGATCTCGAGGTACTGGTTCACCGCTGCCAGGGAGAGTTGGTTCGCATCGACGTCGACGACGGTCACGCCATCCTGACCGACCTTGCGCTTCATGGCCTCGCGATCGAGCAGCAGTTCGCTGGCAACGGCATGTTGGAAGGCCACTTCGGGATCAGGCGGCTTCGTTTGGAGCAACTGCGCGAGCGCGGCGTCTTTCACTGACAGACACAGCGGCACGTGGCGACGCGCGAGACGGCGCATCGGCTCAACCATCGTCTGTGCCTGATCTTCGTCGATGAAGTCGGTGAAGATGCACAGCAGGCTGCGCTTCACGAGCCGTACGTTGAGCTCTTTGAAGAGCGCGAGGTAGTCGACGTAGGTGAGGTGGGGCTTCGCCGTATAGAGCGCGTCGACGATCTTCCGGTACTGCAGTCGACCGGCCGCCGGGGCGAGGAAGGTCTTGATGCCGTCGGCGAAGACGACGAGGCCGACGCGGTCTCCGTTGCGAACGGCGACGAAGGCAAGGAAGAGTGCCGCGTTCACGGCGTGATCGAGCTTGGTGAGACCATCGACGCGCGCGGCCATCGAGCGGCCACAGTCGACGCCGATGAGCACGGTCTGGCTTCGCTCACTTTCCATCACCCGGGTGACGGGGCGGCCGCGGCGCGCGGTGGCTTTCCAGTCGACGTCGCGCACCGAGTCTCCCTGGGCGTAGTCGCGCAGGCGCGCGAACTCAGACCCGCGGCCGTCGCGTCGCAGCTGGCGCAGGCCGAGGTTCACGAAGTCGAGCGCTGCGTCTGAGAGCAGAAGCCTGCTCGCGCCGCGCATGTCGGGGAAGACGCTGATGGCCACGTCGGCCTTCACCGTGCGCTCGTGCCACACGAAGCCGAGCGGGCCGCGCACGCGGAGGTGAATCGAGCCGAAGGTGAACTTGCCGCGCTTGCCCGGGGTCGTCGTGTAGTGAAAGCGCGCGCGGCTGGCGGCCTGCACCGTGAAGGAGAGGATCGCCGGCTTGCTCTCGAACTCGTCGGGCGCATCGTCACGAACGTCGAGCGTGATGGCGCGCGAGTTGGTGTTGATGAGGTGCAGTGTCACTGGGCTGGCGACGCCGACCTGCAGGCGAGGCGGCAGATCACGCCACACCTTGAGCGGCGCGCGGCGGACGAGGAGGGAGTCGAGCCCGGTGAGGGCGAGCAGGGCGAGATCGATGACCGCGATGATCGGGCCGAGGCCCGAGATGAACCCCGCCGCCATGGTGGGAATGGACAGCAGGCAGAGGACGACCCACAGGCGGCCTGAGGGGATCATGCGCGCGCCTCGAAGGGCGTCAGGTGAGGAACCGGGTCGCCCATGCTCAACGAGGGACCTCGACTGAGGCGACGACTTCGCGCAGCACGTCGGCCGGAGTTGCGCCGTCGAGCTCGGCGTCGGGCGAGAGGAGCAGCCGGTGCTTGAGCACGGGCCCGGCGAGGTAGCGCACGTCGTCGGGCGTCACGAAGCCCCGGCCGCGCAGCGCGGCGAGGGCCTTCGAGGCCAGCAGCAGGTGCACCGACGCGCGAGGGCCTGCGCCGAGGCGAATGCGCGGAGACTTGCGCGTCGCAGCGACGAGCTTGCGCACGTACGAGAGCACGGCAGGCTCGATGCGCACCTCGGCCATCGCCGCGCGGGCCTGCTTCACCTGGTCTTGCGTGACGGCCGACTGCACCCCGGCGCGCTGCAGGTCGCCCGAGTCGAAGCCCTTGTTCACGGAGTGGAGGATCGCCTCTTCCTCGTCGTCGGTCGGGTAGCCCACGTCGATCTTGAAGAGGAAGCGATCGAGCTGCGCCTCGGGGAGCGGGTAGGTGCCTTCGGACTCGACGGGGTTCTGCGTCGCGAACACGGTGAACAGCGGTGAGAGCTGAATGTGCTTGCCCTCGAGTGACACGCTTCGTTCCTGCATCGCCTCGAGCAGCGCCGACTGCGTCTTGGCGGGGGCGCGGTTGATCTCGTCGGTGAGGAGCAGGTCCGTGAAGATCGGCCCGCGCACGAGGACGAACGACTGCGACTTCAGATCGAAGATGCTCGTGCCGAGGATGTCGGCGGGCATGAGGTCGGGCGTGAACTGAATGCGCTTGAACTCCGCGCTGACCGAGCGGGCGAGGGCCTTGGCCATCAACGTCTTGGCGACGCCGGGTACGCCCTCGAGCAGCACGTGACCGCCGGCGATGAGGCCGACGAGCATCAGCTCGAGTGCTTCGTCCTGGCCGACGACGGCCTTTCGCACCTCGGCCAGGGACGCCTCGCGGACCTGGTTGGCGATGGTGACGGCGGCGCTGCCAGCAGCAGGCGGCGCGGCGGGGGGAGGGGCGATGGGGCCGCCGGTGGGCGTCATGGTGCGTTCCTCGGTGGGTGAGCGTGAAGTGACTTTCGGGCGATGGCGGCGAGCGAAGCGACCTTCTCGACGTCGGCGTCGGAGCTCGCGGAGCGGGCGTGTTGGGCGATGTCGAGCAGGGCGCGCGCGAGATCTTTGCGGCCTCGCACCTCGAGAGCGGCGCCGATGTCACCCGGTTCCATTCGGCCGCTGACGCCGGCCTTGAGCGCGAACTCGGTGGCCACGTGCTTCAAGATGCTGTGGGCCGCGTGCCCGTAGTGTTTGCCCTCGCGGTAGAGGCGCGAGGAGGCGGCGAGCGCGTCCATGTTGCCGACTCGGCGATCTTCGGGCGGGGCCATCGGTCTGCCGAAGCGCTTGAGCGCGAGCGCCCACAGCGCGATGCCGAGCAGCAGTTGCCCGACAGCGAAGTGCAGCCCATAGCGCGCCGCGAACTCGCCCATCGAGCGCTCGCCGGTGAAGCCGTGGTGATACTCGTCGAAGGCCACGACCCCGTTCACGCTGACCGCCGAGATGAGCGAGTGCCAGAATTGGGCGTTGTCGGCGACCGCGAGCGTCTTGTTCATCGCGAGCTCGGGCGCGGAGATGAGGATCACCCGCCCCTGACCGTAAGGCACCATGGCGGCGACGGGCTTGTCGAAGGTGTCATCGACCAACAGCGGCACCGCGCCGGGAGGCAGCTCGAGGAAGGCGCGCACCTTCGTGACGACCCGTTGAACGCCCCGCGTGTAGAGCGAGGGCTGCGCAGGCACCAGCGTTCGCACGTCGAGGCTCGTGTCTGCGCGCTCGAGCGATACGTCGAGGGTGCTGAGCAGCTGGGGGTCACGCCACGACGCGGGGACGTAGACGAGCGTCGCTCCGTTGCGCACGTGCTCGAGGAGCTTGTCGCTCTCTTCCGCCGTCACCGAGGGTGACTTGATCGCGTTGATGCCGCGGCGTTTGAATTCCTCGTCTTCGGCGAGCGTGTCTTTCTCCTCGTCGTCGTCGACCCCCGCATCGCTCCCGTCGAAGGAGTGCTTCGCGAAGCCAGTCTCACGGCGGAAGCGGGTGCCGAGCAGCACGAGGTTTCGCTCGGGCGGGAGGATCGTGAAGTCCTGCAGGTGGCGGGTGACGGGGACCTTCGATTCCGACAGCACGAGGTAGAGACCCCGCGATCCGTCGGCCTCGCTCTTGAAGGTCGAGAGCTGGTCGGCGAACCCGCCCCGCCGGGCGTTGGTCATCAAGAACCAACCGAGGACGCCGATCATCAGCACCCCGCCGAGCATCATGAGCGGAAAACGATCACGCACGGGCCGACGCTCCCTCTGCGGGCGGCGCGAGCATGGGCTCTGCGGTGCGGCGGAAGATCGACCACGCCATCGAGTCGACGCCGAGGTTGCCGTACCAGGCGAAGTCGAAGCGGCGCGTGAGCTCTTTGAACGCGGCCTTGAAGGCCGAGGTGCCCTTGAAGGCGAACAAGTACTCCCAGTTGCTCAGGGTGGGGTCGTAGTCGATGACGCCATCGCGGTGCAGGCGGCTCAAGAGCGCGAGGTAGAGGTGGCGAATCGCCTCGCGGAAGTCGCCTCGGGCCGCGAGCTCGTCGGCGAGGCCGGCCCACGTCTCGGACGGCTTCGAGAGCGCGCTCATGGGGTCGGTCTCGAGTGACTGCTGGCTGAGACCGCCCATGTCGTCGAGCTCGGTGTCGGACTTCTCCTTCGGCTTGAACGAGCGCACGAGGATGAAGATCAACACCGCTGCGACGAGCACCAGCGCGACGATCATCACGACGTTCGCGCCCGCCATGTCCATCGAGGTGGTGGGCGCGCTGACGGTCTCACCCTCGTCGTCGGTCTTCTTCTTGAAGAGCTCCTTGAGCCACTCGAGGAATCGGCGCAGCAGCTTCGCGAACCAGCCAGGCTCGTCAGGGGCCTCTGGTTCTTCGACCGTCTCGCCTTTGGGGTGCTCGATCGCGTTCTCGAATTCGGGGCGCGCGAGGATCTCTTTGGCTCGCCCCTGAGCATCGACCTCGGGCGCGCTCTGCTGCGCTTCGGACATCAGGCGCAAGCCCTCTCGCAGATCAGACTCGGCCGCGTCGCAGTCTTCTTCTTCGTACGCGCGGTGCTCGATGCGGTTGAGCATGCGCGTCGCCGCCGACTGATCTTCGTCACGCACGGTGCGAAGCGGGGTCAGATCGACGCGCATGCCGCAGTCGCCGGTGAGCTTCTTGGCCCGCGCTGCGAGCGCCGAGTCGGCCCATGCCGGGGTCGCACAGAGCACCAACGCCAGGAGCGCCGAGGCGGGCAGGGTGACGCCTTTCGGCTTTGCCCGGCGCGGGAGTTGATCGACCTGCGCGATGAGATCGAGCCCTTCTTGCCGGACCCGGCCATCGACGAGCAGCAGGGTTCCCGTGGCGGCGCGAATGGGCTCGAAGATCGAGAACGCGACCGCGACGACGGTCGCGATCCACGTCGGGTTGTCGAGCGAAGCGAAGCGATCGACGAAGGTGACGTCGAAGCCGAAGAGGCTGTGCGCGAGGTAGAGCACGGCCTGCACGGCGATGTGGACGTTGAGCCCGAGCAGCAGCTCGCTCAGCCCGCACATGCGCACCCACGGCGCGATGTACCGGGTGGGCCCGAGCAGCTTCGAGCAGGTACCGTAGAGCCCGAGCGCGCTGCCCTGGCCGCGCATGATCGTCGCGTAGCCGGCGGCGTGCGCGCCGATGAAGAGGAAGCCGATGCCGAGGGTGAAGACGGCGAGCACCGTGTTGAGCGTCACCATCCACGCGGCGGCGATGAGCAGGCTCGGGGCGCGCTTGAAGGCCGCGCGATAGCTGGCGCGCACCGACGGCGGCGTGGTGCCGAGCACCTGCTGCTCGACGTAGTGGCACGCGGCGCCCTGCGCGATGGCACGGAACGACCACGCCAGGGTCCACACTGCGACGGGAATGAGGAGGTCCTTCCCCCGACTGATGGCCTCAACGAGTGAGAAGAGGGCGCCGACCAGGAGCGCTCCAGCGGGGAGCGTCACCGCCCAAACACCGGTGGAGGTCGTGCACAGGCGCAACGCCGCGTCGAAGAGCGCGACGGCACTGCGGGGCCTGAGTTCAAGTGCGTCGACGGCCATCGGTCAGTGCTGAGCCAGAGCGGCGAGCCCGTAGAACCCGCCAAAGAGGAGCGCGACGGCGATGATCGCGAGGAACACGTTGCCTACCGACCAGTCTTGTCGGGCGAGGAGCGCGCGGGTCTGAGCGAGCCGCTTGCCCAGGCACTGCGCACAGCGGTTGATGCCTTCGAACTGGGTGGTGCACTCGGTGCAGATCACGTTCCTGCACTCGACGCAGATGCCGAGGCCCGGGCGGTCAGGATGGTAGTGACAACGCCCGGAGCCGAGAGCCATCGCACGGAAAGACTACTCCCGCGCGGGGTGAACTCATCAGAGTTCTTCGAGGAACTCGTCGTTGTAGGTGTAGCGGCCGAGCCGTTTGAGCAGGGCCTCCATTGCCTCGACGGGCTTCACGCTGAAGAGCATGCCGCGCAGCTTCTTCACCTTCTCGTATTCCTTGTGGACGAAGAGCTTCTCTTCTTTGCGCGTGCCCGACTGCGCGATGTTGATCGCGGGCCAGATGCGCTTCTCGGCGAGCAGGCGATCGAGGGTGACCTCGCTGTTCCCCGTGCCCTTGAATTCCTCGAAGATCACCTCGTCGGCGCGTGACCCGGTGTCGATGAGGGCGGTGCCGATCATCGTCAGCGTGCCGGCCTCTTCGGTGGCGCGCGCGGCGCCGAACAGGCGCTTGGGCTTCTCGAGGGCGCGGCTGTCGACACCGCCTGACATGGTGCGACCCGACGACTCGACTTCCTTGTTGTACGAGCGCGCGAGGCGGGTGATCGAGTCGAGCAGCACGACGACGTCTTTGCCGCTCTCGACGAGGCGCTTGGCGCGTTCCATCGCCAGCTCGGCGACGCGCAGGTGATCGGCGGTCTTGTGATCGCTCGACGAGGCGAGGATCTCGGCCTTGATGTTGCGCCGCATGTCGGTGACTTCTTCGGGCCGCTCGTCGATGAGCACCACCATGAGGTGCATCTCGGGGTGGTTGGCGAGGATCGCCGCGGCGATGCGCTGCAGCATGATCGTCTTGCCAGTCTTGGGGGGCGCGGTGATCAACATGCGCTGGCCCTTGCCGAGCGGGGCGATCAGATCGAGCACGCGCGTCACAAATTCCTTGTGACCGTTCTCGAGCTTGATGCGATCGATCGGGTCGACCGACGTCAGGTCGCCGAAGTGTGGCAGGCGCGTGGCGATCTCGACCGGCTGGCCGTCGACGGTCTCGACGCTGACGATGGTGCCCTTGAGGCCCTTCATCTGCGCCCGCGCGACGAGATACTGACCGGCGCGCAGCCGGAGCTTCTGCACGAGGTTCTTCGGGATCTCGGCGTCATCGGGCCCGGGCAGAAGGTTGCGCTTCAAGCTGCGCAGGGCGCCGTTCTGGCCCTTCACGTCCATGTCGAGGACACCTTCGACGGTCTGCACGGGCACGGTGACCGGCAGGCCCGCGCTCTGCTGCTGGCGCATCTGGTTCTGCTGTTGCTGCTGCGCCTGCTGCTGCGCGATGCGCTGCTTGTACTGGTCGAGTTCCTGCGGGGTGAGGAAGACGTTCACCACCTGGCCGTCAGGTTGGATGATCTTGCGGAACGCCTGACCGTCTTCGGCGAAGAAGACCGGGTTGCCCTTGCGACGACGACGCCGGCGCTTGCGGCGACCTCCGGGAAATTGACCGTTTTGGCCAGGCTGCCCGGGCTGACCACCGCCGGGAGTGCCACCTGCCGCGTCGCCGCCGCCTTCGTCGCTACCACCGTCGTCGGGACCTTCGTCGTCACCGCCGTCATCGCCGCCGTCGTCACCGCCACCGTCTGCAACGGGAGGCGTCGGGTCCTTCGGATCGTTCGGGTCGGTCGGCTCTGCTTCGCTCATGCGTCACGCACGGCGTACGTGGAGTGGCGCCGTGTCCTCTTCTCGCTGTGGGGCAGGGCTCCGACCACCGGGTCCGTGACATTCCACGTGACCGACGATGCGGCCCTGAACCGAACCGGGGCTTGCTCACGCGAAGCCCGATCGATCCGGCGACGATTGGCCTAGCAGCGCAGCCCGCCAAACTCACCTGAAAATTCATCGGGCTGTGCGCTTACATGGGTCGCGCTCGCTGCCTCACCCCCGAACGGCGGGTGTTTGCGAGCACGACCGACGCTTCATCGAATCTCGATGGAGTACTCGAGGCGGGCCTGCACGCCAGGCGAGTTGAGCATCCATGCGGCGCGCCCGAGTTGCTCGGCGAGCGACTGGAGCCCGGGCGGCAATGGCTGTGCAGCAGGCATGGGGTGGCTGAGCAAGGCGTCGGGCATGGTCGCGCCAACGACCGAACCGAGCAGGCTGGTCGAGCTCTGCAGGATGTTGAGCTCGACGTCGTCGCCCTCGACGCCGGCCTTCTCTTTCGCGAGGGCGATCGCGTCCATCAGGCCACCGAGGCGATCGACGAGGCCGCGGGCTTTGGCATCTTCGCCGCTCCACACCCGGCCGCGGGCGACCTTGTCGACGTCGTCCTTGTTCATCTTTCGGCTCGAGGCGACCTCGGTGATGAAGGAATCATAGAAGTCATCGATCCACTTCTGAGCGGCGGCGCGTTGATCGGGCGTCCACGGCTCGTAGTTGTCAGTGAGGCCCGACAGCTTGCCGCGCGCGATGTTGACCTGGTTCACGCCAAAGTCTTCGGCGAACTTCTGGATCGACGGCTTCACGTAGAAGACGCCGATGCTGCCGGTGAGGGTGGTGGGCGAGGCAACGATCTCCTGTGCGCCCATGGCGACGTAGTAGCCGCCGCTCGCGGCCACGTCGCCCATCGACGCGACCACCGGCTTCTTCTTTCTCGCCTCGAGCACCGCGCGGTACATGAGATCGCTCGCGAGCGCATCGCCACCGCCGCTGTCGACGCGCAGCACGATCGCCACCACCGAAGGATCTTCAGCGGCCTGGCCCACCGACCGGATGAAGCTCTCGGCGCCGGCCGTCTCGCCCGTGAGCGGGTTGCTCGAGTTCTGCCCGCCCGAGATGGTGCCGAGCACGGGGATGATCGCGATCTGCTTGCGGCCCCCCCAGCGCACGTCGCGGGAGTCGAAGGGTCGGTAGCCGCGCGCCACGCGTGCCCCCGGCAAATGTTCACCGATGAATTCGTCGAACTGCGCCGGCGTGAGCAGCGCATCGATCTGCTTCAACTGCACCGCACGCTTCGGTGGCTTCAGGCCCTCGTCGACGATCTGTTGCCACTGGTCGGCCTCGAGGCCGCGAGATTCCTTGATGCGCGCGGCGACCGTCTTCGCCTGGCTGTCGAGGTAGGCGTTGATGGTCTCGCGCTGTGCGTCGCTCATGTCGACGCGGGTGAATTGATCAGGCGAGTTCTTGTACGCACCCACGCGCGCGACCTCGACCTCGATGCCGTACTTGCGCGCGGTGCCTCCAAAGAACGTGACGCTGCTGCGCAGGCCGTCGACCAGCAGCATCGCCTCGGGCGCGGCGTAGATGCCGTCGCACGCGGAGATCATCAGGTACTCGTTGTCACCGACGCCGAGCACGTAGGCGTAGACCTTCTTGCCCGCCGCACGGAGCTTCATGATGCCGCTGCGCACCTCTTCCGCACGAGCGAGCCCCACGCCGGCGCCTTCGACCTTGACGACGACACCTTCCAACTCGGGGTCGCGCGCGGCCCGCTCCAGGAAGCGCAAGAAGCGCAGGAACTTGTCTTCTTCGGTGACGCCGAGCACCGCACCCAGCGTCAGGCCGTCGTTGCTGCCGATGCCGCCGAGGCCGATGACCGCGATTTTCCGCTGGGGGATGAGGGTCTTCTCCTTGTCCATCGAGACGCGGGCGGCGAACTGCCAGTTGAACTGCCCGTTGGCGTACGCGACGCCCTGCGTGTAGCCGGAGTTCTCGAGATCGACGCCGAGCCCGCCGTGAACGAAGAGCGGCTGCCCGTTGAAGCCGTGGCTGAAGCCTGCGAGCAGGCGAATGCCGTCGATGATGCGGGCCTGCAGCGTGTACTGCAGGCGGCTGTTGCCGATCGCGGTCTGCTCCGGGAGCACCCAATCGACACCGACCGTGAGCCGTTCACCGAAGGGGCGCACCCCGAGGCCGAACGTCCACTCGCGGGTGAGCTGGGCGGTCGTCGACTTCGGTGTGTTCAGGTTGCGCACGAAGGCGCTCACCGCGAGCCAGCGCAGCGGCCGTGACTGCAGGCCGAGATCGAGGCTGGTCATGCCCTGGGTGTCACCGCCGCGTAGCCAGTGGATGGTGGCACCTGCGGAGAGCTGTTGGGGGCCGACCGAGAAGCCGAGCGAGGTCTTCGTGCGCTCTTCACCGAGGCCGGGGCCGGGTCGCAGCCACTCGAAGCCGAGGCCAATGCCGACGAGGTCACCGACGCTCGAGGCGAGCCACACGCCGTCGTTGTCCATGATGCGCACGTTGCTGCGCTCGTGGAGGTACCAGGCATTGAAGCGCCCGACGCGCCCGAGACCAGCGGGGTTGTAGACCAGCGACGTCGCTTCTTCGCTCCACGCCGAGGAGCCCGGGAGCTGCGTGGTGCCGCGAGAGAGATCGGAGCCGCCGACCGCAGCGGTCTGGGCGAGGGCCATCGACGAAATCAGCCCTGCAAGGAGAGTCACGCGCATGGGCACGCTCTACTCCATGCGCCGCGCGAACTCCCAATCAGCCGATGCGCTGCTGGCGGAGCACGCCCCCAGCGCCGGTTTGAAGTTCACCAGTCGTCGGTGCCGCTCTGGCCATCGAGCGGGTCGCCGCCCCTGGAGTTCTTGTCTCGCCTGGTGTTCTTGCCGCCGCGATCTTCGCCGTGCCAGTCCTCGGTGCCGCTGCGGTTGTCGAGGGGGTCTGACGACTTGGCTTGCTTGCTGTCGCCCGCTTCACCGGTGTTGAGCAGGTGGTTCACCATGCGGCCCACTTCGCCCTTGAGCTGCCCGAACTCGTCGCCCTGGAACGAGGCGCGCTTGATGGCGATGCGACGACCCGACTTGAGGTCGAAGTAGGTCATGGTGAGCTCGGTGGTCTCGCCACCACCGCCGTCGCGCAGCACGCCGATCACGGCGCGGTCGAGCTTGAGCGAGTTGCCGACCGAGCTCATCGTCTGGCCGCCCTTGTCCTTCAGGGCTTCACCGGCGAGGCGATCCATCAGTGCGTCGAAGGCCCTGTAGCCAGAGGTGGCGACGAGATCCTGCGTGATGTCCTGGTCTTCGGGCGTCACCTCGACCATCGCGCCAGTCTGCTTGAACCCCGGGCGCTCGATGCGGACGAGGTGCTTGCCGATGGGCAGCGTCTGCAGCGTGATGGGCGAGTAGCCCTGCAGCTCACCGTTCAAGAACACACGCGCACCGGCGGGGCGGGTCTTCACCGTGACGTTGCCGCGCAGCTGTGCGTTGCGGCCGGTCGCGACCTGCGCCTTGAGCGAGAGGAAGTTCTGCGGGTAGCGCTTGCGATCGAGCTCGAAGGTGGGCGCGAGGGCGAGCAGATCGAGGAGGGCGATCTTCGCCTCTTCGACGTCACCGCGGGCCTGGAGCACCGCCGCGTACATCGCGACGGCGTCACACAGGTTGCCGCAGCCCTTCATCGCCCCGACGGCCTTGCCGTATTCCTTGATGGTGGCGCGCAGCTTGCGCTCGGCGTCTTCGTAGTTGCGATCGTCGAACGAGGTCTTCGATTCTTTGTAGCCGGTGTCCGCGCGCTTCAAAGACGCTGCGGCTTCTTCGTCGGTGGCGATGCCGAAGAGATCGTCGCTGGTGCGAATCGAGACGCCTGCGTATTCGCCGAGCGCTTCGTTGGCGAACCCCTCGACCTTGAGGGTCAGCGCTTCGGCCTCCTTGTCCATCGGGAGGATGAGGGCGGACACCCGCTTTTCAGACGGCGGAGCCGCCAGTGCGGTCGCCGCGAAAACGATGGAGAGGAGCGTGGACTTCATGATCACCTCAAGGAGTGCCCAACACGACATTGAACGGCTTCGGGCCTGAATTGTTCGCTGCGGCCACGCCCGCGGCGGTCGCACCACCGACCGCGACCACGCCAACCGCGGTCCAGAACCACCACTTCGAATAGACGGGCCCGCCTTCACCCGAGGCAGTCACGCTCGAGCCGTCGCCCGGTTCGGCGGCGGCCACCACCGCAGCAGCGCCAGGTTTCGCGATGAAGCCGGCGATCTTCTTGCCCGTGGTGGACAGCTCCTCCGCTGACAACGAGAGACCGGTGAGCCGGTTGCCAGACTCGACGTCCCACACCTCGGCGGTGGTTCCGTCGGACATCACGAGGAAGCGCGCCTTCACCACTTCTCCGAGCTTCTTCGCGTTGGAGGGGAGGGGGCCCTTCTGACCGACTCCCTTGCCGATGGCGGAGGTCGCGCCGTCGCGAACGTCTTCGTAGCCAGGCGCCGCCTTGAGCTCACCCTTCGCGGTGCCGCCTTCCTTGCCCACGTCGACGAACACGCCGGAGCTGCCGTAACCCGCCTTCGACAGCAGCACGAAGTGACGGCCGACGGGAACGGTGGCGCCGTCGGACAGCGGTGTGGTGCCCATGCGCTTGCCACGCAGAAGGATCTCGGCGCCCGGCGGGGACGACTCGATGACAAGCCGGGAGGTCGCGCGGTTGGTCACTTCGGTCTGGGCCTTGTCGAACACCTTCTTCACGTCGTTGCCATACGTGCCGGCGTCGCACGTCAGGTCGGGCGCGAGGACCAGGGCGCGGCCAAACTCTTCCTGCGCCTTCTTCACCTGACTCTTGCCCCCGGTCTGAATGGCGAGCACCGCGATGAAGAAGTGGGCGTCGGCGAGGGCCTTCGAGTCACCCGACTCGGGGTGCTTCGCGTAGAACTCGAGCACCTCGGTCCATTTCGCCGCGGCGCCGTCGTAGTCGAGGTCGTCGTAGGCCTGCTTCGCAGCCGCCGCGAGCTTGTCGCCCGACTCGTCCCGGGCGGGCGTCGGGAACTCGGCGGTGACGTCGACGACCGGCACGTTGTTGCCTTCGAGGGCCTCCAGCAGCCCGGTCTCGACTTTCGCGGCCGAGGCTTCATCCCCTGACGATACGAAGACAGTCGCTTTGGGTGGAAGGAGGGGCTTTGCAGGGGCCGCGGCACCTTTGGGGGCGGCCAAAACCAGCAGAACGAGTGAGAGCACAGCGGTCAGCCTAGCCCACGACTTTCAAAGATCACGTCCGTCGTTTGACCGACCGGACAGGTGAGATCGCAACGATTCTGAGGCCTTCCGCGCGAGTGATTTCTTGCCGAGATCGATCGCGCTGGTACAGTCACGCCGATCAGGCCTGTAGCACGTGCATCAGGGCCCGCAACGACCCAAAACAACGAGGGATTTCGTGAGCGCTGCTGAACAAATGAACATGCCCCCTCCGGGTGGTGGAGACGGTGGCGGGAAGGGCAAGAAGCCCAAGCTGGCGGCCAGCGGTGGTGGGGGTGGTGGCGAGCGCCCCATCAACCTCGCTGACGAGGCGCGACGCCGGTACCTCAACTACGCGTTGTCGGTGATCACCTCGCGCGCGCTGCCTGACGTGCGCGACGGGTTGAAGCCGGTGCAGCGCCGAATTCTGTACGGCATGTGGGATCAGAACGTCACGGCTGACGCGAAGTACCGCAAGTGCGCGAACGTGGTCGGCTTCGTGATGGGCCAGTTCCACCCGCACGGCGACTCGTCGATCTACGACGCGATGGTTCGTCTCGCGCAGGACTTCTCGCTGCGCTACCCGCTGGTCGACGGGCACGGCAACTTCGGTTCGCTCGACGGCGATCCCCCGGCGGCCATGCGCTACACCGAAGCGCGGCTCGCGCGGCTCGCCGACGAGATGCTGGGTGAGCTGCAGCAGAAGACGGTCGAGTTCCGCCCCAACTACGACGGCACGAAGAGCGAGCCGACGGTGTTGCCTTCGAAGTTGCCGCAGCTGCTCATGAACGGCACGACCGGCATCGCGGTCGGCATGGCGACCAACATTCCGCCGCACCATCTGGGCGAGTTGATCGAGGCGTGCCTCGAGCTGATCAAAGACCCGCAGCTCGAGACGAAGGACTTGTTGAAGGCCGTGAAAGGTCCCGATTTCCCGACGGGGGGCCAGATCCTCAACAGCAAGAAGGAGCTGCGCGAGATCTACGAGACCGGCAGCGGCGCCGTTCGCCTGCGCGGTGAGTGGAAGACCGAAGAGCGGGCGCGTGGTGGGCAGAACGTGATCATCACCTCGATCCCCTACGCAGTGAACAAGTCGACGCTCGTCTCGCGCATCGGCGAGATCATCAACGAGCGGAAGTTGTCGACGCTGGTCGACGTGCGCGACGAGTCGACCAAAGACGTGCGCATCGTCATGGAGCTCAAGCGCGATTCAGACGCCGAGCTGGTGATGTCGTACCTCTACAAACACACGCCGCTGCAGACGAACTTCAACGTCAACCTGACGTGTCTGGTGCCGACCGACAACCCGGAGGTCGGCTCTCCCAAGCGGCTCAACCTGAAGGAGATGCTGTGGCACTTCCTCGAGTTCCGGCTCGACGTGGTGACCCGGCGGCTGCGCTTCCAGTTGGATCAGATCAAGGCACGGCTCCACATCCTCGAGGGGTTCGAGAAGGTCTACGACGCGCTCGATGAGATGATCAAAATCATCCGCAAGTCGGATGCGAAGGACGACGCGGCGCAGAAGTTGATCGCGCGCTTCAAGCTGTCGGCCGAGCAGGTCGACGCGATCCTCGAGATGAAGCTGTACAAGCTGGCCCGCCTCGAGATCCTCGTCATCGAGAAGGAGCTCAAGGAGAAGCGCCTCGAGAGCAAGCGCCTCGCTGAGCTGCTCAAGGACGACAAGAGCGGCGTGAAGGCCCGCTGGGGCATCGTGAAGGAAGAGCTCGAGCAGGTCGGCAAGACCTACGAAGACAAGCGCCGCACGCGCGTCTCGGGCCCGGTGGAAGAGGTCGAGTACAACGAAGAGGCGTTCATCAGCGACGAAGACTGTCAGGTGGTGGTCACGCGTGACGGCTGGGTGAAGCGCGTTCGTGAACTGAAGGACCCGACGTCGACGCGCATGCGCGAAGGCGACGAGGTGATGGCGTTGATCTCGGGCTCGTTGAAGAACCTGCTCGTCTTCTTCTCGAGCGCGGGTTCGGCGTACGTCACGCGGTTCAACGACGTGCCTGCGTCGACCGGCTACGGCGACCCGGTGCAGAAGCTGTTCAAGTTCGACGACGGCGAGCGCGTCATCGGCGCGTTGTCACTCGACCCGCGCCTGCCAATCCCCACGCAGATGGTGGGCGTCTCGAAGGACGGGTACGGCATGCGGTTCTCGCTCGACCCGCACAAGGAAGTGTCGACGCGCTCGGGCCGGCGCTTCGCGAAGGCCGGGCAGGGTGACGAGATCATCGGCGTGGCGCCGTGTACGGAGAAGGATCTGCTCGCGGTGGTCACCAGGAACACCAACGCGCTGGTCTGCAAGGTGGCCGAGGTGAATGAGCTCGCCGGACCGGGCCGTGGCGTGACGGTGATCAAGACGGCCGATGACGACGGCGTCGTCGCTTTCCTCTGCACGTCGAAGAAAGACGCCGAGATCACGCTCGAGACCACGAAGGGCAAGGCGTTGAAGCTGACGCCGGGCCGCTACGAAGTGACGGGCCGCGGCGGCAAGGGTCGCGAGATGTCGAAGAAGGACACCGTGAAGACCGTGTCGCGCCCGCTGGAAGTCATCACGCTGCCTGAGGCTGCGAAGCCCGAAGGGAAGAAGTGATCATGGCTGCCTCCAGGAAATACGACGCGTCGGACATTCAGGTGCTCGAGGGGTTGGACCCGGTGCGGTTGCGGCCGGGCATGTACATCGGCGGCACGGGTGCCGACGGGTACCACCACCTCTTGTGGGAGATCGTCGACAACTCGGTCGACGAGGTCATGAACGGTCACGCCTCACGCATCGAGGTGACGCTGCACAAGAACGGCACGAGCGTCACGGTGAGCGACGATGGTCGCGGCATCCCCGTGGACATGATGCCGAAGTACAAGAAGTCGGCGCTCGAGGTGATCCTCACGACGCTGCACTCCGGCGGCAAGTTCGAGAAGAAGAACTACACGCACTCGGGTGGTCTGCACGGCGTCGGTTCGTCGGTGGTGAACGCGCTGTCGACCGAGCTCATCGCGCAGATCAAGCGTGATGGAAAACACCACGAGCAGAGCTTCTCTCGCGGCAAGCCGACGTCGAAGTTGAAGACGCTGGGCAACGCGCGCGGCAGCGGCACCACGATGTTCTTCTCACCCGACCCCGAGATCTTCGGCGCCAGGCTGAAGTTCGACGCCGAGTTGGTGAAGGAACGCCTCGAGTCGAAGAGCTACCTGCACAAGGGGCTCGAGATCGTCTTCCGCGACGAGACGGCGTCACCGAAGACCGAGGTCACCTTCAAGCACGATGGCGGCATCGCCGAGTACATTCAGAAGTTGATCGTCGATCGCGCGAAGGGGCTGGTGCCTCCGGGTTCGGTGCCCTTCTACAAGTCGCACGAGAACGGCGTGAAGCTCGAGTTCTCGCTCGCGTGGAGCGAGGCCACCGACGAGCTCGTGAAGAGCTACGTCAACGGCATCCCCACCAAGAATGGCGGTACGCACGAGGCGGGGTTGAAGGCGGGCGTGGTGAAGGCGGTGCGCAACTACATCGAGACGCACAACCTGACGCCCAAGGGCGTGACGCTGACCGCCGAAGACATTCGCGAGGGCATGGTGTGCGTGCTCTCGGCGTACGTGGTCGAGCCGCAGTTTCAGGGCCAGACGAAGGAACGGCTCAACAACCCCGAGACGCAGGGCCAGGTCGACAACGTGGTGCGGCCCGCGGTCGAGAAGTGGCTCAACGACAACAAGACCATCGCCGAGGCGGTGGTGGCGCGCATCATTCTGGCTGCGCGAGCGCGTGAGGCGTCTCGTGCGGCGAGCAACGCAGTCAGCCGCAAGTCAGCGGTGAGCCACAAGCTGAACCTGCCGGGCAAGCTGGCCGACTGCTCGAGCACCGATCCCGACGACAGCGAGTTGTTCATCGTCGAGGGCGACTCCGCAGGTGGTTCGGCGAAGCAGGGGCGCGATCGCAAGACGCAGGCGATTCTTCCGCTGCGCGGCAAGGTGCTGAACGCCGAGCAGGCGAGCAACGACAAGATGTCGGGCAACAAGGAGCTGCAGGACATCGCCAGCGCGCTCGGCTGCGGGCTGGGCGCCGAGCTCGACATCGCGCGGCTGCGGTACGGGAAGATCTTCCTCTTGATGGACGCCGACGCCGACGGCCTGCACATCTCGACGTTGCTGCTCACGTTCTTCTACCGGCACCTGCGGCCGCTGATCACCAACGGGCACGTGTACATCGCGCAGCCGCCGCTCTACCGCGTCGACATCGGCAAGGAGACGTACTGGGCGCTCGATGACGAGCACAAAGAGCAGATCATCAAGGAGAAGGGTCGCGCCAACAGCAAGCCGAACATCATGCGCTTCAAGGGTCTGGGTGAGATGCCGGCCGACGACCTGAAGATGACGACGCTCGATCGCAAGAACCGCATGGTGCTCAAGGTGGCGATCGACAACGAGCTCGAGACGGATCGAACGATCAACGAGCTCATGGGCAAAGACGTCGGCGCGCGCTTCAAGTTCATCATGGAGAACGCGAAGGACGTCGAGCAGGTCGACGCCTGAGTGGCTGGCCCGTGGGTTTTCTCTTCGAGCTGTTTCGGAAGAAGCCCGCGGTCGAGGTGGCCCCCGTCGCGCCGGGGTTTCGTCGCATCGAATCGGTACGGCTGTGGCACGCGCGCACGCCGCAGGCGGTTCGCGTGCTCGAGCTCGATGGTGACGTGCTGTGGGAAGGCTGGACAAAGCCCGGTCAGCGCCCTGACGAGCGCGCCGCGACGCGGTACCCGAGCCCCACCGCAGCCCGGACGGCCTTCGACGAGTTGCTGAGGGTGGCGGTGGGCAACTTCGGCGAGCACGAGCGCACGGTGCGCGACGTTCCCTTGTCGAAGTGGAAAGCAGGGGAGGCGCCCTTCGCGAGCGACCCTGCACAAGAAGCGGCGCTTGATTCGGCGCCCGACGACGTTGCGTTGGCGCGCGTCTACACCGACTGGCTCGTGGGGCACGGCGACGCCCGCGGTGAGCTCTTCGCGCTCGCCGCCGAGCGGCGGCTGGATGAGGTGGAGCAGTACCTCGAGGTGAACGGCGCCGCGATGCTCGGTTCGCTCGAGCTGGCCCGCGGCGCCGAACTCGGAAGTCTGGAATGGAACGCAGGTCTTCTGACCGGCGCACGGCTCAAACGCCGCCTCGATGACTCACCCTTGCTGCTCGCTGAGGTGACGAGGCAGTTCCTGGCGCTGCCGCTTTCGCGCTTCGTGACGTCGTTGCGCTTCGGGCTCGCGAGCTACGCAGGCGACAACGACTGGGCTGAGACGCTCGCGGTCGTCGGCAGCTCGTCACGCGCGCCCTTCCTTCGATCGCTGCGCTTCGACGACTTCACCCGCGAAGAGAGCGAAATCTCGTGGACGAGTTACGGCGATCTGTCGGTGCTGTGGGCACCGTTCGTTCGGCTCGAGGAGCTCCGCATTCGCGCCGGGGGTGAGGGGGTGCTGGGCCGCCTCGAGTTCCCTCGCCTGAAGCGCTTCGCGCGCGAGACGGGCGGGCTGCGCAACGACGAGCTCGATGCGATCCTCTCGGCAAAATGGCCGCTGCTCGAGCAGCTCGAGATCTGGTTCGGCGACCCCAACTACGGCGCCCAGGTTGATGCAGGTCGGCTCGAATCGTTCCTGAAGGGCGGCCACCCGCCGAAGCTGCGGGCGCTGGGACTCATGAATTGCGACTTCGCGGGTGAACTGCTTCCTCTGGTGCTGGGGTCACCGCTGCTCCCCGCGCTCCGCTCGCTCGACCTGTCGATGGGGGTGCTGGGGGACGAGCACGTCGATGCGTTGTTGGCGGCGCGGCTTGGGCATCTCGAGGTGCTCAACCTCGAGTCGAACGCCTTCTCGCCCGAAGCGTGCGCCCGACTGAAGGCCGCGCTCCCCCTCGCGAAGCTGGGCGATCAGAATCCCGCTGCGGAACGGTACGTCTCGGTCGGGGAGTGACCGCGGAGGTGGGGCGAAGGCTGGCCTCTTTGTACGGTGCAGCGAAGGCGGAACGCACTCGCGCCTCTCTGTGGGTTGTTGCTCGTTCTCGTCTCGTCTGGCTGCAGTTCGACGGCGTCGACGTGTGGCCCCGCGACGTGTCTGGGCGGGTGCTGTGACGCGTCGGGCACGTGCCAGCCCGGCTCGTCGCAAGGGCAGTGCGGGTCAAACGGCAGTGCGTGCTCGTCGTGTGCGTTGGCGCAGACCTGCTCCTCTGGCGTCTGCGTGAACCTGTCCGGCAACGGAGGTGGCTCGGCATCAGGCGGCGGCCCGGCGACGGGGGGAGGCTCGGCGACGGGAGGCGGCTCTGCGACAGGCGGAGGTGCTGCGACGGGTGGTGGCACGGTGACGGGCACGGTGCTGCTGAACTGAGCGAACCCCGTGAGCAGCACCGGCTCGTGCACCGCGTCGTCGTTTCTGCGCGGGACGGTGCGCTTCTTCGAGCCGACGAACGGTTACGACCTCCACTTCAGTCTGCAGGGCTGCACGAACACGACGGCCACCTTCACGGCGACGGTCTTCCCGGCACCTACCGGGTCATGGTGAACGGCGACTACTCGAACCTGCCCAACGACGACTACGTGATCGCCACGCGGCTCGTGGTGCCCTGAAGCTCGGACGAAAACCACTCGGAACGACCACGCGGGAGTCGAGCGGCGCGACGCCCTCAGGTCGGAAAGAGCGCGACGGACTCGCCCACGATGATGCGGCCCGGCGTCTCGACCCAGCCGACGACACCACGCAGGCCCCAGGCGGCTTTGACGAACTTCGATTCGAGCGCGAGGCCCGTCTTCGCTGCGACGACCTTCCCGACCTTGCGGCAGGGCTCGTTCTCGCCTTCGAGCGCGAGCACCACACCACCCGAGAAGCGCAGCCGCGTTCCAGAAGCGAGCTTCGTCAGCGAAGGCCACGTCAACTCGATGTTCGCCGCGAGCCACGTCATGTCGAGCGATGCAATGCCCAGTGAGGTCGCGACTGCCGCCGATTCTTCGACCGAGACCAGAGACACCTGTCGCGTGTTCTTCAGCACCGTGCCGCGGGGCACGCCTTTCTGACGAGGGCCGGCGACGAGCGTCGGGCCCGCATGGCGATCGCCCTCGATGCCGAGCGGCCCGAGGAACAAAGAGTCGACCCGCTGAGAGGCGACCTCGCCGCGACGACACACGGCGAGCCCGACGACGCGGCTCACGTCAGGTTGCTGAGCGGCCCGGTGCAGAACTGCGCATCACCGTAGGTGGTCAGGTTGCCGCCCATGCCGTTGATGATTGAGACGAGCAGGTTGTTGTGGAACTGGTTCGACCACCGCACGTAGCGCCCCATGCGGAAGCCGGCGCCACCGCCCGCGAGGATGAAGGGCATGTCGTCGTGTGAGTGCACGTTGCCGCGAGACACGTCACTGCCCCAGAAGATGAGCGTATTGTCGAGCGCCTTGCTGCCGTCATCGTCCTGAATCGAGTCGAGCTCGCTCATCAGGTTCGCCAGCACGCCGGTCTGCCACGTGTCACGCGTGCCGACCTGCGACCGGGTGGGGTCGCCGTCGCTGTAGTGGGTGAGGTTGTGGATGTCGGACGCGATGTTGAGGTGCGGCATCGTGATGTGGTTCATCGCGTCGCTGAACATCACCGTCGCCACGCGAGTGAGATCACAGCGGATCGCCAGGGTCAGCAGATCCATCTGAATGCGGGTGACGGTGGGGATCTCCGCCTCGCGCTGGAACTCGATGGTGCCCGGATCGGTCGGCTGCGTGCAGCTGCCCGGGGGCAGGGTGGTCAACCGCGTCTCGAGATCGCGCACGAGGGTGAGGTGTTGATCGAGCCGCGCCTGGTCGGACTTGCTGACGCCCTTCTTGAGCGCGGCCAGCTGCGCCTGCACGGTGTCGAGCACCGAGCGACGGCGAAGCCGCAGCTTTTCCAGCTCGGTAGGCGGCATGCCGCTGTCCATGAACAGCGTGCGGAAGGTGAGGCGCGGATCGTTCTGCGGCAAGAGCGGCTGGTTGGGGCCCTTGTAGCTGACGACGCCTGCCACGTTCGGCAGCAGGGCGTGGACGCCCAACTGCAGACTCGGAAGGCGAGTGCCCGCACCGATGATCGGCACGAGCGTTTGATCGATCGAGGGCCCCAGCGCGTACCCGGCGCGGCTGCCGTCGTTGCCGACGAAGGTGCCGGTGTCGAGCTTTGCGCCGGTGAGGAAGGCGCCGATGCCGCGCTGGTGCTGTTCACCGGGGCCCGACACGGCGACCTGCATGTCGAGGCCTCCCGTGAAGAGCACCTTCGACTTGTAGGGCGCAAGCCCCTGGTGAATCGGAGACAAGGTGAAGCTCGTCTCGGTGCCCGTGGGGAACCACTGCGGCGTGTAGACGCCGTTGGGGTGGTAGAGCCCGATGAACCGCTTCTTGGCTGCGACCTGGGCACGCGCCACGCGCGGGGCAAGCGCCTCGAGGAAGGGGAGGGCGAGCGTGATGCCGCCTGCGCCGCGCAGAACCTGGCGTCGGGAGAGCTTCATGGCGTCATCTCCGGGTTGGCGTTCGACCGGAAGGCTGCCGACTCGACGATGGCGAGCATCAACTCACGGAAGCTGCCGCCTGACTTCACGAACCGATCGTTGAGCTGCGTCACCGTGCAGGTGTCGGCCTGGTTGAGTTGGCGACCCAGGGCGAAGCGGTAGAATTCCTTCGCGACGCACTCGTGCACCCGGGGGCTGGTCGCCAGCTTGGCGCTCAGCTCTGCGATGCCGCTGACGCTCCCGATGACGGTGGGGTCGAGCGAGGCGATCACCCCGCCGCTCGAGTCGATGGGTTGCCCGTTCTCGGTGTCACGCCAGAGCCCGAGGCCGTCGTAGTTCTCGAAGGTGAAGCCCACCGGGTCGATGAACTGGTGGCAGCCGGTGCAGCCGGGGTCCTGGCTGTGGGCGGCGAACCGTGCCCGCGTGGTGGCGCTGAAGGAAGGCTGCGGCGGGGTGATGTTCGCGCCCGCTGGAGGAGGAGGCGGCGGCTGACAGAGCAGCTGATCGAGCACGAAGATGCCGCGGCGAACCGGCGAGCTGCCGTCGGGCATCGACTTGAAGGCCAGGAAGCCGGGCTGCATGAGCAGGCCCTTGCGCTGGGTGCCGGGCATCTCGTTGCGCACGAAAGCCGACGACGGCGCCTGCGGCCCGTACATCGACATCATGTCGTTGGTGTAGAGAACGTTCGAGGTGAGTAGCGAGGCGAGCGTGCCTTCGTGGCTCAGCACGTCTTGCACGTAAAGTTCGAGCGACCGGCGCCACGCCTTCGCGAGCTCGGGCGAGTACTGGGGGTAGACCGCGGTGTTCTTCTCGGTGTTCTCGACGCCGTCGAGGTACAGCCACAACGAGAAGAAGCGCATCAGCCCGTCGTTGGAGCGCGCGTCGGCGAGCATGCGCTCGGCCTGCATCTTGAGGCCCTCGGGCGTGTTCAAGACCCCGTTGGCGGCCGCCTGAAGCAGCTGCTCGTCAGGCATCGTGCCCCAGAGGAAATACGACAGCCGCGAGGCGAGCTCGTAGCCCGCAAGCGTGACGACCGGCTGCGGAACGGGCGCCAGCATCTGCTCGTCGCGGTACAGGAACTGCGGCGACTGGAGCATCGACTCCAGCGTGACCTCGACCGCGCCCTCGAACCCCTCGGTGGAGTTGATGGTCGCAAAGAGGGTGTTGAGGTTCGCGCGTTCTTCGGCGTTGAGCGGGCGGCGGAAGGCGCGCAGGCCCGTGGTGGCGATGAAGAGCTCACCGCAGGCCTGATCGGTACCGTTGCAGGGGATGATCCGCGAGCGCCGGTTGGTGAGGGTGTCTTTCGCGAGGAACTCGGCCGCGTCGAGGTACGCCGAGATGTGCGAGTCGGTGACCTGGTTGAGCGTGGCGTCGTTGTCGAGGGCGTGCGCCAGCGGCTCTCGCGGGAAGTCGGCGGCCGGCTTTCCGGTCGCCCCGAGCAGATCGCGCACAGTGAGGTTGTATTCGGCGCGCGTCAGCAGACGCAGCGGTGTGCCCATGGTGACCTGGGGAACACACGCCTCCGGCGTCGGAGCGGGTTCGGGATCAGGCTGAGGTGAAGGCTCGGTGGGCTTGCACCCGACGAGCACCAGCGAGAACAGCAGCAGTTTCTTCATGAGATCAAAGGCTCTGTTGTTTCAGCCAGTTCTTCGTCGGCCCAGAAGCGATGAACCTAGCGGGATCGCTCCTGGCGCGCCACCGAACCGGTCAGTGACGCGAACGCTTGCGCGTCAACGGCCCATGGTTCAAAAGGCGCATCGACATTGAACGCAGAACCAATCGGGGCGTAGCGCAGTCTGGTAGCGCGTCTGCCTTGGGCGCAGAAGGTCGTCGGTTCGAATCCGGCCGCCCCGACTTGGTAGTCTGCGAAGTCTTCAGTGCCCGTAGCTCAGATGGATAGAGCATCGGCCTTCTAAGCCGAGGGTCGTGGGTTCGATTCCCGCCGGGCGCGCTCCCCTCTCACTCTGAAATTGCTTTCACCGGCTCCATTCGGTACGTGGGCCGCGCCTGACGGCGGCTTTAGCTCAACTGGTTAGAGCGCAGGACTGTGACTCCTGAGGTTACCGGTTCGATCCCGGTAAGCCGCCCTCCGTCGAACCAGAAGTTCAGCGCCTATAGCTCAGCTGGATAGAGCATCGGCCTTCGAAGCCGAGGGTCGGGGGTTCGAATCCCTCTGGGCGCGCTGGTGGTTCCCTACTTCACGCTGCCGCAGCTCGATCTCCCCTTCGGTCAGCGCATCGACATCTTCGGTGTGCTGTCGGCTGCAGGCGTGGTGATTGGCGCGTGGGTCGGCGCGAGAGAAGCGCGTCGCTACGCGCCAGGTCGTGATGGCCCGCTGCGAGACGTGGTGACGTGGGCCGTGGTGTTCGGGCTCTTCGGCGCCCACTTCATGCACCTCTTCGCCTACCACCCGGAGCTGCTCACCAAGCAGGACCCCTGGGTGATCCTGCGCTTCTGGGACGGGCTCTCGTCGATGGGCGGGGTGCTCGGGGCGCTGCTCGGCATCATTCTCTTCTTCCGGAAGATCAAGGAGCCGCTCACGCCGTTCCTCGACGCGCTCGCCCTGGGCACCGCACCGGGGTGGATGGTGGCGCGCATCGGCTGCTTCTTCGTGCACGACCACCCCGGCACGCGCACCGACTTCTTCCTGGCGGTCGATTTTCCGACGCTCACCTACGGTGGGCCGCGCCACGATCTCGGGCTGTACGACGTGTTCGTGCTGGGCACCTTGTCGGTGGTGCTGTTCGCCCTGAAGAAGCGAAAGTTGGCGCAGGGTCGACTGATGGGCGTGCTGGCGCTGGGCTATTCCATCTGTCGGTTCTTTCTCGATTTTTTGAGAGCGTCAGACCTCAGCTTCGTCGACCGTCGCTACGGAGGTCTCACACCAGCCCAGTTCGTCGTCGTCGGGTTGGGGCTCGTGGGTGTGTGGTTGTTGGTTCGCCCCAGCCAGCCACATCTCAAAGCACTTGACGGGGTGTGACAGCGGGCCGTATACGCCGCGCGCCAGACGGAAGCGTAGCTCAATTGGCAGAGCAATGGACTCTTAATCCATAGGTTGAAGGTTCGATTCCTTCCGCTTTCATACGAGACGGCCGGTGACTCGAAAGGGCGCCGGCCGTTTTTGTTTTTCTTCGGACAGGTGGCGTAACTGGTAGCCGCACCAGACTTAGGATCTGGTTCCCAAAAGGAGTGCGGGTTCGAGTCCCGCCCTGTCCATGTCCTCCGAACGAACGTTGATCGCCTCGGCGACGAACCTGTTGGCGCGCGGTTTTCAGGTCGTGCCGACGGATCGCAAGTCGAAGGCGGGGGAGCCGGTGAACGGGTTGTTCGCCGTGGCCCGCGCGATTCACCGGGTGCTGGCGTTCAAGAAGCCGGCGCGCGCGGTGGCGGTGATCGACAGCAAGGCGAAGACGCGAGGCTGGCCGGAGCTGCTCGTGAAGCAGCTCGATGCGCTGCCTGAGCTGTGTCGCACGCTCGGCCTGCACGTGGTCGAGACCGACGACGAGCTCAACGTCTGCGCGTCGTACGCGAAGGCCGCGCTCGACGCGGGGGATGACGTGATCATCGCTGCGGTCGACAAGCGCTACGCGCAGCTCGTCGGTGAGCGCGTGTGGTGGTTCGACGCGAACAAAGACGTTCGGTACACGATCGAGATCGTTCAGAAGCGCTTCAACGTGCCGCCGGCGCAGGTGGGGCAGTGGTTGGCGCTGGTGGGTGACGAAGATCTCGTGCCCGGCGTGAAGGGCATCGGGGCCAGGGGCGCAACGGAGTTCCTCGTCGAGCACGGCACCGTCGAAGCCGCGATGGCGAAGTTGGACACCCTCGACGGCCGGGTGGCGAAGGCGATCAAGGCCGCGAAAGACTCGCTCCCCGCTGCGCTCGAGTTCGCGAAGCTGCATGGCGATCGCCCGCTGCCGGTGAAGCTCGAGGCGCTGGGTTGGAGTGCTCCCAATGCGACGAAGTTGAACGCGCTCTACGACTCGCTCGGGTTCGCCGAGCTGCTCGTGGCCGATGATTCCGCGCGGAAGGCCGAGGTCTGTGAGACCGAAGACCAGGTGAAGGCGGTGCTCGCGAAGTGGAAGGGGCGCACCGTCGCGCTGAACGCGTTGCTCGAAGATCCCGAGCCGGCAGAGGTGTTGGTGGGGCTCGGCCTCTCTCCCGCTGAAGGGGAGGGCGTGTACGTGCCAGTGAATGGCCGCGGTTGGCCGGCGCTGGTGACGTGGCTGCAGGACGCGGCGGCTCCGAAGACGGGGCACGACTTGATCGGGTGCATCGTCGGGTTGAAGCGAATCGGCGTGAGCCTCGAGGGCATCGTTGCGGACTCGTCGTGCAGCTCACACCTCACGCAGCCGAGCAACTGGGCTCCGCATGAGCTGACCGGGGTCGCGAAGCACGTGCTCGGCAAAGCGCTGCCTGACGACGACGAAGTGCTGGGCGTTGGTGCGAAGAGGAAGAAGTGGGCGCAGCTCTCGATCGATCGCGCCGCAGAGATCGCAGGTCAACGTGCTGAGGCGTCGTCGGCCATCACGCAGAAGCTGGCGAGCGGGGTCGATGCGACGTTGCTCACCGAGTACCTCGCGTTGATGCAGGTGCTGGTGCGCATGGAGTTCACCGGCCTCGGCGTCGACGTGGCCGAGCTCGATCGCGCGGTGGCGGCGTTCGCGACGATGGAAGAGGGGCTCGAGAAGGAGATCACCGCGCTCGCCGGCCACTCCTTCAACATCAACTCGTCGAAGCAACTGGGCGACGTGTTGTTCCAGGAACTGAAGCTGCCGATCGTCTCGCACACCAAGACCGGGTGGAGCACCGCCAACGAAGCGCTCGAGCGCATCGAGCACGCACACCCCATCGTGGGGTTGGTGTTGCGGTGGCGCACCTTGCGGCGGCTGCGTGACAACTGGCTCGTCGCGCTGAGAAAGTTCATCGCCGACGACGGGCGGGTGCACTCGCGCTTCCATCTCTCGCGATCGTTCTCGGGGCAGCTCATCAACTCGAACCCGGATCTCGGGCGGGTACCAGGGCGCACTCCGGAGATGAACCGGGTGCGAAAGGCCTTCGTCGCGCGGCCGGGGTGGCTGCTCATGTCGGTCGACTTCAGCCAGCTCGGGCTCTACGTGCTCGCGCACTTGACGAAAGATCCGAACCTCGTCGAGCCGCTGCGCAAACGATCGGACATGCATCGGCTGACGGCGGCGGCGGTGCTCGAGAAGCAGCCTGAGGACATCACGCTGGCGGAACGGCAGGTCGGCAAGGTCGTGAACTTCGCCACGTTCGCGGGGCAGGGCGCGAGCTCGCTGGGCATGCAGCTGGGCATCACGCCGGCAGAGTCGAAGGAGTACATCGCGCGCTTCGATCGCCACTACGCGAAGGTGCGCGCGTTTCAGGACGAGCAGCTGCGGCTGGCGAAGGAGCGCGGGTTCATCACCACCATCGCCGGGCGCAAGTGGCCGATCGGTGGCCTCGAGTCGCTCGACTCGCAATTGCTCTCGTACGCAGAGCGGCTCGCTCGTCGCGCGACGCATGAGGGCTCGGTGTCGGACGTGGGGCGGCGTGCGTTGCTTGATGCAGACCGTGCGCTGCGGACGCAGAGATTGAAGGCGCAGCCCGTGCTGCAGATCCTCGACGAGGTGTTGTTCGAGGTACCTGAGGACGAACTGCAGCGCGCGGCGAAGGTGGCGTCCGAGGCGATGCGCAACGCGTTCGTGCTCGAGGTTCCACTCGTGGTCGGGGTCGAAGCGGGGAAGAACTGGGCGGATCTGGAGCCGGTGAAGCTCTTGCCTTGAAAGTGGCAGTGGCGGCTGGTGTTTGGCGCCGAGGTCGACTCGTGCAGCCCCTCGGCCCGAACGCGGGGGATCCAGCTTGAAGAAGCTGATGACGGATGACTTGAGCATCAACCCGCGGTGCTCGAGTCGGCCCATCTGGTGAGATGAACACCCCTGCTCGAGGTGAGGGGCTGTCGCGGGCGAACTGTGCACCCACGACTTCGCGCCCACCGCCCTCAAGGATGCAGTCGCAGCACCTCGTGGTCTTCGCGGAGTGCCGTGACCGAGTCGTAGCGCGCCGCGAGATCGACGAGCAGGTACCTCTTGTTCTTGCGCGGCGCCCCGAAGATCACCGGCTGCACCTGGTTGTCGCCTTCGGTGAACCAACCCGACTCGTCGCGATCGTGCCCGTGCACGACCACGCGCACGTCGAGACCGCTCTCGGTACGGATGCGCTCGAGCAACCGCTCCGTCACTTCGCGCTTCTGCCCGTAACACCAGAGCAATTCGCCGATCGCCACCCTGCGTGCGTCGGTGTTCGGCGGAAGCTCGCCCTCGAGCGCAGCGAGTGACGTCACTGCGTCACCGCCCGACCCGTGGCTGAACACCAGCCCACAGGGCGCGAGCACCACCAGCGCCGCCGACGAGAACAGCTCATTCATGCGCGCGCGCTGTTCGACGGTCATGCGCGCTTCGAGAAACTCGACCTCGTCGGCATGAAACTTCGTCGTGTGCCGGAACCCGAGGTGACCCGCATCGTGGTTGCCGAGCACGAAGTGAACGCGATCGGGGTGCTGCTTCCACACCGCGTGCAGCTCTTCGACCAACAGCGCGCTGTCGTCGGTGAAGCCGTAGAGCCGGGGCTGCTGCTTCGCCGTCTCGATGTCCGGTCCGTGAACGAGATCGCCGAGCACGATCCAGTGCAGATCGTCTCCTCCCGACTCGAAGATCGCCTTGAGCGCCTGCCAGTCTTCGAGGTTGCCGTGGAGGTCGGTGCTGACGATCAGTTGGCCGCGCGGCGGCAGCACCCGGACCCGCTTCATGGGCAGGACTGTAGCGTGTCGTTTCCTGACCCAACCGGGGCAATTTCCTCTAAAGCGACGGGCTCGATTCCCCGTATTTCCCAAGAGGACACATGAAGGTTCAGGTCGAAGACGTCTCCGCCATCGAGAAGCGCCTCTCCATCGAGGTCGACCCCGCGCTGGTCGAAAAGGAACTCTCTGCCGCGTACACCAACCTCGCGCGCCAGGTGAAAGTTCCCGGCTTCCGCCCCGGCAAGATCCCGCGCCGCATCCTCGAGCAGAAGTTCAAGAGCGAGATCGAGGCCGACGTCGTCAAGCGCGTGCAGTTGCTCGGCTTCATCGACGCCCTGAAAGAAACGAACGTCGCGGCGGTGGGCGACCCGTCGTTCACCGGCGGCAAGATCGAGGCGCAGAAGCCGTACGCCTACTCGGCGCGCGTCGAGGTGAAGCCGGTTGTCACCGCGAAGGACTACAAGGGCCTCACGCTGCCGACCTTCGACGCGAACGTGACCGACGAGCGCGTGATGGAGCAGATCGAGCGCTTCCGCAGCCAGCGCACCGAGGTGGTCGACGTCACCGATCGCCAGGTCGTGCAGAAGGGCGACCTCGTCGTCATCGACTTCGACGCCACGAAGGAAGGCAAGCCTTTCCCCGGCAACGAAGGCCGCGACGTGACGGTCGAGGTGCAGGCCGGCGAGCTGATCGAGGGCAACCTGAGCGTGCTCGAGGGCAGCACGCTCAACGAGAAGAAGGAGTTCGACTACACCTTCCCCTCCGACTACCGCATCGAAGAGGTGAAGGGCGTGGCGGCGCACTTCGTGGCGACCATCAAGGCCATCAAGGCCAAGAAGGTGCCCGACGACGCGACCTTCGCGAAGGACATGGGCGAGGAGAGCTATGACGCCCTGAAGGCCCGCATTCGCAGGGATCTCGAGCGCGCCGCGAAGAACCGCACCGAGGTCGACGCGCGTGACGCGTTGTTCAAGGCGCTGGTCGAGAAGAACCCCATCGACGTGCCGCAGGCGATGGTCAACCGCGGCGTCGAATTCATGCTCGAGAACGCGCTTGGCGGCCTGATGCGCTCGGGCATGGACCCGAACATGCTTCAGCTCGACTGGGGCAAGCTGCGCGACGAGCTGCGCCCCAAGGCGGCGCTCGAGGTGCGTGGTCAGCTGTTGCTCGAGTCGATCGCGGGGGCCGAGAAGATCACCGTCAGCGAGGACGAGCTGAAGGCGAAGCTCGAGACGCTCGCGGCGGAAAACAACGTGGGCCTGCCCATTCTGCAGAAGCAATACGCCACCGCCGAAGCACAAGATGGTCTGCGAAATCGCATCAAAGAGGAGAAGGTCATCGCCTTCGTCCGTGAACACGCAGCCCAATAACCACGCAGTCATCGAGAGAACGTCATGCCCTACTGGCCTCCTACCGTCGTCGAGACCACCCACCGCGGCGAGCGCGTGTGGGATCTGTACGCCCGCCTGCTCCGCGATCGCATCATCATGATCGGCACTGAGATCGATGACGACGTGGCGAACGGCGTGACCGCGCAGTTGCTGTTCCTCGAGTCGGAAGATCCCGACAAGGACGTCACGATGTACATCAACTCGCCCGGCGGCTCGGTCACGGCCGGCCTCGCCATCTTCGACACCATGCAATACGTACGCTGCAACGTGGCGACGGTGTGCACGGGGCAGGCGGCGTCGATGGGGGCGGTGCTGCTCGCAGCCGGCGCGAAGGGCAAGCGCCAGGCGCTGCCGAACTCCCGCATCATGATTCACCAGCCGCTCGGCGGGGCTCGCGGTCAGGCGCGCGACATGAAGATTCAGGTCGCCGAGATGACGCGGCTCGAGAAGGTGCTGTACCAGATCCTCGCCGATGCGACGGGGCACAGCCTCGAGCGCATCGAAAAGGACTGTGACCGCGACAACTTCATGAGCGCGTCGGAAGCCGTGCAGTACGGCCTCATCGACCAGGTCGCCAAGCGCAACAACAAGAGCGAGCCGAAGAAGTAGCTCCCGCTTCATGGGGGCGCCCGATTGGACACCGCGCCCCCGTCAGTGGCTTGACGCTTTGGGCAGGGGCAGCGCGGCCATTGGTGGGCGTTCTGCTGCAGCCGGGTTAGCTTCGGAAGGCCATGGCCACGAGGAACGTCGGACGCGAAGGCGGCAATCAGACTCTGTGTTGTTCTTTCTGCGGCAAGTCGCAGAAAGAGGTGAAGAAGCTGATCGCCGGCCCCACCGTGTACATCTGCGATGAGTGCATCGGGCTGTGCAACGACATCATCGCCGAAGAGATCGATCGCGAAGAGGCCAAGGACACGAAGCTGCGCATCCCGCGGCCTTCGGAGATCAAGGCGATCCTCGACGAGTATGTGATCGGGCAAGACCGCGCCAAGAAGGTGCTCAGCGTCGCGGTGCACAACCACTACAAACGCATCGAGTCGAAGGTGCAGCTCGATGACGTCGAGCTGCAGAAGTCGAACATCTTGCTGTTGGGCCCGACGGGGTCCGGCAAGACGCTGCTCGCGCAGACCCTCGCGCGCATCCTGAACGTGCCATTCACCATCGCTGACGCCACGTGCCTCACCGAGGCCGGCTACGTCGGCGAAGACGTCGAGAACATCATCGTCAACCTGCTGCAGGCGGCAGATGGCGACATCGAGCGGGCCCAGCGCGGCATCGTGTACGTCGACGAGATCGACAAGATCGCGCGCAAGTCTGAGAACCCCAGCATCACGCGCGACGTCAGTGGCGAGGGTGTGCAGCAGGCGCTCTTGAAGATCATCGAAGGCACGGTCGCGAACGTGCCGCCGAAGGGTGGCCGCAAGCACCCGCAGCAGGAATTCCTGCAGATCGACACCACCAACATTCTCTTCATTTGCGGCGGCGCGTTCGGCGGCCTCGACAAGGTGATCGAGCGTCGGCTCGGCGGCAAGTCGCTCGGCTTCGGCGCCGAGGTGAAGAAGAAGCAGGACAAGTCGCTCAGCGAGCTGCTCTCGAAGGTCGAGCCGGAAGATCTGCTCAAGTTCGGCATGATTCCCGAGTTCATCGGTCGTCTGCCGGTCGTCACGGCGCTCGAAGAGCTCGATGAACCGGCGCTGGTCGACATTCTCGTGAAGCCGCGCAACGCGCTGACGAAGCAGTACCGCAAGCTGCTCGACCTCGACGGCGTGGCGCTCAAGTTCACCGAGGGCGCGCTCAAGGCCATCAGCCAGGAGGCGATTCGTCGCAAGACGGGTGCTCGTGGTCTGCGCGCGATCCTCGAGAGCGTGATGCTCGAACTCATGTACGAGATCCCGTCGAAGAAGTCGGCGCGCGAAGTGGTCATCAGCGAAGACGCGGTGCTGAAAAAGAAGGAACCGGTGGTGCTCTACTCCGGCGAAGAGAAGCCCAAGGCGCCCGAGGCGAGCGCGTGAGGCGGCAGTTTCCCGTCGAGGTTTCGGCGGGAGCTCTCGATGCAGGAGGGGTCGCGCTTCGTCGTCACCAACTCCGGGCCGCGTTTCCGCGTGCCTCGGTGAGCGCGGTTGATGCGAAGATCTCCGAGCGGCTGCTCGGCGAGGACGCACCAGACCCCAGCGAGTTCGTCGAGATGCCGCGCTCCCAGTGGGTCAAGCGGTTCTCGACACCTTCGACGCGGCGATAAGGGCGCTCACGAGGGCTGGCGCACGATTCTGCGTCGTCGGCGGCATCGCGCGCAGCCTTCTCGCAGAGCCGCGCAGCACGACCGACATCGACCTCGCCGTCGAAGCTGAGTCGGAAGCTGACGTCGACGAGATCGTTCGCTCGCTTCAGACAGCGGGCTTTCAGGTCCGCGAGGTCTTCCTGAAACGAGAGACCCGTCGGGTCGCAACAGTGCGATTGACGCTCGGCGACGGCGATGTGCGGGCGGACCTGCCCTTCGCAACGAGCGGGCTCGAAGGCGTTGTCGTTCGACAGGCGACCCGAATGGAGTTGCTGCCGGGGCTCAAGGCGCCCGTCATCAAACGACCACACCTCATTGCCACGAAGCTCATTGCCGCCAGACCTCAAGATCTCGCCGACATTGCTGTGCTGCTCGAGCGTTCGTCTCCGAGCGAGGTGCGGCGCGTCGGGGCTTTGCTGGCGCAGCGGCGGAGACGCTGTGGCGAGGTGTCGTCGATGCGCGACGTCGCGGGGTGGACGACCTGGTGCCTGCGCCTCGGCGTCGGCGGCGGAATTGATTGCCTCTCATCTCGCTGGGCGGCACGGTCCGTCGCCATGCGACGATTTGCGACCTCGTTGTTGATCCTGTCTGCTTGCGCCACCACCCCTGAGCCGAAGAAGACCGAAGCCGCGGCGCCCGTCGATGCGGGCGTGGTGGCCGAAGCCCCGAAGAAGCCCATGCCCCCAGCCACGCGAACCGACGACACGCCGAACGACCCCTACCGCTGGCTTGAAGACGAGAAGTCGCCCGAGGTGCAGGCGTGGATGAAGGCGCAAGACGGCTTCGCCCGCGAGCGCATCCACGCCATCCCCGAGCGCGCGAAGCTGCTCGAGCGCTACCGCGAGCTCTATTACCTCGACGCGCTCGGGGCCCCCATCAAGCGCGGCGGCCGCTACTTCTACGTACGCACGCACAAGAACAAGGAGAAGGCCGTCGTCTATTGGAAGCAGGGCGCGACGGGCGAAGAGAAGGTGCTGCTCGACCCGAACACCTGGTCCACCGACAACACGGTCTCGCTGGGCACCTGGGTGCCGAGTTGGGATGGCAAGAAGGTCGTCTTCGCGCAGAAGCCGAACGCCGCCGACGAGGCGACGCTGTACGTACTCGACGTCGACACCGGCAAGCGCAGCGAGGTCGACGTGATCCCCGGCGCGAAGTACGCGAGCCCGAGCTGGCTGCCCGACAACAAGGCGTTCATGTACGAGTGGCTCCCGACCGACGCGGCGATCCCGGTCAGCGAGCGGCCGGGCTACTGCGAAGTGAAGTTGCACGTGCTCGGCGCCGACCCTGCGAAGGACGAGCAGGTGCACCCGCGCACCGGCGACCCGAAGACCTTCATCGGCGGCGGCGTCTCGCGCGACGGCAAGTTCCACTTCGTCTCCGTGATGCGCGGCTGGAATGAGAACGACGTCTTCTTCAAGCGCGTCGGCAAGGACAAGGCCTGGCAGCTGCTCGTGAAGGGCAAAGACGCGAAGTACTCGGTCGATGCGTGGAAGGGGAAGTTCTACGTCTTCACCGACGAGGGCGCGCCCAACAAGCGCGTGTTCGAGGTCGACCCCAACAAGGCCGATCGCAAGAACTGGAAGGAGCTCATCGCCGAAGACAAGAACGCGGCGCGTGAGTCGCTGGTGATCGTCGGTGGTCACTTCGCGATCGCTTCGCTCAAGAACGTCGTCTCGGCGGTCGAGCTCTTCACGCTCGACGGCAAGAAGGTGCGCGACGTCGAGCTGCCCGGCCTCGGCACCGCGTCGAACCTCATCGGCGATGAAGACGACGACGAGGCGTTCTTCAGCTTCAGCAGCTTCGTGATGCCGCAGCAGATCTTCCGCAGCTCGGTGAAGAGCGGCAAGTCAGAGCTGTATTCGAAGATCGAAGTGCCGGTGGACCCCTCGAAGTACGAGGTGCGCCAGGTCTTCTACGCCTCGAAAGATGGCACGAAGATCCCGATGTTCATCGTCGCGCGCAAAGACGTGAAGCTCGACGGTTCGAACCCCACGCTGCTCTACGGCTACGGTGGCTTCGACGTCTCGGTGCGCAGCGCGTACTCGAGCTTCCCGTACCCGTGGCTCGAGGCGGGCGGGGTGTACGCGGTCGCCAACCTGCGCGGCGGCGGTGAATACGGCAAGGCGTGGCACGACGCAGGGAAGGGTGCGAAGAAGCAGAACGTCTTCGACGACTTCCACGCAGCCGCCGAGTACCTCATCGCTGAGAAGTGGACGTCGGCCAAGAAGCTCGGCATTCGCGGCGGCAGCAACGGCGGCCTGCTGATGGGCGTGGCGCTGGCGCAGCGGCCTGAGCTGTTCGGCGCGGTGGTCTGCGCGGTACCGCTCCTCGACATGGAGCGGTACCACCTCTACGGCAGCGGCAAGACCTGGATCCCCGAGTACGGCGACCCCGAAAAACCCGACGAGCTGGCGGTCATCTCGGCGTATTCGCCCTACCAGCACGTGAAGGCCGGCACGTCGTACCCACCGCTGCTCATGCTCTCGGCCGATCACGACGATCGCGTGGACCCGTTCCACGCGCGCAAGTTCGTCGCCCGAGTGCAGGCGGCGAACCCCGCCGGGTTGTCGTGGCTGCGCATCGAGGCCAACGCCGGGCACGGTGGTTCAGACCAGGTCGCCAAGGCCATTGAGAACTCTGCGGACCAGATCGCGTTCCTCCTGCAGACGCTGAAGTGACGGGAAGGAAGTTCGATTTCGACTCGCCTCGGCGTTACAACCCCGCACAGACATGTTCTTCAGCCGCGACGACAAGAAGGAAGCAGTGCTCCCGATGCTCCCCCTGCGCGACATCGTGCTCTTCCCGCACGAGGTTCGCCCGCTCTATGTCGGTCGCGAGAAGTCGATCGCGGCGCTGAAGGAGGCGATGGCGAAGAAGGGCGCTGACGGCAAGGCGTGGTTGCTGCTCTCGGCTCAGAAGAAGGCCAAGACCAACGACCCTGCGCCCGACGAGCTCTTCCAGTTCGCCACGCTGGGGCAGGTGGTGCAGCTGCTCCCGCTGCCCGACGGCACGGTGAAGGTGCTCGTCGAGGGCGTGGCGCGCGCGAAGGTCTCGAAGTTCGTGCCGCACGACCCGTTCTTCCTCTGCGAGTTCGAGCGGGTGGTCGAGCCGCCGGCGACGGGCGTCGAGGTCGAGGCGCTCGTGCGCGCGGTGCAGGCGACGTTCAAGGCCTACGTCGAGTTGAACAAGCGCATCGCGCCTGAGCTGCAGCAGCAGGTGGCGATCATCGACGACGCGTCGCGCCTGTCGGACACCATCGCGATTCACCTGCCGTTCAAGTCGGTCGCCGACAAGCAGGGGCTGCTCGAGACCGAGTCGCCCATCAAGCGGCTCGAGAAGCTCTACGAGCTGATGCAGGGCGAGATCGAGATCCTCAAGGCCGAGAAGCGCATCAAGTCGCGCGTGAAGAAGCAGATGGAACGCACGCAGCGCGAGTACTTCTTGAACGAGCAGATGCAGGCGATTCAGCGCGAGCTCGGCGACAAGGACGACGGCAAGGGCGAGCTGGCCGAGCTCGACGAGAAGCTGAAGGCCAAGAAGCTGCCGAAGGAGGCCGTCGCCAAGGTCAAGAAGGAGATCAAGAAGCTCAAGATGATGGGGCCGATGTCCGCCGAAGCCACGGTGGTGCGGAACTACGTCGACTGGGTGCTCTCGCTGCCCTGGGGTGACGAGACGAAAGATCGCCTCGACGTGAGCGAGGCCGAGGGCGTGCTCAACGCCGATCACTACGGCCTGAAGAAGGTGAAAGAGCGCATCCTCGAGTACCTCGCGGTGCAGCAGCTGGTCGGCAAGCTGAAGGGGCCGATCTTGTGCTTCGTGGGGCCCCCGGGCGTCGGCAAGACGTCGCTGGGCCGCAGCATCGCCAAGGCGCTGGGTCGCAAGTTCGTGCGCATCGCGCTGGGCGGCGTGCGTGACGAAGCTGAGATTCGCGGGCACCGCCGCACGTACATCGGCGCGATGCCGGGCAAGATCGTGCAGTCGCTCAAGAAGGCCGAGGCCTCGAACCCGGTCATGCTGCTCGACGAGATCGACAAGATGTCGAGCGACTTCCGCGGCGACCCGTCGTCGGCGTTGCTCGAGGTGCTCGACCCCGAGCAGAACCACACCTTCAACGATCACTACCTCGACCTCGATTACGACCTGTCGAAGGTGATGTTCATCTGCACCGCCAACTCGATGCACACCATCCCGCAGCCGCTGCAAGACCGCATGGAGGTCATTCGGCTCGCCGGGTACACCGAAGAAGAGAAGCTCGCGATCGCCAGGCGCTACCTGATCCCCAAGCAGAAAGAGGCGAACGGGCTGGCCGACGTCGAGATCAAGCTCACCGACAGCGCCATTCGCGCCGTGATTCGCCGCTACACGCGCGAGTCGGGCGTGCGCAACCTCGAGCGCGAGCTGGCCGGCGTGTTCCGCAAGCTGGCGCGCGAGATGGTGAAGGCGCGCAAGGGCACCAGCCCCGTGCAGGGCGAGGTCGAAGGCGTCGCGCCGATGCTGGTCGACCAGAAGCGCGTGATGAAGTTGCTTGGCACCGCCAGGGTCCCGAAGGACAAGAACGAGAAGGACAACCAGGTCGGCATGGTGAACGGCCTCGCGTGGACGGAATACGGCGGCGAGGTGCTGATCACCGAGGCGACCACCATGCCCGGCAAGGGCAAGTTGATCGTCACCGGCGTGCTGCGCGACGTGATGAAGGAATCGGCGCAGGCCGCGGTCACCTACGTGCGCAGCAAGGCGCGTCGGCTCGGCATCGACGACACGTTCTTCGAGCAGAACGACATGCACATCCACTTCCCGGGCGCCTTCCCGAAGGACGGGCCGAGCGCGGGCGTGACCATCGCCACCGCGCTGGTCTCGGCCATCACCCGCGTGCCCGTGCGGCGCGACGTCGCGATGACCGGTGAGATCACGTTGCGCGGCCGCGTGACGCCGATCGGCGGGCTGAAAGAGAAGTGCCTGGCGGCGCACCGCCTCGGCATCAAGACCGTGCTCGTGCCGCGCGAGAACAAGAAGGACCTCAAGGAAGTGCCCGGGAAGGTTCGCAAGGCGCTGCGCATCGTGCTCGTCGATTACGTCGACGAGGTGCTGCGCGAGGCGCTGGTGCTCGAGAAGCCGGCTGAGTACGCGCGGCTGCCGACCGAAGGCGGGGCGGCTCCGGCTGCGATGTAAGTCGACCGCATGTTCAGGCCCAACCCGTGGATCTTCGCGTTGGTGGGCCTGTCGCTGGCCATGAGCTGGTACTTCGCTGCGCAGGGCCCGGTGCGCGCCACCCCGCGCGCCGAGTGTCTGACCGACGCCAACTGCCAATCGGGTGAGCGTTGCGTGATCATCCCCAAAGGCGATGGCTTCGCCACGCTGGGGCAGTGCGGAGAAGCGTGTGTGGACGACACCTCCTGCGCCAACGGGTGGACGTGCCGCGCGTGGGTTGACGACACCCAGTACCTTTCGCCGGACCGTGGGAGGGCTGCCGAGCTCCCCCGCGTGAAGGTCTGCCAACACCACTCGGTCCAGTGAGTTCTTCCCCCATGCGTTTCTGTCTTTTCGTTGTGACCCTGGCCCTCGCGGGCTGTGCGACGGTTCCCGTCGTTCGTGATGAAGGCCCGACCCCTGTGGTCGCGAAGTTTGGCGATCGCGTCATCCGGTTGAGCGAGGTCGACGCGAAGGTGAGCGACGAGCTCACCAAGCTGCAGGAACAAATCTACGAGCTGCGGACCGAGGCCGCCGAGCGCATCGCCATCGAGCAGCTGGTGAGCGCGCAGGCGAAGCGCGACGGCGTGAGCGAAGACGACTGGCTCGCGAAGAACATCGAGGGCGGCCTCCCCGAGCCCGAAGAGAGCGACATGAAGGCCCTGTTCGAACGTGCGCGCGGCCGGCTGCCCGAGGGCGCGAGCTACGACGACGCGAAGCCTCAGCTGCGTCAGGCCATGCAACGTGAGGGGCGCGCACGGAAGGCGAAGGAAGTGTTCGCGAAGTTGAAGCGAGAGGCGGGGTACGTGATCGCGCTCGAGGCTCCTTTGAAAGTGCGCAAGCCGGTCGACGCGTCGGGCCCCACGCGCGGCGGCAAGAACGCGAAGGTGGTGATCGTCGAGTTCGCCGACTTCGAGTGCCCCTACTGCGCGCGCGCGCACGAGACGGTCTCGACGGTGCTCAAGGCCTACGGCGAAAAGGTGCGCATCGTGTTCCGCCACTACCCGCTGTCGTTTCACCCGAAAGCCCCCCGCGCCGCCGAGGCCACGGCGTGCGCTGACGAGCAGGGCAAGTTCTGGGAAATGCATGACTCGCTCTTCGAGTCGCAGGAGATCGACGAAGACGCGCTGGTGATGCAGGCGCGCAACGTCGGCGTCGACGAGAAGAGGTTCGCGGAATGCCTGCGCTCGGGCCGCATGGCGAGCCTCGTCAAGCGCGACCTCGCGGCGGGTCAGCACGCGGGCGTGAGCGGCACCCCCGCTTTCTTCATCAACGGGCTGCAGTTGAGCGGCGCGCGGCCCGAAGAAGACTTTCGCAAGCTCATTGACGCCGAACTCGCACGGCTCGGCGCAGACTGAAGCGCCCTTCGATTCCATCGAAATGATGGAGCGGTTTTGCGGAGTTGCGGCCGAGGTGCTCTGGTCCGGGAGATGCGGCTCGGGGGGATCGTCGCGGCGCTCACTTTTCTGACGGCGTGCGCTCCGTGTCGGAGCGATGACTCGACACCTTGCGCCCCGGTGGTGTGCGTCGACGGTGCTCCGGTGATCCAGAACGTCATGGCGGGTGGCAGCTGCCCTGGCGGCTTCTGCGATGGCGCGGGGCTCTGCATCGCGTCGAGCTGCAACGATCAACGCCGCGGCGAGAACGAGAGCGACGTCGACTGCGGAGGCACCTCCCCATGCGCACGCTGCGACGACGGCGCGACGTGCGCTGAGGGGCGAGACTGTGCTGGCGGTGCGTGCATGGCTGGGCGCTGCGTGAGCCGGTGCGGAGACGGCGTGCGCCAACAGGGCGAGGCATGCGACGACGGTAACGCCACCAACGGTGACGGCTGTGATGACGGCGCGCTGGGGAGCTGCCGGCCGACCGGCTGCGGGAACGCGACGCGCACTGGCACCGAGGCGTGTGACGACGGCAATGCGCTCGACGGTGACGGGTGCGACTCCAACTGCACGGTGTCTGCCTGTGGGAACGGGATCGTCGTTGGCAACGAGCGCTGCGACGACGCGGGCGAGACGTCGAACGACGGCTGCTCGTCGACCTGCATGATCGAGCCTGGCTTCTCGTGCACCGGCGTGCCGAGCGCGTGCGCCACGGTGTGTGGCGACGGGCGCACCGCAGGTGGTGAGAGCTGTGACGACGGCGCGAGAGACGCGGGTGATGGCTGCGCGGCGAACTGCACCACGGAGGCGGGGTGGGCGTGCAACGGCATTCCTTCCAGCTGCACGACGAGCTGTGGTGACGGCGTGGTGGCCGGGCTCGAGGCCTGTGACGACCTCGCGCCGGGGGAGAGCGGCGATGGCTGTTCAGCGGCGTGCACGCTCGAGACGGGGTGGACGTGTAGCGGAACTCCCTCGGTGTGCGTGGCGACGTGCGGCGACGGGCTGGTGCGGGGGAACGAGGTCTGTGACGACGCGCCGCCTGCCGAAGCCGGTGATGGGTGCTCGATGACGTGTCAGGTCGAGACGGGTTGGGCGTGCAATGGCGCGCCGAGCGTGTGCCTCGCCGTCTGCGGAGACGGGCTGGTGACGGGCGCTGAGGTCTGCGACGACGCGCCGCCCACCGAGAGCGGTGATGGCTGCTCAGCGACGTGCACCGTCGAGCCCGGCTGGTTGTGTGCCGGGGTGCCTTCGGTCTGTGTCACGACGTGTGGTGACGGCACGCGCGCTGGAACCGAGGCCTGCGACGACATGAACACTCAGGCGCTCGATGGGTGCAGCGTCACCTGCACGGTCGAGACCCCGGAGGTCGAACCCAACGACGATGGCGTGCCGGCCATCGGAGGTCCTGGCATCGGCGGCAACGACTTCGACCCCGGTGGGCTGGCCGTCGCCAACGCCACCGCGCAGGGGGGCATCGACGCTGCGGGGGGCAACACGGTTCGCGTGGCCTCGATCGGGGTGCCGGGTGACGAAGACGTCTTCGCCCTGACCAACACCACCAGCACCGCCAAGTCGGTGCGCATCGACGTGTGGAGCGGCGCCAGCGGCTTCGGGCCGGGTCGTGCGTGCGGCTCGAGCGTCGATCTCGGCCTCACGGTGCGCAACGCCGCCGGGCAGGCGCAGGCCGACTCGAACGATCGCAACGGCGCGGCCGATCGCTGCCCGGGGATCACCGTCGCGCTGCTCCCCAACCGCACCGTCTACGTGCACATCGTCGAGAACGGCGACGACGCCACGGTGGCCCGCTATGGCATCGAGTTTCGCTTCGCCGAGATCATCTGCGGCGACGGCACGCTGACGCCTGGCGCCGAGGAGTGCGACGACGGGAACACGAACGACGCCGACCTCTGCAGCAACGCCTGCCGCGTGCCGGCCATCGACGAGCTCGAGCCGAACGATACCCGCGCACAGGCGACCAGTTCGGGGGTCCAGCTGACCGGCGATACCCGAATTCGCGGCGCAATTGGCATGACCGGCGACGTCGACGTCTTCCGCTTCACGACGAGCGCGACGCAGGTGGTGCGGCTCGAGAGCTTCGTGGGGACCTCGCGCGACTGCAACGCGACCAGCACCACGCTGCGGTTGTTCGACTCCGGGGGGGTCGAGGTGGTGAACGACGCGTCCTCGGGGCTTGGCGGGTGCGCGCTCCTGCAGGTTCCGCTGCCCGCGGGGACGTGGTTCGTTCAGCTCGAGCGCACGGGCAACAACGCGCCGATCGAGCGGTACTTCCTCGAGTTGACCTTCCCTCCCACGGTCGGCGCGGAGGCGGAGGCGTCGGCGAGCTCTGGGGGCAACGACACCGTGGCGACCGCCGAGGTGCTGCTCAGCAGTGCGGTCGACGCGTGGATCTCGGCCGACCACCAGCTCGAGAACGACGTCGACGTGTTCGCGATCACCGTGCCGCCGCAGTCGGGCGTGCGGGCAGAGATCATCGAGGGTGATCGTGCGACCGAGAGCTGCGAGTCGAATGATCTCGACGCCACGCTCTCGCTGCTCGACTCGACGGGAGCGCTCATCACGACCGATGACGATGGCGGTCGCGGGTATTGCTCGCGCATCGACGGCCTCCGCAGCCCCAGCAGCCAGGCTGTGTTCTCGCTTGCGCGCAACAACACCGCGACCCCTCAGACCATGTACCTGCGGGTGACCCGGTCTCAGAGCGGCCTCACCACGCCTGCGCAGTTCGTCTACCGCCTGGTGCTCACCATTCGCTGAACAGGGGCGGCGACTGTAAAGCGGGGCGCGATAAGCTCGCTTTCGTGAAGTCGCTCGCGCCCGGATTTCTGATCGCCACCCCGCAGCTGGCCGACAGCAACTTCCACCAGGCGGTGGTGTTGATGGTCGAGCACTCAGACGAAGGGTCGATGGGCCTCGTCATCAACCGCACCGCCCCGCTCACCTTTCGGGAGCTGGGCAAGAGCCAGGAGATCGAGGTGGCGCGCATTCGCCGCGACGAGCCGCTCTTTCACGGTGGGCCAGTCGAGCCGTACCGGGGCTTCGTGCTGCACGACTCCGAAGGGGTCGACGAGAAGAACGAGATCCTCCATGGGTTGTACCTGTCGGTGACGAGCGACGCCTTGAACCCGCTGCTGCAAGACGAGCACGCCAACCTGCGCTTTTGTCTGGGCTACGCGGGGTGGGGCGCGGGGCAGATCGAATTCGAGATGAAGCAGGGCAGTTGGCTGTACACCGAGGCCAACCGCAACGACGTGCTGCACACCGAGCCGGAGAAGGTGTGGGCGCAGGTAATCAAGAGCATGGGCATCGACCCCGGCTGGGTCGTGCCCTCTGGTGGAGTGAACTGAACATGCCGTTGACCCCTGAATGGATTCGCGAGCGCGTGTTGTCGGCGCTTCCCGGTGCGCAGGTCGAGGTGATCGACACCACCGGCACGATGGATCACTTCGAAGCGAAGGTGATCGCCGAGCAGTTCGTCGGCCTGCCGATGGTGCGGGCGCACCAGCTGGTGTACGCGCCCTTGAAAGACGTGTTGGCCACGGGCGAGCTGCACGCCCTGGCGTTGAAGACGTTCACGCCCGAGCAGTGGGCCCAAACGAAGGTGACCTCATGACGACCCCGACCCTCAGTGACGCGCTCAAGGCGCGCTTTGACGCAGAGATCAAAGCCCACCCCGTGGTGCTCTTCATGAAGGGGAACCAGATGTTCCCCCAGTGCGGTTTTTCAGCGCGCGCGCTCGAGCTGCTCAAGCAGCACGGCCCGGTTCATTCCATCGACGTGATCGCCGAGCCCGAGGTGCGCGACGGCATCAAGCTGTACTCGAACTGGCCGACCATTCCGCAGATCTACATTCGCGGGCAGTTCGTGGGCGGCAGCGACATCGTCACCCAGCTCGCGCAGAGCGGGGAGCTGGCGACGATGATCAAGGGCGGCTGAGTGAGCGACGACAAGCTCGCTCGCATCATCGACGCGCGCATGAAGTTGAAGGAGCGGTGGCGCGAGAAGTCCGAAGCGTCACCGGGCCGTGCAGACGCGAAGCCGATGGGCAGCGGGCCTGCGAATCGCCACGGCATGCCGCAGGTGCCGCCCGGTCAACACGTCTCGAAGAACTGGCCGGTGCTCGATCTCGGCTTCAAGCCCGAGATCCCCACCGCTGCGTGGAAGCTCACCCTCGATGGCGCCGTCGAGCAGTCGGTGACGCTCGACTGGGCGGCCTTCAACGCGCTGCCGCAGGTCGAAGACGAGAGTGACTTTCACTGCGTGACGACCTGGTCGCTGCTCGACAGCAGGTGGAAGGGCGTGTCGTTCAGCACCCTCGCCGCGCTGGTCCAGCCAAAGGCGAGCGCGGGCTTCGTGATGGCGTACGCCGCCGACGGCTACACCACCAACGTCTCGCTCGAAGAGGCGATGAAAGACGACGTGCTGCTGGTGCATACGTGGAACGGGGCGCCCCTGCCGCGAGAGCACGGCGGGCCGGTGCGCATGATCACGCCGCAGCTCTACGCGTGGAAGGGCGCGAAGTGGATCAACCGCCTCGAGTTCATGACCGCCAACAAGCGCGGCTTCTGGGAAGAGCGCGGCTACAGCAACACCGCACACCCGTGGCGAGACGATCGCTATTCCTGAAGGTGAAGTAGAACGCGCTCTCGCATGAGCGCCGAGCCGACGACCCCCGAAGTGGCTGCTGCCCCTGCTCCGACGGGCCTCGGGGCGCGCTTCAAGGCCTTCAAGGAAAAGCACCACCTCGCGTTCGAGGTGAGCTTCTTCTTCGCCGGGTTCCTGTTCGACGTGGTGCTGCTGCACCGCATCGACAGCACGCCGCTGCTCATTCACCAGGGCGCGTACCTGGTGCTCTCTGCGTTGCTGATTTTCTGGGATCACCGGCTCCACGTGGCGGGCAAAGAGCCCGAGGGGTTTCTGGGGAAGGTCGCCAGCTACCGGCTGTGGGTGATGCACTTCTTCCTCGGCACGCTGCTCAACGCCTTCATGGTGTTCTACTTCCGCGCGTCGTCGGGGGTGCTCGCCTTCCTCTTCATCGTGGCGCTGTCGGTGATCATCGTCGCCAACGAGCTGCCGCGCTTTCGGCAGCAGGGCCCCATCGTGCGGGTGATGCTGCTGGGCTTCTCGGTGACGAGCTACCTCGCGTACCTGTTGCCGGTGCTCTACGGCCACCTCCACGCGTGGCAGTACGTGGTCTCGGTCGCGCTGGGCTGCGCCGCCACCTTCGGCCTGTGGAAGTTCTTCACCCGCTTCACGCACGACCCGAACTGGACCTTCAAGCGCGCGGTGATGCCCGGGCTGGTGATGCAGGGCACGCTGCTGCTGCTCTACCTGCTCAACGTCATTCCCCCCGTGCCGCTCTCGCTCAAGCACATCGGCGTCTACTCGTCGGTCGGCTCGACGAAAGACGAGAAGGGGCACAAGCGCTACGAGCTCGCGTACCAGCCCGCGCCCGCGTGGCAGTTCTGGAAACGGCAGAGCGGCACCTTCGTGGGGCCGACGGGCAGCAAGGCGTACGCCTTCGTGCGCATCTTCGCGCCCACCAGGTTCCACGATCAGGTGCGCTTCGCGTGGGATTACGACGATCCCGACAAGGGGTGGACGCAGCGCGGCTCCCCGTACGCGACGGGCCTCTCGGGCGGCAACGAAGAGGGCTTTCGCACCTTCGCGTACTCGACGATGGGCAAGCCAGGCACGTACCGGGTGCGCGTGCTCACCGTCGACGATCGCGAGATCGGCCGCGCGAGCTTCGACTACGTCGAGGGCGAGCTGCCACCGACCGAAGCCGAGACCGACTGATCAGCCCTTCTTCGCGCGCACCGACTTCATCCACCTCTGCACCGCGCTCGCCTCGGAGGGGATGTTCGCCGACAGGTTCTTGAAGCTCTTCGCCGTGACGAGCAGGTCGTCTTCGATGCGCACCCCGATGCCGCGGTACTTCTTCGGCACGGTGAGATCGTCTTCCTGAAAGTAGAGCCCCGGCTCGACGGTGAGCACCATGCCGGGTTGCAGGGGGCCGTAGCGGTAGACCTCCTGGCGGGCGCGCGCGCAGTCGTGCACGTCGAGGCCGAGCATGTGACTGACGTTGTGCAGCGAGTAGCGCTTGTAGAATTGCTTCTGATCTTCGAGCGCCTCGTCGGCCGACGTCTTCAAGATGCCGAGCGCCACCAGCCCGTCGGCGAGCACCCGCATCGCGCGGCGGTTGGGTTCCATGAAGTCGTTGCCGGGCTTCACGGCCTCGAAGGCGGCCTGCTGCGCGCGCCAGACCAGCTCGTAGATTTCACGCTGTTCCTTCGAGAACCTGCCGCTGATGGGCAGCGTGCGCGTGATGTCGGCCGTGTAGAGCTGGTGGCCTTCCACGCCGGCGTCGAGCAGCAACAGATCCTGTTTGCGGAGCGCGCCGTCATTTCGCGTCCAGTGGAGGATGCAGGCGTGCGCACCTGACGCGGCGATGGTGCCGTAGCCGACGTCGTTGCCCTCGACCCGCGCGCGCAAGCCGAACACGCCCTCGACTTCACGCTCGCTCTTCGCTTTGCCCAGCGCGCGGATCACGTCTTCGAACCCCCGCTTCGTGGAGTCGATGACCGCCTGCAGCTCCTTCACCTCGAGCGCGTCTTTGCAGAGGCGCAGCTCACCCAACGCGACGGCGAGCTCGGCGTCAGCGGGCCGCTCGTGGCTGGGGGTGCGCAGCGCCTCGACCCTTGGAGACAGCCCACGCAGCACGCGTGACAGCGGGTACTTCTCGAGGAACTTCGGCAAGTCGGGCAGCCCGTGCGCGAACTCGACGTCGAAGTGCGCGCAGCTCTGGGGCACGCCGAAGCGGGGCCCGACCCACAGCTCGCCGGTGCGGCGGTCGGTGTAGAAGGTCTCGTTCGAGCGGCCGGGGTTGGGCTCGACGAAGAGGTGCGCGTCGTGCCCGCCCTTCGCGTTGGGCACCATCACCAGCACACAGTCGGGCTCGAGGTTGCCGGTCAGCCAGAAGAAGTCGCTGCCCGCACGGAAGCGGAAGCAGGTGTCGTTGGCGCGTACCTGCTCGTGCCCGGTGGGGATGACGAGCACGTCGCCCTTGAACTTCGCCGACAGCGCCTCGCGCCGCGCCTGAAAGACCTTCGCGTGACGGTGTGGCCTGGGCAGCGCGCCGGACTGGGGCTTCCAGTCCTTCATCATGAACTCGAGCAGGGCCGGCGGGTTGATGGTGTCGCGCTTGCGGGGCTCTGCGGGCTTCGCGTCTTTGAGGAAAGACATGGCCTACGAATACCGCGTCAGCTGCCAGCGCGCACGGCCCCGATGACGGCAGGCACCGCGACTTCACCGCGCAGCACGCGTCGACCGAGCGAGGCGGGCGTGAAGCCGTGCTTCGAGAAGAGCTCGACCTCCCAGGGCACCCAGCCGCCGTCGGGGCCGATGGCGAGCGCGACGTGACGGTCTTTGGCGATGGGCGCCAGCGGGCTCGCGCCGGTCGGGTGGGGGATGAGCCGCACTGCGTCATGCGGCAGCCAGCCATCGAGCTCGTCTTCGACGAAGGGCTTCAGCCGATCGCGCAGCTCGATGACGGGCTTCACCGTGTCGCACGCCTGTTCGAGCCCCAGCCGCACCAGCTCGTCGAGGAACGTGTCGTTGAGCACCTTCGAGTCGAAGTAGCTCTTCTCGACGCGCGCGGCGTTGATCAACACCACGCGATCGACGCCCAGCGACGCCACCGCGGGGATGACGCGCTTGAGCTGCTTGGGCCGGGGAATGGCGAGCACCAGCGAGATGCCTGCGCGCGGGGGCGGCGGTTCGGTGAGCGTCGCGGTGAGCACCAGCGCTTCGGTGTCGATCGACTGCACCTTCGCCTCGCCCATCAGCCCCCCGACGACGCCGACGCGCAGCGGGTCGCCGACCTTGAGCTTCAGCACCGAGCGTACGTGCTCGAGTCGACGACCGGCCAGCCGGGCTTCGCCTTCCACGGAGAGCTCACCGGGCTCGAGGAGCAGCAGGTTCACGGGCTACTTCCCCAGCTGCGCGGCGCGCTCGACGGCCGGGGTGAACGTGGGCCACTTGAGGGCGACCTCGGCGACGCGCTTCTTTGCGTTCTGGGGATCTCCGTCGTGCAGCGCCCCGAGCGCGAGACCCCACGCGAGCATCAGCTCGTCGTTGACCACCAACAGGCGGGGCTCGACCGTCGGCAAGGAACGACCGAGCTTCTGGATCATCACCCGCACCATCGTTTCTCGCTCGTTCCACCCCACGCTGCGGGTCGAGCCGAGGATGTGGTTGGGCAGCGCGAGCAACCTCGCCTGGAGCATCACTTTGCCGTCAGGCATGGGAATGACACTCGCCGCGAGCACGTGGCTGGCGCCCTTGATGGTGCCCCACTGCCTCGAGTCGAGATCGTCTTCGGTGCGCACCGGTACACCGTTTTCACGCAGATCGGCCTCGATGAGGCTCTGCACCGCGCGCGCGAGCGGTGCGTACTTCGCGTCGGCGTGGATCACCTCGACCGGCACCACGACCACCATCTGGGGGGCGGCGCTCACCAGCGCCAGCGTCAGCAACGAGAGCATCGCTGGAGAGCGTAACCCCGACGCGCTGTCTATGGTGGGCGGGTGGATCCCGCGTCCTTTCGCGCTGAACTCCTCGCGGTGCCCTGGCTCGAGCGCGACGCGTGGCTCGATCGACGCCTCGGCCTGAGCGAGCTGCCCGACGATGGGCCCGCGTTGCCGCGCGACGGCGTGCCCTACCTGCCGAGCCCCGTGCACGCGCTGCTGCGCCTCGCCGAGTGGGTCGAGCTGGGCCCCGACGATCACGTGGTCGACGTCGGCTCCGGGGTGGGACGGGCGGCGATCTTCCTGCACTGGCTCACGGGCGCCACCGTGACGGGCCTCGAGGTTCAGCCTCAACTCGTCTCGACCCATCGCGGGCTCATCGAGCGGCATGCGCTGACCCGGGTGGGCGTGCTCGAGGGTGACGCTGTCGAACTCCTCGCGGCGCAGCGGGACGCGACCGTCTTCACCTTCTACTGCCCGTTCAGCGGCGAACGGCTCGAACGGTCGTTGAGCGCGCTGCGCGAGCTGGCGCGGGCCCGCCCCATTCGCGTCGGGTGCATCGATCTGCCGCTCCCGTCGTGTTCATGGCTCCAGCCGCTCCACTCCGATGGAGAGCTGAGTGTGCAGCGCGCGCTTTGGCCTCAGTCCCCGGCCGCGCCGTAGCGTCGCTCGAAGACCTCGGGGCTGATGCCGTGCGAGACGGTGACGGAGTGCCCGCTGTCGTTGGACGCCATCACCGCCGTGTCGAGGGTGTTCGACAAGGCGCAGTGAAAGGCGAGGGCCCCTGAAGCAACGCCAGAATTCGTCGAGGTCGGCTAGACGCCTCCAGCCATGCCCCTGCCCCGCCGTCGTGAGTCGCTGACGCTGTCCAACGCCCGCGCGATGAGCGCCGATGGGCCGGCGTTTCTGCTCCACTGCGCGCGCACGCTGGGGCCCTCGTTCAAGGTGGGGCTCGGGCCGGTGACCCTGACCATCGTGGGCGAGCCCGAGCTGCTGCAGCACATGTTGCAGAAGCGCGCCGCGCACTGGGTTCGGGGCTCCGCAGTGAACGGCGTTCGGCCGCTGCTGGGCAACGGGCTGCCGATGAGCGATCCACCGCTGTGGTTGACGCAACGCCGCACGATGCAGCC
>JBILUC010000164.1:0-4026 GCA_044371205.1 Archangium sp.
CCGCGCCGTGGCCCTGGTGACGACCGTCTACGTGCTCTGCTCGCTCGCGAGCACCGCGCTGATGGCGAACTTGAGCGACCGCTATGGCCGGCGGCCGATTTTCCTGATGTCGGTGTCACTCTTCGCGCTCGGCTCATCGCTGGTGGCCATCAGCACGAACTTCGGGGTGCTCATCGCCGCGCGCGCCGTGCAGGGTTTGGGGGCGGGCGGGGTGACGCCCACGGCGAGCTCCATCATCGGTGACGTCTTCCCCGCCGAGGAGCGCGGCAAGGCGCTCGGTCTCATCGGCGCCACCTTCGGCATGGCCTTCGTGTTCGGGCCTCCGTTGGCGGGCGGGTTGATGCTCGTCGCCAACTGGCATTGGATTTTTCTCATCAACCTGCCCATCGCCGCCGTGGTGCTGTGGCTCGGCCAGCGGTCGTTGCCGGGCCGCTCCGGTGCCGCCCCGCTGAAGGGCGCGTTCGACCTCGCGGGCATCAGCGCGCTCGTCGTGGTGCTGGTGCTGCTGGTGCTCGGCATCACGCGCATCGCCGACCCGCTCCTCGGGGTCACGCTGTGGCCGTGGTGTCTGGGGGGCGCCGCCGTGGCCCTCATCAGCTTCCTCTTCATCGAGCGGCGGGCAGAGCGCCCGATGATTCCCCTGACGTTGTTCAAGAACCGCCAGCTCGCCGTCACCTACACGCTGACGACGGGCGCGGGTTTCAGCATGGGCGCGGTGGTGTTTCTCGCCTCGGTGGCCACGCTCGCGCACGGTGTGGACTCGAGGCGTGCGGGCTTCATGCTGTTGCCGCTGGTGGTGGCGTCGATGGTGGGCGCCGCGGGAGGCGGGCGGTTGATGAACCGGCTCGGCCCCCGCACCTTGATGCTCGTCGGCTTCTTCTGTCTCGCGCTGGGCTACCTCGGGACCGGGCTCATCGGCCTGGGCTTCTGGATGTTCCTCGCGGCGTCACTGCCAGTGGGGCTCGGCGTGGGCATCGTGGTGGGCGGCTCGTTGCGGTCCATCGCCATCGAAGAGGCCCCGCCGGAGACGCGGGCTGCGGCGCAGGGGGTCATCAACATCGGCACCTCCATCGGCACGTTGACGTCGGCGGCGACGATGAGCGCGCTGGCCGACTTCGCGGGCGGTGGCGCTGAAGGGCTCTCGCGCGCGTACTTCGCGGTCACGGTGTTGATGGGCGTGATGTTCGGCATCACGTTGCTGTTGCAGCCTCTGAGAAGGACCTGACGCTCACCCCGACGAGGTGCCTCCTCGGACGGAGGGCCTTGAGGAACGAGGGGGCTCGCTCATTCGGGTCGTGCTCGTCGCGTGCAGCCCCTCACCTCGTGGTGAGCTTCCGCACATCAATTCACCATATCGGTCGACTTGAGCATCATCCCGCGGTGCTCAAGTCGGCCGATATGCGGGGTCAGGTGCCGCGACTTGCCACGAGGTCGAGGGGCATGCGCGCCGTTTGGCACTGCACCGATTCCGCGAATCCCGCGGTCTCTCGAGGCCTGCAGCCTTCCGGAGCCTTGAGGTCGCTTCGTCGGAACTGCTGCTCGCACCCGAGGAGAAACTCGAGCCCCGCCGAGCACGTGCGGGTCGGCGCCTGCGTGAGCCAGTTCAGGAGAACGGAACGGACGTCGACTTGCTCTGACCTGAGCTGAGGGCCGCGCTAGGACGCGAGCCGCATGTACCTCTGGGTCAAGACGCTGCACGTGGTCGCCGTCATCAGCTGGATGGCGGGCCTGCTCTACATCTTTCGCCTCTTCGTCTACCACGCGATGGAGACCGAGCAGGTCGTGCGCGAGCGCTTCCAGGTGATGGAGCGCCGGCTGCTCAACGCCATCACCACGCCCGCCGGAGTGGTCAGCGTGGTGACGGGCGTGACGATGCTGTGGCTGACGCCGGGGTGGCTCTCGCAGGGCTGGCTGCACCTGAAGCTCGCGATGGTGCTGGGCCTCATCGCGTCGAACGCCTTCGCCATCGTCGCGCGCAAGCGGCTCATCACCGAGCCTCAGGCGTGGTCGCACCGCTTCTTCCGCGTCATGAACGAGGTGCCCACGCTGCTGATGCTGTTCATCGTGGCGATGGTGATTCTCAAGCCCATGCTGTGGAGCCCAGGCTGACGACAGACATTCACCCTCTCCCTGCGTCTGGCGCCTTCAGATCTCACGACACTCCGCGAGGAGCTCTCACACGGAGCGTGGGTGATGGTCCACGTCGCTGGCCCGAGGTGGGTCGCCCGTTTGCCAGCTGCGCTCACCGGCAAACACGGACCCTTGTGTCCCCCCGGAGACGATGCGCGCCCGATCCACTCGGTGCTGTTGGTGGCCTCGAGCGCCGCGTCGTTCTTCGTGCTCGACCCGTTTCACTCGCCCGATGGCCAGCCGCTCGAGATCAGCGACTCGGAGTTGCTCGACGTGTTGCTCGGCTTCCCCAGCGTGGCCATCGAGAAGTGACTGCGCTCGTTTCCACGAGCCGTTGAATCAGAGGAAGATTGACCAATGGAGCCCCAAACGACCGGCCGCTGACGGCAACGCTCTGCTTCGTCAGCTGATCGCCGCGCCAGCGTTCTTACTCATCGTTGCCGCTCAATTGGGTCTCACAGGGGTGATCGCTCTTTCGAGTTTCGTCGCGGTCGCCCAGCCGCATTCGTCCTTCACAGCGTGGTTTGTGGCGTCCGCTTTCACTGTGGCAGCTGGGAGTGTCTGCTGGCTCGTCACCCGATGGCTGTGGCGCGCGCTCGGTCGTTCGACTGCCCTGGTGATCGCGAGCTGGATTCTTGCTGCAGGTACCGTCTTCACCTCACAGCTGACGTTTGCTGTCCTCCGCGAGCTGGCGCGCGGGTCAGCTCTGCTCGGAATGAACATGTCGCCGATGCTCAGCGAGATTCTGAAGGAAGGTTTCGTCGTCACGCGATGCGAGCGTTCGGAGCTGGACGCGACGCTGCACACGATGGGGACGGTCATTCAGCGAGAACGGGTGGTCCTGCGCGAGGGGGGCCACGCCTACCTCTCCAAGCCTGGACGGGTGTCACTTCACACGGACCACCCGCAGGCTCAGTTGATTGCCTGGTTCTGCGAAGAGCAGGACCACGACGACGGGGCCAATCACCTGCTCGACTCGAGACCCGTCGTGCTCGGGTTGTCAGAGTCGAGTCGGCGAACGCTCAGGATGACGCAACTCGAGTGCCCCTGTGGAACGAGGCCCGGTGGAAGCGCATGGCGTCCTCACCACTGCTGGCGCGCATGACTCGCTGTTCTGTTCGCCATGGCTTCGCGCCGTGGGGAATGATCCCAGCCAGCAGAGGGCTCTCGACGAGCTCAAGGCATCGCTCCAGCAGCGCGCGGCGTCTCACCTGATCAAGATTCGGTTGAGACGAGGAGACCTCCTGATCATCGACAATGGCCGCATTCTTCATGGCCGAGGAGAGCTCCGAAGCGACAGCAAACGAGAGTTGCTGCGTGCGTGGATACGCAGGCGAGCTTGATGCAGAGGACTCCTCTCCCTCGTGGAGAGAAGTCACTTCCCCCTTCACCTGTGTCAGCTCGCCTGCGCGCGTGGCGGCGTCGCGCCGGTCAACACCGCCGGCGAGAACGGCTCGCGCGGGTCGCTGGTCTTCACCACCGCCTCGGGGAAGCGCAGCTCGACGGTGGTGCCCGCGTTGCGCTCGCTGCGCACGCGAATGGTGCCTCCCAGCGACTCGACCGCTTCCTTCACGGCCGCCATGCCCACGCCGCGCCCCGAGAGCTCGCTCACGTCGTCGCGGGTGGTGAGACCGACGGCAAAGAGCGCCTGCTCGAGGTCTTCGAGCGTGGAGCTGGGGAGCCCAGTCGCCGCTGCGCGTTCCCGCACCTTGTCCCAATCAACGCCGCGCCCGTTGTCCGCGAAGGTCAGCACCAGCTCGCCGCCTGCCGAGCGCGCCTCGAGCTCGAGCTGACCCGTTCGCTCCTCCTTCGGAAGCAGCCCGTGGTCGACCGCGTTGCGCGTGATGTGCGTGAGCGCCGACCACACCTTCGCGAACTGCTCGCGCGGCAGCCGCA